>JACREX010000186.1 GCA_016212695.1 Bacteroidia bacterium
AGTAAATGTTTTAAATAACGTAGAAACCAACAGGCTTTCATGAACATTTTGAATAATAATTTGATAAACCTTCATAAACCCTTGAAAAATCAGCAACTCAATAGTAAAGTACTTTATCAAAGCGGATAAGCAGTTTTTTTATTTTACGATTAAACCTTTTTATAAAATTAAAATCAAAGAGTCAAAAGCAAATCAGGAATACTAACTTTTTAAAATTATAAAACAATGAAAACAACATTAAAAAATTCTGCGATGATGCTTCTGATACTTGTGTTTATCGGTGCCGGATCATCAGTTTTTGCCCAGGGCAAAAAGGAAAAAGACAAAGAGAAAAAAGAAGAAATTAAAGAGGTGACCATTGAAAAGAAATCTGTAACCCATGATGACAAAGACGGAAGATTAGGTATCAAGGGACTTACCGATGAACAGAAAGAAAAAATCAAAAAGATGAGGGTTGCCAACCGGAAGGAAATGATGCAATACAAAAACCAGCTTGCAGAAAAGAAGGCTCATCTTAAAACACTTGAAACCACTGATAACCCGGATATGACATCCATTAATAAAACCATTGACGAGATGGGCGCCGTTAAAACAGAAATGTTAAAAAAACAAGCCGCACACAAGCAGGAAATCCGTAAACTTCTGAATGATGAACAGAGGCTGCAATTCGACATGAATCATAAAATGATGAAAAAAAATAAAAAGAAGAAAGGGCCTAATGCAGGGAAAGAAAGGAAGATCATTAAAAAAATGCAAATTAAAGAAGACCGGGATGAATAATTTTCTTCTGCCGATTGTTTTGGTTTATTATGAGTGAGCGTTTGAAAGACGCTCCTTTTTTTATTTTGACGGAAATACAGATTTTATTAAATTGCAAACTCATTCAACAATATGGAAAATTCTCCCTTTGTTACGGAAATATTGCATATTAAAAGCATGGTATGCAATTGTTGTATCCGTATCATCCGGGAGGAATTTGAAAAAGCCTCGGTTTTTATTAATTCCATAAGGCTGGGCATAGTGGTGGTAACTTACAATTCTTCTTTTATCACCATAGAAAAAATCGCGGAAATATTAAAAAAGAACGGCTTTGAACTGATTAAAGGGAAAGAGGAACAGTTGGTTGAACAAATCAAACAGGCTGTAATCGAGTTGATACATTTTTCCAATAATGTTGACTCCATCATCCGCAAATCTGATTACATAGTCGAAAAATTAGGATACACATACCAGCATCTTTCAAAAGTCTTTTCAAAATTTGAACCGGTTACGCTTGAACGGTTCATTATTCTGAATAAAATTGAACGGATAAAAGAACTGATTGACGGGCGTGAGTTTACGCTCAGCGAGATTGCCTATATGATGGACTATTGCAGTGTTCAGCACCTCTCCATGCAGTTTAAAAATATTACCGGCCTTTCTGTAAGCGAATACAAAAAAAGCGATAAAAGCATTAAGAAACCTCTGGATAATTTAGCATATAGTCATAATGAATAATGATTTGCGATTTACGAAGTGAGGGAATCATCTTTCTTACACATTGCGGGCAGGGATATTAGCCGCTGTGTACCGAATTTTTGCGACTGCCGGGAACTACCTGAAGGAACCGGTTTTTGTAAGGTCAGTTCTTGGGTTAACGCATATTACAGGTATCTTATACTGATTGGGAATTACCTTCTGTTCAGGCGCCCCGAATATATAATCATTCCACCCGATATTTTTGGTTGAGGTAACAATGATGAGGTCGGCGTTCATACTTCCGGCAACTTTGTTCACTGCATCAGCCATGTCTCCTTTGTCAGCGCCAATCACAATTTCATATTCAATTTTTCGCTCCTCCAATATTTTATCAACGTGCGTCAGGTTGTTTTTGATTTTATTTCTTAACGCCTGGTCTTTTAGATTGGGGGTTACTATATTTACTTTGAATTTATAAAAATAACTTAAAAATTTTACAATATTCAGTTTTTCTTTACTTTCAAAAGTATAATCAATGGGTAATATAATATTTTTAATATCATCTGATTTCGGCGGTTTTTGAACTACCCAGAATGGTACTGAACTTCCGACAATGACTTTTAATGCTTTGCTCCCAAAAATTTTCTGCATGCCTTTTATCCCATGAGTTCCCATAACCACAAACGGAGGTTTTAACTCATTTGCATAATCACTGATCGTTGAAAAAATACTACCTTCTTTAATAGTAGAGATAACAGGAATCCCGTATCTGTTAGTGGTATTTTCTTCAATCATTTTTAGTTTACCGGTCGCTTCCTTCTGTTTCTGCTTGTTGTTTTCTATATGAATTAACTCAAGACCGATGTTGATTTTTTTTGCAAGAACGGCAGCATTTTCAACAACCATTTCTGTAAGTTCAGAAAAATCTAAAGCTACTAAAAGTTTTTTAATGTCTTCAGCCATATGATTTGTTTTATTTCTACTTTCCTTTTTGCAAAGGATTTTGAATAAATATTAATAAATAATTGGTTTTATAATTATTTAATTTTGAACAAATTTAGATATTAATCTTTTAATTTGCAAAATTAAGCATAAAATATTTGTTTTTTTTATTTTTTTTAAAAAATTCAGGCATTAGAGTGCTATCTGTTTTATCCGGTAAATTGGTTTATTTTCAGTTCGAAAATCTGAAAAATTTTAACAGGCTGAATCATTTTGTTTCCTCAAGAACAGGCGGATTCAGCGCTGCTCCGTTTGATACATTGAATCTTGGATGAACCCGCACTCATCACTTCACTTCTTCAAAATCAACATCCGTAACCTCCTGATCTCCCTTTTTCTGATTTTGATTTCCTGTATTTGTATTTTTGGTATTATCCTGTTGTTGCTGCTGCTGTTGCTGCTGGCTTGCATTATACATTTCCTGCGATGCGGCATGGAATATATTGTTCAGTTCAGCGCTTGCTTTATCAATAGCATCAATATCCTGGCTTTTGTGCGCTTCTTTAAGTTTTGCAAGAGCCGCTTCAATCTGCGGTTTTTTGTCTGCAGGCAATTTGTCGCCGAATTCTTTTATTTGTTTTTCTGTCTGGAAAATAAGGCTGTCTGCCGCATTGATCTTATCAATTTTTTCTCTGGCTTTTTTATCTGTTTCGGCATTGGCTTCAGCTTCAGCTTTCATCCGCTTGATCTCATCATCACTCAGGCCCGAAGATGCTTCTATACGGATACTCTGCTCTTTCCCTGTACCTTTATCTTTTGCAGATACTTTAAGAATCCCGTTGGCATCAATATCAAAGGTAACCTCGATTTGAGGAGTACCGCGGTGAGCCGGCGGAATACCGTCTAAGTGGAAACGGCCTATGGTTTTATTCTGGCTTGCCATAGGGCGCTCTCCCTGCAATACATGAATCTCGACAGAAGGTTGGTTGTCTGCCGCAGTCGTAAACGTTTCAAATTTTTTGCAGGGTATGGTTGTATTTGATTCGATGAGTTTTGTCATCACCCCGCCTAAGGTTTCAATACCTAACGAAAGAGGGGTTATATCAAGGAGCAGGATATCTTTTACTTCACCCGTCAATACGCCGCCCTGAATGGCTGCGCCCACAGCTACTACTTCGTCAGGATTCACTCCTTTCGATGGCGTTTTTGAGAAGAATTTTTCAACGATTTGCTGAATCGCAGGTATTCGCGTTGATCCGCCGACTAAGAGCACCTCATCAATATCAGACGGACTCAGGCTTGCATCTTTCAGCGCAATCCGGCAGGGTTCAATAGTCCGTTGAATCAGGTCGTCGCACAACTGTTCGAACTGAGCCCGTGTCAGAGTTTTTACAAGATGTTTGGGAATGCCGTCAACAGGCATGATGTAAGGCAGATTGATCTCCGTTTGCGCAGAACTCGATAGTTCTATCTTGGCTTTTTCTGCAGCTTCTTTCAAACGCTGCAATGCCATCGGATCTCTGCGAAGATCTATATTTTCGTCTTTTAAAAATGATTCAGCCAGCCAGTCAATAACTTTCTGATCAAAATCATCGCCGCCGAGGTGCGTGTTTCCATTGGTTGATTTTACTTCAAAAACACCTTCCCCGAGTTCAAGAATGGATATGTCGAAAGTACCGCCGCCTAAGTCAAAAACTGCCACTTTGATGTCTTTATGTTTTTTGTCAAGGCCGTAAGCCAGCGCTGCCGCAGTGGGCTCGTTGATGATGCGTTTCACATTCAGCCCTGCGATCTCGCCGGCTTCTTTTGTTGCCTGGCGCTGCGAATCGTCGAAATATGCAGGTACGGTAATCACCGCATCCGTCACTTCCTGCCCAAGATAATCTTCAGCCGTTTTTTTCATTTTCTGAAGTACCATAGCAGATATTTCCTGAGGGGAATACAGCCTTTCTCCGATCTTAACACGCGGTGTATTGTTATTTCCTTTGATAACATCATATGGAACTCTTTTCACTTCCATAAGAACTTTGTCATAGGGTTCGCCCATGAATCTCTTTATAGAATAAACAGTGTTCTTTGAGTTGGTTATTGCCTGGCGTTTTGCAGGATCGCCGACTTTTATCTCCCCGTTTGAAATGAAACCTATGATAGACGGAGTGGTCCGCTTTCCCTCGCTGTTTGGAATAACCACCGGTTCGCTGCCTTCCATCACGGCAACGCAGGAGTTCGTGGTTCCTAAATCTATTCCGATAATCTTACCCATATATTCAATGTATTAAATGATTAACTTTTTATTTGTCGTTTTGATTTTTCAATGATTATGCCAATACATTTTAAAGTTACTTGTTTGATGTTTGATGTTTTGGAATTATTGCTGTAGGTATTTAATAATAAGATGATTAAAACTATTATCGAAAGATTATGGAAAAACGGACATTTATGTAATAATGACAAAATATAAAAAATAATCAGACTGATATGTCATATAAATATGACAAAAAGACAATAGAGATTTTTAAGTTTTTTGTGATAAATCGAAGAAAATAGGAATCAAGGATGACTGGACCAATAGCTGATGGTAAACTGGGAATTCTTGAATCCAAGTGCTTTTGTAAAACTGCCACTGGCAAGGGAGTCAATGGTTTTTTCAGAAATTCTTTTACCAAATATGCCCTGATTATAGCGGCACGAAAAAATTCCTATACCATTCTCAATATTTGTATATGCAGGCTTATCCATAGTGAGTCCTTCTGTGGGGCGGCTTACTTCAATATATGTGTTCAATTCGTCGCCGCCAACTGTAAATATAAAATCAAGCGATTTCTTTTCTACGTATCTTATTACATTTGCATCGGGGGGAAATAATTTTCCACCGATAAACCTGTAAAAGTTTTCGCAACCTATATCAAGCGTCATCGTTTCACTGCCTTCAATCCCTGCAGAGCGAACTGCAGGAAGCGCCCAGTCTATACTGTCGTGTGTAATAATAACTCCTGTTTGCTTATTAGCTTCAAGGTAATGGAACCTGAGTGTCAGTTCATAGATTTTCCCGTTTATTGCAGATGTCCATTTTGTTTTGTAAGGTGATGCGTAATTTTCAAAACTCACAGTTTGTTCAGTAGTTGTTGTAGGCTGTTGAATATAGATACTGTCGATCAGGTTGGTTTGCGAGGCGATGAGTTTATTGCCAATCAGTATTTTTAATTTATAAAGGCTTTCGCCATTGAGAGTTGCTTTAGATTTGTAAAGAATATTACTGTCGGTTGCAAAGATACCGGAATCCTTTATGATTTCATTTGTTGTTTTATAAAAATTGATTATACGGGTACTGATATTATTTTTCCATTCTTCAAGAGTAACGATAGCATTCGAATAGTTTACGGAATCGCTTATCATGGCCATTTCATAAGCGCTTCTGTCTCCCAGGAATATTTTGTTTATTTTAATGTAATGGGCTGTGTCCCGCTGATTGAGCAACCCATATACAAGAGTAATATCCTTCCATTCGGAATTTACTTTAAAATCAGTCTTGCAGGAATAAATTACAGCGGAGAAAAGAATTAATATGAAAATAATAATTTTACGCAATTATTTCTGGGTTAAATTTATTTTCTCACCTTTGCATTTAAATAGCAAAAATAAATATTAAAACGAATAATAAAAATAAACCGGCAATCTAATGTCAACCGAAAGTAATAAAATAGTGAGAGTAACCACTCATGTGCTTCAGGAGATGAAGCTAAGGCGTATAAAGATATCAATGCTTACAGCCTATGATTATTCCATAGCAAAAATAATTGACCAGGCCGGCATTGATGTTATTCTTGTCGGAGACTCTGCGGCAACGGTTATGGCCGGTTACCAGTCTACACTCCCGATAACCCTGAACGAGATGATCTATCATGCAGGTTCTGTTGTAAAGGCTGTAAAGCGTGCTTTAGTGGTTGTAGACCTGCCGTTCGGAACCTACCAGGGAAACTCTAAAGAAGCGTTGTCTTCTGCAATCAGGATCATGAAAGAAACCGGGGCTCATGCCATTAAAATAGAAGGCGGGGCAGAAATCTCGGAATCCATCACAAGGATTCTTACGGCAGGTATTCCTGTCATGGGGCATCTGGGCCTTACCCCCCAATCAATTCACAAGTTCGGAACCTATGTGGTTCGTGCAAGAGAAAAAGATGAAGCAGAAAAACTTCTTGAAGATTCGCATGTTTTGCAGAATCTGGGCTGTTTTGCAATAGTCCTTGAAAAAATCCCTTCGGCCCTCGGAAAGCAGGTAGCCGGTGAATTAAAAATACCTGTCGTGGGAATTGGCGCCGGCAGCGGGGTTGACGGCCAGGTGCTTGTCCTTCATGATATGCTCGGTATCACCCAGGATTTTTCACCCAGGTTCCTCAGAAGATACCTCCATCTTTCCGAAGAAATCAACAGCGCCGTGCAGCATTATATTAATGATGTAAAAACAGGCGATTTCCCTAATGAAAAAGAGCAGTATTAATTTGTTTCAATGGATTTGTTTTTTACTGCCCTGAGTATTTCTCTTTTTCCTTTGGGCCCGGGTAGTTTTTTAATGGTAAACCCCGACGCTTTTAAAGCGCGTTTTACATCGCCCTTAGTTGAATAGCTAACCAATATCCCGCCCGGAAGCATTGATTTTGCAATCTTTTTGAAAATTTCTTCTGTCCAGATATCAGGCTGAACTGCGGGGCTGAATGCATCAAAATAAACGATATTATAACGATTATTGTCAGGAATAAAATCTTCTATTTTCCGGTGAATTTTTTCAAGTATGAATTTTTCTGATATGCATTCCGTTTCATCCCATTCTGCCTCGTGAAGTTTCAGAAAAATTGTTTTCAATCCCGCTTCCCGGATAAGGCTGCAATAATTTAATTTCTCGTACACCGAACGATCTAATGGGTGTGCTTCGATTCCCGTGTAATAAATGGTTTGATTATTTTTTTTTGCTTCAAGAAAAGTGAGTAATGCATTCAGCCCTGTTCCGAATCCGATCTCTAAAATATTTATCGGGTCAGAAGAAATATCTATACTTTTTAATCCGGCATGAATGAAAATGTGCGATGATTCCCGGATGGCGCCATGCGTGGAGTGATAATGCTCGTTCAGTTCGGGAACATACAGAGTATGCGAACCGTCGCCGGTTATTTTAAATTCTTTTTGCATAAAAAAAGTAAAGCCGATATTAAACCGGCTCTACAAATTTAAACAGTTACTGAAGTCTATTCAACCATCATTTTTTTAGTAAGCTTATTATTGCCTGCGGTTACTGTGTAGAAGTAAACACCCTTGCTCCATCCATTGGTGTTAAATGTGAAATTGCAGGCGCCTGCAGCGGCATTCCTGCCGGTTTCATAAACTTTCTGGCCAAGGATATTGGTAACTGTTACATTGATTTTTGACGCATCTTTAATATTTACGGTAATGGTTGTATTTCCTTTTGCCGGGTTCGGATAATTCTGTGATACAAAATCAGAATTAATCATAGCGGTTGTTTTTGAACATCCTATACAGACAGGATTTGTATAATCTCCTTCTGTAAAATTTATTCCGTTTATCAGGTAATGTTTCTGCGATCCGTCCGGGTCCTGGTTCGATTCATAAATATCCAAGTACGAAGCCGGAACTTTGTAATTCGTGCCGTCATATAAACAGGCATCAGATGTGTGCAGGAAGAAAAAATTGCCTATTCCGCTTGTAAATTGAACTACAGGAGTGGCCAAATTTGCATTAATGTCCCAGCTCCTTGCCCTGATTTCAGGCATTATATTCGTTGCATCAATGGTAGAATCTGTATCTGTCCATACAACAAATATTTTTGTTCCGTCAGGGCTCTTGGCCATATTGATCCAGTGTTCCCATCCAACAGCATTGGCGCCTGTGCCAAATCCGGAATTAACGTCTTCGACAATACCTGATCTGATGGTGTCAATAAATACTGCATTCCACCCGGTGTCATTTTTATATACATCAAATAATAAAATCGGGTGATTGGAGTATGAATAAGCTAATGAATCCGCATGGTATGAATAAAGCCCTTCAACAACGGCGGCGATATGCAAATAGCCATAAGCATCTACAACGCCCGGGTAGGCTTGTTCTTCTCCAACAGCGCCACAGGGGAAGTTGGGCCTGAATACCCACTGGTCAGAGGGCAGGTTAATAGTGTTTGAGGTGGGCCAGATTCTGTCTTTAATTGCCGGAAGTTGGTCGAAATGGTGATACACGGGCTGTTTTATCCAGGTAACGCCGGCATCAAAGGTTTCCCATACTATAGGAATACCGGTTAAATAGGGACTGTCTAAGGAATCGTTTCCAAAAGTGAAAAAGTAACCGTGCATACCGTCTGCTGCAAATGCTAAATTTGAATTGAACGACCAGTAAACAGCGCCGCCGGAGAAAAATCTTTTCTTCCAGAGATTATAAATATAATTTTTTGACCAGTCTACAATATTTGTTCCTGTATTATAAACTCCGTTAAACATGGTATAATACAAAACATTACTTTGGTCGGCCAGCGTAGTGGTTTTTCCTGCTGTGTGAAAATGGCCATTGCCGCTGCAAAGGTTGATATCGGCAAAAAGAGAAGAGTCGGCAGCAGTCGGATCGTCAACAAGCGAATACTGCGAACCGTCAAATTTTGCAGAACCAAAGTAGGTTGCTACCCATTCTGCTCCGTCTGTTTTGGGTCCTGTGATAACTGCAGAAACTGCTGTTGGGTCAGTGTTTCCGGGAGGATTGTACACTACGCCGTTCGGATACCTGAAACGGTTAGTAACAGGCAGAAACCATACAGAGTCCCATGTTGCGCCCCAGTCGCTGGTAAATTTTGTATACAGGGTATTGCCGGAATTTACATCAGGCCCCCATAAACCGCCTGTTCTGTGAGTGAACATAATGGTATTAGTCTCCGGGTTTGCATCCAAGTAATGGGCAATCGGGTCCATTACCGTATATACATTAAAAGATGTTCCGATCGGTATCGAAGAAACATCTTTTGAATGGGCCCGTACTCTTGGATTGAGAGGAAGCATCGGACCTTCTTTATAGTCGATCCGCTTACTGAGGTTCATGGCAGTCATCTTTTTTAAATCTTTGACTGCATACTTGCCTTGTGCATTAGCGCCAACTATAACGCCTAATGCCAACATGATGAGTAAAAGTTTTTTCATAATTATAAAATTTAGTTAAACATTACTTTTGAAAAATTCTTCATGGGTTTTTAAGCTCTTTTAATTTTATGACGCAAAAATAACCCGCAACCCCTATCTGATTTTTTGTAAAGATAAGGTGTTTATTGAATAAAAACAAAGAATAATTTTTCCTTACCTTTGCAGCCCTGATGATGAGGGTGCAATTTTTTTATGCTTAGTAAAATATACAGCGATCATTTTAATGTAAAAGAACTGGTTCATTTGCTGGAAAAAGCGGAGAAATGCAACTTTATTTTAAAAGGTCTTGCCGGATCTTCTGCAGGACTGCTTGTTTCTTCGGTCATGTCTTCCATTCATAAACCGTCCCTGTTTGTTTTAAATGATAAAGAAGAAGCCGCTTATTTTTATAATGACCTGGTAAATATTCTGAATCCTGAGAGGGTATTTTTTTTCCCTTCATCTTATAAGCGGAATGTCGATATTGAGAACCCGGATAATTCAGGTATTGTTTCGCGTACAGAAGTATTAAGCAAGATTCACAGTCCCGGAGCGGACATGATTGTGGTCAGTTATCCGGAAGCATTGATAGAACGGGTCATAACAAAAGCGAATCTTGAAACCAATTCATTAAAACTACATGTTGGGGAAAAGGTTTCGCTTGATTTTATCATGGATGTGCTTTCTGAGTATGAATTTATCCGCAGTGATTTTGTTTATGAGCCCGGGCAATATGCCGTACGCGGCAGTATTATTGATGTTTTTTCTTTTTCCGGCGACCATCCGTACAGAATAGATTTTTTTGGAGACGAGGTGGAATCATTGCGATCTTTCGACATTGAAACCCAGTTATCTGTTCAAAAGTTTAATGACATTACGATTATCCCTGATTTTAAGGGAAGATTAGTTAACCATGCAAGGATTTCATTTTTTGAATTCATTCCGCAGGATACATTGGTTTGGTTGAAAGATGCAAATTATTCTGCCGGCAGGATGGAGGCGGTGTATAATCTTTCAAAGCAGAATTATAAACAATCTTCAGATTTGAGTGATGTTAAAACCGCAGAAACAATCGATGAACTGCTAATTAATAAACAGATATTTTTAGAAAACCTGAACCGTTTTACGACTCTTGAATTCGGGCATCATTATTATTTTAATACGGACCATCCTTATATATTTAATGTATCGCCCCAGCCTGCTTTTAATAAAAATTTCGATCTGCTCATCGGCAACCTGCAGGAATATGAAGCCACTGGTTATAATACATTCATTTTATCTGACAATGAAAAGCAGATTGAACGGATTCAGAATATCTTTAAAGATAAAGGGAAAAATGTAAAATTTGAACCGGTTCTTTCAGCGTTGCACGAAGGTTTTATTGATAATGATCTGAGGATTTGCTGTTACACGGATCACCAGATTTTTGACCGTTATCATAAGTTCCAGTTGAAAAGCAGTTTTTCCAATAAGGAAACGATTACTATAAGCGATTTGCAGAACCTTCATCCCGGAGATTACATTGTGCATATTGATCATGGAATCGGGATCTTTGGCGGGCTGGAGAAAATTGAGATCAACGGAAAATCGCAGGAAGCCATACGGTTGGTTTATAAAGACAATGATGTGCTTTATGTGAATATCCATCAACTTCACAGAATATCGAAGTACAAAGGAAAAGAAGGGGATGCGCCGAAAATTTACAAGCTTGGCACTGGCGCATGGCAGAAGCTTAAACAAGCGACCAAAAGCAAAGTAAAAGATATTGCAAAAGAACTGATTGCCCTGTATGCAAAAAGAATGGAACAAAAAGGCTTTGAGTTTTCTCCTGATAATTTTATGCAGGAAGAGCTTGAAGCTTCTTTTATTTTTGAGGATACGCCCGACCAGGTAAAAGCCACAAAAGATGTTAAAAAAGACATGGAGGCGGATTACCCGATGGACAGGCTTATTTGCGGCGATGTGGGTTTTGGGAAAACAGAAGTTGCCATCCGCGCAGCCTTTAAGGCGGCATGCGACAGCAAACAGATTGCAGTGCTTGTTCCCACAACAATATTGGCATTGCAGCATTACCGGACATTTACCGACCGCCTGAAAAATTTTCCCTGCAATATAGATTATGTGAGCCGTTTGAAATCTGTAAAAGCGATCCGGGAAACCATTAAGAAAGCGGAAGAAGGGAAAATAGACATTCTCATAGGAACACACCGGCTATTGAGCAACGATGTGAAATTTAAAGACCTCGGATTGCTTGTGATTGACGAGGAGCAGAAATTCGGCGTTGCAGCAAAAGAAAAATTAAAAACTATAAAACTGAATGTTGATTCGCTGACCATGACTGCCACGCCTATTCCGAGAACCCTCCAGTTTTCGCTGATGGGCGCGCGTGATCTTTCGATAATCAATACGCCGCCACCCAACCGGTACCCGATCATTACGGAACTTCATACGTTTAATGAAGATCTGATACGCGAAGCCGTTAATTATGAAGTATCGCGCAACGGACAGGTTTTTTTAATTCATAACCGGGTGCAGAATATTATCGAAATGCAGGCGTTAGTTAATAAACTCTGTCCGCATGTGAAACCGGTTGTTGCCCATGGCCAGATGGAGGGCAGCGAACTGGAAAATATCATGCTCGATTTTATGGCCGGCGATTATGATGTTCTTATTGCTACCGCGATTATAGAATCGGGCATTGACATTCCGAACGCAAATACAATCATTATCAATAATGCCCAAAATTTCGGATTGAGCGATCTGCATCAGTTGCGGGGCAGGGTTGGGCGTTCCAATAAAAAAGCGTTCTGCTACCTGCTGGCTCCCCCGCTTACCTCGATGACACAGGAAGCAAGGCGCAGGTTAAAAGCGATTGAGGATTTTTCGGAATTAGGCAGCGGTTTCAATATTGCATTGCAGGATCTTGACATACGCGGAGCAGGCAATATACTGGGTGCAGAACAGAGCGGATTTATTGCAGATATAGGATTTGAGACCTATCAGAAAATTTTAAATGAAGCAATACAGGAGTTGCGGGAAGATGAATTCAAAGATTTATTTGCTAAGAAAACAGACGAAGAAGCTGCTGAACCCATACCTGCTGAAGATTTCATGTTAAATACCGATTGCCAGGTTGAAACCGACCTGGAGGTTCTCTTCCCCGAAGAATATATTGATACTGTTTCGGAACGTATAAAACTGTATCGTGAATTAGACAATATTGAAACGGAAGAAAAATTGGTTGCGTTCGAAAAAAACCTTGCTGACCGTTTTGGAAAACTTCCGGATCAGACCAAGGAACTGATGAGTGTTGTAAGATTAAGGTGGGCTGCGGTTAAGCTCGGTTTTGAAAAAGTAATTTTGAAGAATTCTGTTTTGACAGGTTATTTTATCTCTAATCAGGATTCGCTGTTTTACAAATCCACAATTTTTTCAAATATCCTGGCGTATATCCAGAAAAATCCGAACCTGTTCAAAATGAAAGAGAGTAAGGATAAGTTAACATTGACCGTAGAAAACATTAAAAATTTATCTGAGGCAATTGCTGTTTTAAATTTTTAATTTTGCATCATGCGTAAAAGCAAAACATATCCAATCACAGAAAATTTTAAAGAAAAATTATTACTGTGGGCCGATACATATCCTGTTTGTGCATTCCTTGATTCCAATAATTTTAAAAAAATTAATTCCTCAACTGCGGGCTATCATACTTTTGATTGTATTGTGGCTGTTGACACAGTTTCTGAAATAACGATTCAAAATAAGGATTCTTTTTCATCATTAAAAAATTATCATGAAGCGACAAAGGATTGGTTGTTCGGCTTTTTGACATACGACCTGAAAAACGAAGTTGAAGAGCTTCATTCAGAGAATCCGGATGGAATCGGCTTCCCTGCGATTCATTTTTTCCAGCCAAAGTTTATTATCATTATCACAGACGATAGGGTTGAGCTATTATACCATCCCTTGTTTTCAACGGATCGTGAAGCTGACGATCTTTACAAAAACATATCGAATTTTATTCCTGATATAAAAAAATTTCAGCAAACAGCATGGATCAAATGTCGTTTTACAAAAGAAGAATACCTTGAAACCGTTTATAAAATCAAGCAACACATCCAGCATGGCGATGTATATGAAATAAATTTATGCCAGGAGTTTTTCTCAGAAAATGCATTCATAAATCCTGTTTCTGTTTATAAAAAACTATCTGAAGTGTCTCCAACTCCATTTGCCTGTTTTTACAAGTTTCGTAATAAATATTTGTTATGCGCCAGCCCTGAAAGATATCTTAAGAAAACAGGCAATACTATCATTTCCCAGCCCATCAAAGGTACTGCAAAAAGAGGAGCAACGCCCGAAGAGGATGCAGCCATCCGGAATCAACTTTTACACGATGAAAAAGAACGGGCCGAAAATATCATGATAGTGGATCTGGTAAGAAATGATCTTTCAAGAACCGCGCAAAAAGCGAGCGTGCATGTTGAGGAATTATGCGGGATTTACAGTTTCCGTCAGGTTCACCAGATGATTTCAACGGTGGTGTCGGAACTAAGCAATAGGTTTCATTTTACGGATGCGATCCGGTTTTCATTCCCTATGGGTTCCATGACCGGCGCTCCCAAAATCAGCGCAATGCAACTGATCGAAAAATTTGAAAAAACCAAACGCGGCCTGTATTCCGGCTCTGTCGGATATATCACTCCGGATGGAAATTTCGATTTTAATGTAGTGATCAGAAGTATTCTTTTTAATGAAACTTTACACTATTTATCTTTCTCAGTTGGCGGCGCGATCACCTGTAAATCCATTCCTGAAAAGGAATATGAGGAATGCCTTTTAAAAGCCGAAGCCATAATGAAGGTTTTAGATTTCCCGACGGATTAAAACAAAACTATATTTTTATCCCAAGCACAGTAATGTCATCGGTTTGTTCGTATTTTTCGCTAAACTCGTTTTTCCAATCTTCAATGGTTTTGTCGAGTATTTCTTTTTGTTTTTCCATTGACAAATGACCATTGACTACCAACATTTCTTTGAGGCATTTTAACTGGAACCTTTTCCCCTTTGGTCCGCCAAACTGATCTTCATAGCCATCGCTCATCATATAGATCGTGTCGCCTTTTTGTAGTTCGATAATATGGTTTGTAAAGGGCTGCATGTTTTCGTGAATTCCAATAGGCATTTTGTCGGGGCGAATTTCACGTACTGTAGAGACGGGGGATTCCCCCGTCTCTACAATATACACGGGATTATTCGCCCCGGCAAACTGAGCGTTGAAGGTCACACAAACCTCACTGGTTTCGCCAGGCGCAGAGCTAAGCAAAACCTGTGAGGTTTGTGTGGTTTGCGGGTTGAGGTCAATCGCAGCAAATGCCATATCCATTCCGTCTTTTTGTTCTCCGGAAATTCCTTTTTGCTGAAGTGATTTTATAACATATTCCCGTAATTCATCCAATACAAGGCTGGCAGAGTTAATTTCATCACGGGCTACAATTTCATTCAGGAACGATATACCCAACATACTCATAAATCCACCCGGCACACCATGTCCCGTGCAATCGGCCACTGCTATTAATAACCATTTATTCCGTTTTGCAATCCAGTAAAAATCACCGGAAACAATGTCTTTCGGTTTAAAAAGAATGAAGAAATTATCATCCCTTTCGTTTCGTTCCAAAAGTGAATTCTGAATAGCTTTTACTGGTTCCTGAGATGAAAGCGCGCTAAGAATATTCCACACATATTCTTCTGTGGGCAACACTGCTTTCTGTATTCTCTCCGCATAATGGATGCTGTCTGTGAGTTCGGAATAGATTGTTTCTATATGTTCTTTTTGTTGTGTTACCAAATCATGTTGTGATGAAATCTCATTTCTTTGCGCTTCGATTTCATCCCGCTGTGTTCGTATCTCCTCATTTTGCTGATTCAGTTCTTCGTTTTTTTCTTCAATTTTCTTTTTTTGCTCTGCCAGTAAAATGTTGGCTTTTTTCTTGTCCCTGTAACTTTTTAAAATCACTACGGATAAAATGACCATTAACAGCAATCCTCCTGTTAACGCATATTTTTGTAATTTTTGGCTTCTTACTTCATATGCCTGCAGTCTTTTGTCTTTATTCAGAATCTCAATTTCTTTTTGTTTTTTTTCACTCTGATATTTAGCCTCCATCTCAGAAAGCTGTTTGTGTTTTTCCAAATTGAATATCGAATCAGTCAACCGCCGTGATATTTCATAATATTCCAGCGCCTTGCTAAAGTTCTTCATCCCTTTATAAGCGTTTGATAAATTTACATATGCAAGTCTCTCATCATCTAATGAGCCGATTTCTTTAGAAATTTTCCTGCTTTTTTCAGAATATTCTATAGCTTCTTTATAATTTTTAAGTTTAATTTTAAGTGATGCAATATTACTCAGCACTACGGGCATACTCCCTTTGTCGCCGAGTTCTTTAATTATATCCAGGGATTTTTGATAGTATTCAATGGCCTTTGCTGCAGAACCAAGATCATCATAAACCATCCCGATATTATTTAATCCCTGTGATATCGCTTTCTTATCGCCATATTTTTCGGCAATATTTAAAGAATTCTGATAATACTCCAACGCTTTCGGAAAATTATGAAGTAAATAATAAACAAGCCCCAGATTTGTGTAGCAGGTGGATTTCCCGGTAATCAGTTCCTGTATGTCGGATTTATTTTTTTTTTGTGCCAGAAGATCGTCAATGATGTTTAAAGACTTCTGATAATAATCAATGGCGGAAGTGTAATTTCCCTGTAATGACTGAACGATTCCTATATTAACATAGCACTGCGAAACGCCTCTTTTATTTCCAAGTTCTTCATCTATTTTTAAAGACTTCTGATAATATTCGATTGCTTTTGGGTAATCGGCTTGTGAGGAATAATCAATCCCGATATTATTATATGCCGATGAGATTCCCTTTTTATCTCCAAGTTCTTCTCTTAGTTTTAATGATTTTCTTAAATAGTCTATAGATAATGAATAATCACCCTGGTAATAATAAAAAACACCCATTCCGTGAAGGTAATTCACAATTCCTTTCCTGAAATTGATTTTTTCCGAAAACTCGTGAAGGAGCCGGGAATAGTAAAGCGCCTTTGATGTATCGTTATCTACATAATGTAAGAATAGTTCATTGTATATATTTGCCATGGATGTATCCTGCTTCAAGGTTTTTAAAATGTTGAGCAAACTGTCGGTTTTTATTCGATCCTGAGAATGGGTAATTACAGAATTTATCAAAAAAAGATAAACCGGGAATAAATACAGGTTCTTATTGAATAAGGAAAGAAAAATTTTCATCAGGTTATTTTGAAATTCAATTTTGCAACAGATTTTATAATCAATACTTCGTTAATTTTTAAGACGCAATTTTACCAAACCATAAGGCATCGCGATAAACCCTCTTATATTTTTTGCAACTCATATCAATTTTCAAGTTTGTAAAAATTCTATCTGCCATGATTTTATTGAGA
>JACREX010000187.1 GCA_016212695.1 Bacteroidia bacterium
CCAGAATTGGATAATGTCTGTGCAATGGTTGCCCCTGAACTGGCGCTCGCTCCCGTAATTCCCGCTCCCTGCGATACTGTCCATGCAAATGTGGTTCCGCTTACATTCGACGTTAAAGCAATGCTGGTAGCACCGCCGCTGCATATCGTCTGCGATGCCGGCGTTGCTGTGGTTGCAGGCAATGGATTTACTGTTATCACTACATTTGTCGTTGACCCGTTACATCCGTTAGCCGTGGGTGTTACCGTATAGGTTGCTGTTCCTGCTGTTGTGCCTGAATTCGATAAGGTCTGTGCTATTGTCGCCCCTGAACCGGCGCTCCCTCCCGTGATTCCTGCTCCCTGAGATACGGTCCAGGCAAACGTGGTGCCTCCTACATCTGCTGTTAAAGCAATATTGGATGCACCTCCGCTACAGATTGACTGGCTGGCAGGAGTTGCCGTGATAACCGGCAAAGGATATACAGTCGCCGTAACTGAGGTTCTGCTCGCAGTCGTACAACCATTGTCAGTGGCATCAACATAATAAGTAGTTGTTGAGGAAATAGATGGGGTTGTAAAATTTGTTCCTGTTCCGAGAGAAGAACCGCCAGTGGCTGCGCTGTACCAATTTATCGTTCCTGCAGATGGAGTAGCTCCTAATACAACTGTTCCGGTTCCGCATCGGAAATTTGCGGTGGTTGTAGCAATTGTTGGCACAGTATAAACTGTAGCAGTAACAGAAGTTCTGCTTGCAGTGGTACATCCATTGGCAGTGGCATCCACATAATATGTAGTTGTTACAGCTATAGATGGTGTTGTATAATTTGTGCCTGTTCCCAATGAAACGCCCCCTGAGGAAGCGGCATACCAATTTACCGTACCGGCAGATGCCGTAGCTCCCAAAACTACAGTTCCTGTACCGCAACGGGAATTCGGTGTTGTGGTTGCAATAGTGGGTATTGTATAAACAGTAGCAACAACAGCAGTCCGGGCAGCAGTTGTACAACCATTGTCTGTTGCATCCACATAATAAGTTGTGGTAGATGATATGGATGGAGTAGTATAATTACTCCCTGTCCCAAGAGAGGGACCGCCTGACGAGGCAGCATACCAGTTAATTGTTCCTGCAGAAGTTGTTGCTCCTAATGTTACAGTTCCTGTACCACAACGTGAACCGGGAGTTGTTCCGGTAATTGAAGGAATTGTATATACTGTTGCCGTTACCGCTGTTCTTGCAGCAGTAGTACATCCGTTGTCAGTGGCATCAACATAATAATTTGTGGTAGATGATATGGATGGAGTAGTAAAGTTTGTTCCTGTTCCTAAAGAAGAGCCGCCTGATGCTGCCGCATACCAGTTGACTGTTCCGGCTGAAGGTACAGCGCCTAAAATAACTGTTCCTGTTCCGCAACGTGAAGCAGGAGTTGTTGAAGAAATGGAAGGAATAGTATATACTGTAGCAACAACGGCTGTTCTGCTTGCAGTGGTACACCCATTCAAAGTGGCATCTACATAATAAGTAGTTGTTGAAGCAATGGAAGTTGTTGTGTAGCTGTTCCCGGCACCGAGAGAAGCACCACCTGATGCTGCCGCATACCAATAACAGGTCCCTATATTAGCAGTTGCTCCTAATGTTACAGTACCTGTTCCGCATCGTGAACCAGGAGTTGTAGATGAAATGGCTGGTACCGGGTTAACGGTTATGGTAACATTTGTTGTTGAACCGTTACAACTGCTTGCTGTCGGTGTAACAGTATAAGTTGCCGTTGCAGCAGCTGTGGTAGAATTAGAAAGAGTCTGCGCTATAGTTGCACCCGAACTTGCAGATCCACCGGTAATGCCTGCATCTTGTGCAACAGTCCAAGAGAAGGTTGTTCCTGACACATTTGAAGTTAATGCTATATTGGTTGCCGATCCGCTGCAGATGGTCTGGGAAGCCGGTGTTGCAGTAGCAGCCGGTAAAGGATTCACTGTGATGACAACATTAGTGGATGAACCGCTACAACTGCTCGCTGTCGGTGTAACGGTATAAGTTGCTGTACCTGCAGTAGTCCCGGAATTAAAAATCGCCTGCGCTATAGTACTGCCGGAACTTGCCGATGCACCTGTGATACCTGCCCCCTGAACCACTGTCCATGCAAATGTTGTTCCTGACACATTTGATGTCAGGGCGATGTTAGTAGTTATACCGCTGCATATGGTCTGCGAAGCAGGTGTAGCCGTAACAACGGGTAATGGATTTACTGTAACCACAACATTGATTATAGTTCCGTTACAGCTGTTAGCTGTAGGTGTCACAGCATATGTAGCGGTACCGGCAGATGTCCCGGAATTGCTGAGGGTTTGGTTAATGGTAGCTCCAGAGCTTGCAGATGCCCCTGTAATACCGGCACTCTGGGAAACAGTCCATGAAAAAGTTGTTCCTGAAACAGTTGAAGAGAGCGCAATATTTGTTGCTGCACCGCTGCATATCGTCTGTGAGGCCGGTGTTGCCGTCGCAACCGGATTTGGTTTTACAGTAATAATAACAGTGATTGGTGTTCCGCTGCACCCGTTTGCTGTCGGAGTAATTGTATAAGTAGCCGTACCATCCGATGTGCCGGAATTAGAAAGAGTTTGTGCTATACTGCTACCTGAACCGTTGCTTGCCCCTGTGATACCCGCGCTTTGCGCAACAGTCCATGCAAATGTTGTTCCCGATACATTTGAAGTAAGGTTAATTCCTGTGGTTCCACCGCTGCAGAACGACTGGGAAGCAGGTGTTGCCGTAGCCGTGGGTGTGGGATTAATTGTAATTGTCATATTATCTGAAGCCGCAGGGCAGGTCATATTATTTGTTGTGGTAAGAGTGAGAGTAACAGCGCCGGCAGAAATTTCTGCAGCAGAAGGAGTATAGGTTGCATTGAGAGTTGTAATATTGGGTATGAAAACACCTGTTCCACCCGACCAGATACCCGTGCTGACCCCTGTAACACTGCCGGCAAGTGTAACTGCAGGACTGCTGCTGCAAACAGTTTGTGGCGGGCCTGCTTCTGCTGTAATATCAGAAGTAAACTGAACAACAGTAACTGTATTACTGGCGGGTGTACAATCTGTAGCATCACTCACCGAAACCGAATATGTTCCCGGAGTGCCTGCCGAGATGGAACTTGAAGTTGCGCTGGTACTCCAGATATAGGTAATAGTTCCGGTTCCTCCGGAAACATTAGCTGTTAATGTAACCGGATCACCATCGGCACATATAGCCGGTTCTGCAGGGCTGATGGCAACGCTTAATGTGCTTGTTAAAAAATTCACACGCACAGTATCCAATGTAGTTCCGGAAGCACAACCGGTGGCAGTTCCTGAAACCTGATAATCCACATAGGAAAGTCCTCCGGGAATAGGGTTTGGAGCTGTAACAGAAACATCAGCCAAAGCAGTGCTGCTAAGATAACCATTATAGGCTCCTGTTGCACCCGGACTCACAGAGTTCCAGGTAACATTAACATAACCCATAGCATGCAGACTATCCACACAACCGGGATGCAGGGTTACATCATCAGAAATGCTTGTTCTTCTTCCTGCTTTGATCCAGTAAATGGGTTTGTCTCCTCCATTTTTGCAATATGTTATACAGAAATTTGTCATTCCATCAGCACAAACAGTGTCTCTAAGAGAATGGCTGGTTCCGCAATCAATTTTATAAAAAGCGCCTCCATTAGGTCCCGGATTGGTGACATCGAAAGATATTTCTTCTGTCCTGGGATTGACTGTCACGACGAATTTAATACATTCCTCTCCTGAAGGAGCAGAACAGCAGTAACCGGATCTTCTGACATCGGAATCCCATGACCAAATGGTATCGGATTGTGCTGATATATCAACCGCTATTTCAACCGCATCGCAGTCGCCTGATGAACAGGAACACTCCTGGCTTGTAACATTCACGGCTGCGCTATTTCCAGTGGTTCCGCATGTGAGTGTACACCTGAACCATTTACTGGTAACACTGGCAGGAGTATAATCATAAGTAGCAGAAGTCGCTCCGGTAATATTAGTATATGTAACACCGTCGGATGACGACTGCCATTGATATGTGCTTACATCTGTGCTGCCTGATAAGGATAAAGTAGTAGAAGCGTCAATACAAACAGGGTTTGGTATAGAGGATACTGTTGTTCCGGTTGTTAGTGTACTTACAGTAGTGCAGGTTAAGGAGGTAGTAAGTGTGGTTCCGTTAACCAAGCCTGCTATAGTTCCAGTGCCACCGGTACGTGTAATGTTAACAGCGCCGCTTGCAGCAGTAGCCCTTAACCGCAATCCACTAATGGTCATAGCATCAACATGATCTACAGTGGGGCATGTATATGTAATTGTAATGGTAGTAGCAGTAACAACAATAGTCGCTGCTGTAATATCTTCACTTGCCGTATATGAAACATAACCAATTCCCGGTTCAAACTGGAAGTTTGCAGGAGCTGAAAGAATTAATGTTACATCAGTTCCTATTGCAAAATTTGCTTTTTGTCCCCCGTTTGGTTCGGCAATTATAATATCACCCAATGTGTGATACGCAGTAGGATATACACTGCAGGTATTTATTGCCAAACTCGGTTTAGTAATGGAAACCGCAGCAAATGCATTACTAATACCCCAAACTGCAACAGCAAACAATAAAATGAATAATTTGCCAATTGGATATTTATATAAAAGCATAAAATATTTTGTTTAGATTAAAAGATTTTAAATATACAAATAATATATTTATCTATAAAATTCAAATAATGGGATTTTTAACGTATATCAATATAAGAGACTAAAAATCAGGCGACAATTTAATTTACGACTCAAAAAACCATTGATTTTATAAAAAATAAAAAGGCTGTCTAAAATAATTTTGACAACCTTTTTTGTGATCCCGGCGGGAGTCGAACCCACGACCCACAGCTTAGAAGGCTGTTGCTCTATCCAACTGAGCTACGAGACCCTTATCTTTTTAAATTAAGCGTGCAAAAATAAGAAACTTTAGCAGTTTTTCAAAAACTATTTTTCAATATTTTTCTTTTCTTGAAGTTTCTCGTATTTTTGATTGCGCCTCTGGGGTTCAAAACCTGCTTCCTTAATAGTTTGCCGAATACCTTTAGCATCCATTTTAAATATAGCGCCAGCCGCTGAAACAACATTCTCTTCAATCATAATAGAACCCAGATCATTTGCGCCTGAATGTAAACAAAGTTGCGCTGTTGATTTTCCAACAGTAAGCCAGGATGCCTGTATATTTGTAATATTGGGAAGCATGATCCTGCTTATCGCAATGGTCCGGATGTATTCATCCGCTATAACAGTATTTTTTATTCCTGATATCAGATTTAGTTTTGTGTCTTTATCCTGAAACGGCCAGGGAATAAAAGCAAGGAATCCATAATGGTTTTCTGGTTTTTCTGACTGAACATTCCTGAGGTGAATAAGATGCTGCAGCCGTTCCTTTATCGTTTCAATATGCCCGAACATCATTGTTGCAGAAGTGGGCAGGTTTAGCTTATGAGCTTCTCTCATCACATCTAACCACTGTTGAGTATTGCATTTTACAGGAGAAACGATTCTGCGCACCCGGTCGCTGAGAATTTCAGCGCCGGCTCCGGGAAGGCTATCAAGGCCAGAAGACATGAGCTTTTCAAGAATATTCCTGTAATTAGATTTTTCGAGTCTTGCCAAATGAAAAATTTCCGGCGGACCCAGCGCATGTAATTTTAAAGAGGGGAACAAGGATTTCAGTTCTTTAAAAAGATCCGTATAAAATTTCAACTCGAGTTTAGGATGTAGCCCGCCCTGTAATAAAAGCTGGTTCCCTCCTAATTTATAGAGTTCATCGATTTTACGTTTATAATCTTCTATTGAAGTAATATAAACATCTTTACTGCCATGTATTCTATAAAAATTACAAAACAGGCATTGAGAACAGCAAGCATTTGTAATGTTCACATTTCTGTCGATCATCCAGGTGACTTTGTTTCCCTGTACGTGAATCTTTCTGAGTTCGTTTGCGATGAATGCAAGTTCCGAAGTGGGTGAATTTTTGTATAAATACAAACCGTCATCAAGTGAAAGAAATTCAAAGTTCAGAGCTTTTTTATAAAGAATATCGGTTTTCATTGTATAAAATTAAGGCTGCCCAAAAAAGCAGCATAGTTCGTCATTGCGAGGTTGGAACAACCGAAACAATCTGTTGATAATACTGTATGTCAGATTGCTTCACTTCGTTCGCAATGACGGTAATAAAGACTTTTTAGACTAACACATTTTTGATATAGGAGACCAGTTATTTTAATCCATGGAAGTTTAAAATTCCTGTTCTGTATTCATCAATAGGAGCGCACGTGCAGACAAGGTTCCTGTCGCCATAGGCATCATCTACCCTGCTTGAACCGGGCCAGAATTTATTTTCAGAAATCCATTTTAACGGATAGGCCGCCTTTTTTCTTCCATAGGTATGATCCCATTTATCGGAAACAACCACTTCCTGCGTGTGCGGTGAATTTTTAAGTACATTATCTTTCTTGTCGGCAATACCTGTTGTTACTTCATCAATCTCTTTTCGTATGTTTATCAAAGATTCAATAAACCTGTCCAACTCCTGCAACGACTCGCTTTCGGTAGGTTCGACCATCAATGTACCATGAACAGGGAACGATAAGGTAGGTGCATGGAACCCATAATCCATAAGGCGTTTTGCAATGTCTGTTTCAGAAATATCCGTGTTCGGGTCATGCTTAAATTTTCTACAGTCGAGAATCATTTCATGGGCCACCCTCCCATTCTCACCGGTATATAAAACCGGATAAAAACTATTAAGGCAAGAGGCAAGATAATTTGCATTGAGTATCGCATATTTTGTTGCTTCCAGTAATCCATTGCCGCCCATCATTTTTATATAGGCATGGGAAATTGTAAGAATGCTTGCACTGCCATAAGGCGCTGAAGCTACTGCATGAATGCTTTTTTCGCCGCTGATTTTCACAACCGGGTGTGAAGGCAGAAAATCTACAAGATGTTTTGCAACGCAGATAGGGCCTTCGCCGGGGCCTCCGCCGCCATGAGGTATGGCAAATGTTTTATGCAGGTTCAGGTGACAGACATCAGCGCCTAAATGAGCGGGATTTGTAAGTCCTACCTGTGCATTCATATTGGCGCCGTCCATATAAACCAATCCGCCATTCTGGTGAATGATGGAATTCATTTCCTTTATCTTGCTTTCAAAAACTCCGTGTGTGGACGGATATGTTACCATAAAGCAGGAAAGATCATCTTTATACTGAACTGCTTTACTGCGCAAATCTTCAACATTAATATTCCCTTTATCATCGCATTCCACAACCACTACTTTCATCCCGGCCATTGCAGCGCTGGCAGGGTTTGTACCATGCGCTGAGGATGGAATAATGGCAACATTTCTGTGCCCCTCGCCCCTGCCGATATGATATTGCCGGATCACCATCAGGCCTGCATATTCACCGGCAGCTCCTGAATTCGGCTGATACGAGATGGCTTCAAATCCTGTAATTTCACAAAGATCTTTCCCTAACTCATCCATAAGCTGATAATAACCTTCTGCCTGATCTTTCGGAACAAAGGGATGGATCGCGCCGAATTCCGGCCAGCTCAGCGGAAGCATTTCGACCGCAGCATTCAGCTTCATGGTACAGGAACCGAGCGAGATCATAGAATGAGTCAATGAAAAATCTTTCCTTTCGAGTTTTTTAATATATCTCATCATTTCGCTTTCACATCGGTATGCCTTGAATACATTCAACGTGAAAAAATCTTTTGTCCTGCTGTATTTTTTATCGAAATAAGTTTTTTCCGGAATATCCGGTATTTCAGGTATTGGTTTATTATTGGCTTTTGCAAATATTTCCAGGATGGTTACAACATCACCAGGCAACGTAGTTTCATCAATACTGATTCCAATATATTTCTCGCTGATATATCTGAAATTAACTTTTCTTTCGAGAGCCAGTTTTTCAATATCAGAAACTTTAACATTTGCCGGAAACATCACTTTTAAAGTATCAAAATAATCTACATTCTCCTGCTTATAGCCCAGCTTATTCAACTCTTCTGAAACAAAGCCCGCAGTACTGTGAATATGATTTGCAATCCTTACCAAACCTTCTTTTCCATGGTACACGGCATACATCCCTGCCATGGTCGCCAACAGGGCCTGTGCCGTACAAATGTTAGAAGTTGCCCTTTCTCTTTTGATATGCTGTTCGCGCATCTGCAACGAAAGGCGCAATGCCAATTTCCCTGTTGCATCTACTGTTACGCCTATAATCCGGCCGGGCATTGTCCGCTTGAATTTATCCATGGTTGCAAAATATCCGGCATGAGGCCCGCCGAAGCCCATGGGTACACCAAAACGCTGAGCTGAACCGACAACAATATCAACGCACCATTCACCGGGAGGAGTTAATAATACGAGACTCATAATATCTGCTGCAACGGCAACCATAGCATCCACGGCATGCGCTTTTTGCGTGAATTCCCTGTAATCATTAATTTTTCCATCAGCGGCAGGATACTGAACAATGGCTCCGAAAACCTTATTATTAAATGTGAATTCATTGTATTTGCCGATTAGCAGTTCTATACCGGCAGGATTCGATCTTGTCTTGATAACATCTAATGTCTGAGGGAAAATATTTTCATCCACAAACAGGATATTTGCATTATTCTTTACCGCATTTCTTGAACGGGTATTGAACATCATGAGCATGGCTTCTGCAGCGGCTGTAGCTTCATCCAGTAAGGATGCATTTGTGATTTCCATTCCGGTGAGATCCGTGATCACTGTCTGAAAATTCAGAAGCGTCTCGAGACGGCCCTGCGATATCTCTGCCTGATAGGGAGTATAGGATGTATACCAGCCCGGATTTTCAAGAATGTTTCGCTGAATGACTGCGGGCAGAATCGTATCGTAATATCCCAACCCGATATATGACTTATAAATCTTATTTTTCGAAGCAATCTCTTTTATCTTAATTGCATATTCATATTCGCTGATCCCTTCCGGAAGGTTCAGGGGCATTTCGAGCCGGATATTTTTCGGGACTGTTTCATCAATCAGTGCATCCATGGAACTAGCTCCGATTTTTTTCAGCATGATTTCAACTTCATAAGGTCTGGGCCCGTTATGCCGTAATACAAATTGATCTGTTGCCATAATTATATTTAGGATTTAGGATTTAGGATTTAGGATTTAGGATTTACGATTTACGATTTACGATTTACGATTTTTAGATTTTGTGTAAAAATATATTTTGAATATAAATAACCAAAATATTTACGTATGTTTGTGGAAAACTTTATTCGATGAAGTATCTGTTATTTATCATATTATTTCTGCTTGTTTTTTCAGGATTTTCGCAATATACGGTTTTATTAATGAGTGGAGAGCAAATTGTAATCCGCAACTATAAGTATAATGACCTTAACACAGCTATTACCTTTCATACTCAAAACAGGGAGGTTACAGAAATTGATCTGGATAATATTTTTTCAATTACCGATACGTTGGGGAATGAGCAGGTTATTTATAAACCCGATACTTCCAAAGAAGATTTCATGACTATAGAACAGATGCGGTTTTTTGTAAAAGGAGAAAGCGATGCCATGGAAAAATATAAATGCCCATGGTGCTTAGTGGGTGGATTCGTTGTGGGAGCTGCATCCCCATTCATTACCCCGGTATTAGGGCTTAAACCTATTATTTATTCTCCCCTTCTTCCAGCCGCTGGAAGTTCTGCAATAGGATTTACCGGGGCTTCCAAAGCCAGAATTTTACGACAGAGCCCTGAACTTGGAAATAATGAACATTATGTTCTCGGGTATAAAGAATACTCAAGCCAGATACGTTTAAAAAATACCATTATCGGCTCTGGTATAGGGTTACTTGTTGGAATTCTTACTTCTGTTATTTACACCAAAAACAAATAACTTATAAAAACGGATTGGATTCCATTTCTTCTCCAATAGTGGTAGAAGGCCCATGTCCGGAATATACAATGGTATCGGAAGGCAGTGTCATAAGTTTAGAGTTTATGCTTGTAATCAATGTCTGATAATCGCCTCCGGGGAGATCTGTCCTTCCAATGCTTAGATTAAACAGAACATCACCAACTATTACAAATTTCTGCTCTTCATTATAGAATGCAATCCCACCCGGAGTATGGCCTGGAACATGTATTACCTTTAATTCGGAATTGCCGAATTTTACAATTGAATTTTCTTCAATACCGACATTAACTTTGGGTGGTATTTTTATATCTATTCCAAAAGAAGAACCATATTGAACCGCATTCTCAATTAAAAAATCATCCGCCTTATGCCCAAAAATCTTAATATTAAATTTATGTTGCAAAAAGGAATTACCAAAGATATGGTCTATGTGTCCGTGCGTATTTAGAATCTTCACCGGTTTTAATGAATTTGAATTAATAAAAGCCAAAAGCTCCTCTTCTTCATTCCGGGAAAAACACCCGGAATCTATGATTATACATTCGCCGGTTTCATCATGCAGCAAATAGGTATTTTCCTGAAAGGGGTTAAAAATAAATGGTTTTATTATGATCATACTGTAACAGAAATTTTTAATTATTTTTTCTTAAAACCCTCGTCACTTCCACCTGATACTTTTCCTTTCAGCATGGGTACAAAAATAAAATTATTGTGTTCGGTTATCTCATATTTGTTATCTCCTGTTTTGATAATTCTGGTCATTTTTTGCACCTTATTATCACCTACCGGAACAACCATAATACCGCCTGTTTTCAATTGTTTCAAGAGTTCATCGGGAATCTCGGTTGCGCCGGCGGTTACCAGTATCCTGTCAAAAGGCCCGTAGGTAGGTAATCCCTTATAGCCATCACCGTAAAAAAGGTTGATATTATAACCCATTTTTCTCAACAGAGCGGAAGCTGTTTTGTATAATTCTTCGTGTCTTTCGATAGAATAAACTTTTGCGCCCAACTCAGATAAAACCGCAGCCTGATAACCGGAACCAGTTCCTATTTCGAGCACTTTATTCCCGGTCTCAACCTCCAGCAATTCGCTTTGAAAAGCAACCGTATAGGGCTGGGATATTGTTTGTCCGGATGATATCGGCAAAGGGTTATCATCATATGCTTTATCTTCAAGCCCCCTTGCAACAAAAAAATGCCTGGGGATTTTCCTGATCGCTTCAATAATTCTCTGATCTTTTATTCCTTTCATTTTAAGGATTTCTGCCAGCAGTCTCCTTTTCCCCTGTAATCTGAAAGTATCGTCCATTGTAACAACAATTCATTTCTTGAGTGCTGCAAAATTAGACATATTTAATTTATCAACATAAGAAAGTTGATAATTTAATTTAGGTGTAAAATTTAAGCATTTAAAAAGGCTATACTTTTACAAAAAAATATAGTATTCTCATGCTTAAAATCGGAGTTTTAGGTGCCGAATCTTCTGTCGGGATAAAATTGCAGGCTTTAAAAGAGCTGAAAGAATCAGCGATAGCAGGCATATTTGACAACAATTTTAAAAAAGCATCCGAACTGGCCCAAATATATGAAATTAATGCATTTGATTCTTTTAAAAACCTGCTTGATGCTGTTGATGCACTTTACCTGAGCGAACCGCTCCCGTTCCTGTATGAATTAACCGTTGAAGCAATAAAAAATTCAAAACACCTGTTTATCGGAAATCCAATGAATATTTCCGTACACGAAGCATTAAGCCTGTTAAAACTATCGGAAGAAGCCCATTTAAAAATCCAGGTTGGTTTTCCCGAGCGTTTCAATTCCGCATATATGGCTGCACGCGCCTATTTCAATAATCCTATGTTCATTGAAACCCACAGGCTCTCGATGTTCAATGCGGCTACTGCTGAAATTCCCGTAGTGCTGGAATTAATGGTTCACGACATTGATATTATAGTAAGCGCCATAAAATCGAATGTAAAAAAAAATCAGCGCCAGCGGGGTTGCGATAATTAGTAATACGTATGATATTGCCAATGCCCGGATTGAGTTTGATAATGGTTGCGTGGCAAATCTCACGGCAAGCAGGATATCTCTTCATTCTATGGCCAAAAGCAGATTTTTCCAGAAAGATGCATATATGACCGTTGATTTTATTAATAACTGCGTGAATATTATCCGCATCAGGGGAAATGATTCGCCTGACCCATTATTGAACACTATAAAAATCGGGGATAAAGAAGTTTATTTTGAGAAACCTGATGTTAAACCCGGTTACACTTTTAAAGATGAAATGGCAAGTTTCTGTAATAGCATATTCTGCGATACCAAACCTTTTGTAAATATTGAAGACTTCTGCAATACCCTGCAGGTTGCCGATAAAATCCTTGAAAAAATGAAGCTTACATCCAATTGTTCATAAGTTTTTTCTCTTTTTTTTATAACCCGGCAATAATCATGATAAATATCCGTTAAAATCTATTACTGTGATTATTGTTTTTTATTGTGCAGATGAAACACTTTTTACCGGGAATTGCTTTTATATTCTTTATCAGTTTGATTATTACCTCATGTGAAATAATCAACCCTGCAGAAGAAATACCCGCTTATATCCGGATAGAAAAAATAGACCTGATTGATACAACCGGCGCTCACGGATCCTTATCATCCAAAATCACCGATGCATGGATAAATATTGACGGTAATTTGCTGGGAGTTTTTGAATTGCCCAAGACATTCCCGGCGCTGGCAAAGGGAAAACACCATATCATGATACGGGCGGGAATAAAAGCCAATGGCATTGCAGCCAGCAGAAAATGGTATCCTTTCTATACGTCCTATATTCTGGATACTGTATTAAATGAATCCGCTATTACTACTCTCCATCCAAAAGTAATGTATAAAAATGAGGCAAATATAGAATTAAATGAAACCTTCGAAATTGGCTTTAATTTTGATACAATATTTCCCAGCGAAATAGCCTTAACAAGAGTGACAACTCCTGATAAAGTATTTGAAGGTTCCTATTCGGGAGCAATAATAATGAACGGAAATAAAACTGTTTTCAAATGCAAGACGTCCTCTTCCTACGGAATCCCGTATAGCCAGACACCCATTTACCTTGAGCTCAATTATAAGAATAATATGGAATTTGTTTTGGGAATTTTTGTGAATTATGCAACCCAAAGCACACTTTATCAGTCTTTCTATCATGTAAATCCTTCCTCGGAATGGAACAAGGTTTACATCGAATTGACAGACATGGTGCAATCGAACACAGGAGCTAATTCCTATAATATTTATATCGGAGCAACCAAAGAAGATACAACATCTGCAGGAGAAATATATCTTGACAATATAAAGCTAATTCATTTCTGATGAACAAAAAATTTCAACTCACAAAATATCTTGTTTCCGACATTTTAAGCTCCGGAATCGTATGGGTTTTATTTTTTGTCTTCAGAAAAATCTATATCGAGCCCTTAAAATTCGGTTATCAGATTCCCGTTGAACTTGATTTAAAATTTTATGCCGGGCTGGTTTTTATTCCGCTGTTCTGGGTTTTCCTGTATTATATGTCCGGTTATTATAAAGATATTTACCGCAAATCCAGGCTGATTGAACTGGGGCAAACCCTTTTTATTACAGTCATTGGCGTTCTTTTAATTTTCTTCGCACTGATATTGGACGATACGGTTTCTACCTACAAGAATTATTATTTTTCATTTTTCACCCTGCTGGGTTTACAATTTATAATATCTTATACGCCCCGCCTGATAATTACTACAAGAACAAATAAACGGATACAAAACCGCGTCATTGGTTTTAATACAATAATCATTGGCAGCAATGCCAGAGCCGTTGAGCTTTATGAAGATTTTGCATCCCAAAAAATGTCTTACGGCAATAAATTCATAGGTTTTATCAGCATCTCAAATAAAAACGGGTGCCTGCTCGGCAAACATCTCGATAATCTTGGCAGCATAGATGATCTCCGGAGAATCGTGGATGAATACAACATTGAAGAAGTGCTGATTGCCATGGAATCGTCGGAACATGAAAAGATATGGAAAATCATCAATAAACTTCAGGACAAGCATATTATCATAAAAGTGATACCAGCCATGTACGATATTCTAACGGGATCAGTTAAAATGTCGGCTATTTACGGCACGCCCCTGATCCAGATCTCATATGATATAATGCCGATGTGGCAGAAGAATTTCAAACGGGTTATTGATGCAGTTGTATCAGCCATTGCCATGATCATCTTAATTCCTGTATATATATTTTTAGCTATCGGTGTGAAAATGTCGTCCAAAGGCCCGATTCTGTATAGCCACGAACGCATTGGCAGGTATGGAAAGCCTTTTACGATTTATAAATTCAGATCCATGGGTCAGGATGCTGAAAAAAACGGGCCGGCCCTGTCGAGCAAAGAAGACAACAGGATCACTCCTTTCGGAAAATTCATGAGAAAATCCAGGATGGACGAGTTCCCGCAGTTTTACAATGTGCTCATCGGAGATATGTCGTTAGTGGGCCCGCGGCCGGAACGGCAATTTTTTATAGACCAGATCATACAAATAGCGCCGCATTATCTCCACCTGCATAAAGTGAGACCCGGCATCACATCCTGGGGGCAGGTAAAATACGGGTATGCAGAAAATGTGGAACAGATGATCGAACGCCTTAAATATGATATTATCTATCTCGAAAACATGTCGCTTTATCTTGATTTTAAAATTCTGATTTATACAGTAAAGACGGTTGTGCAGGGAAGCGGGAAGTAATATATGAATGAAAAATGAAGAATGTAAAATATCAGGATACAGAATGCAGGATTTATGAAATATGAAATCACAATGAATCAATTTGAAAATTATCAAATTAAATTAAATCACTATAATTCTAAATCGTAAATTTTAAATTAAAGTAAATTATGGGAAAACAAAAAAAAATTGCAGTAGTACTGTCAGGCTGCGGAGCTATGGACGGTGCAGAAATTCATGAAGCGACGTTTACATTATGGGCCATTGCAAAAAACGGCGGCAGTTATGAAATATTTGCCCCGGATATTCCCCAATATCATGTTATCAACTATATCACAGGGGATGTGATGAAAGAAGACCGGAACGTTCTGGTTGAAGCCGCAAGAATTGCAAGAGGAAAAATTAAAGCGCTGTCGCAGTTCAGGGCAGAAAATTTCGATGCCATCGTTTTTCCGGGGGGGTATGGCGCTGCCAAAAACTTATTTACATATGCTTTCGACGGATTAAACTGCAGGGTAAATCCTGAGGTTGAAAAAGCAGTGAAAGATATGGCAAAAGCAAAAAAACCGATTGGCGCGCTTTGCATTGCTCCTGTTCTGATCGCTAAAATATTGGGCAAAGGAGAAGTAACAATCGGAAATGATAAAGGCACTGCAGACGACATTAAAAAATTTGGCGGTAAGCACAAAAACACCCTGCACACAGAAGTAGCGGTTGATGCAGAAAATAATATTTTTTCCACACCCTGCTACATGTTAGACGCCACTATTGTTCAGATAGCCGATGGCGCAGATAATCTTGTGAAAGTAATGATGGGGAAAATGGCTTTATAGTTGTCCATTTTCAATAAGCTGAATAACAATCTCAATTTTTTTATCATCGCCTTCAGGGTCGTATTCCGCCTTGAGATCTGAGCCAAATAACCGGGCCAGCGTCTGCCAGATAAATGCGGAGAGCGACCCGCGCAGGTCTTTTACTAATTGATAGGTGGTGCGGCCAGTTTCCCTGTCAATAAGTTTGATCAGTATTTTCCCCTGAGAAATGGTGAGTTTTTTAAGGTCTTCTTCAAACTCCTGTTTAAGCTTTCGCTCTTCGTCTTTCACATAAAATTTTCTCAGCGATTCGGTTGTAATATAACCCAGGTTTGTTTCAATCTCTCTGAGCTTGGCTCCTGCAAGTTTTGCATATGGATATACTTTTTTAACATTAAAAATAAGTTTATCGAATTTCTGAGCCTGCCGCTTGGTTTTAAATTTGAATTCCGGAAAAACCAGCACCTGCCTCAGATCCATATGAGGCATGGTATCGCCGTCAATAACGATCATCTTTGTAAAGCAGCCGGGTTTGGGTTCAGGTTTATCCTGAGCATAGATATAAATGTCCGTCAAAAGGAGTAATAATATGATCCGAAAAAAACTGTGCATTTCCTGAAATCGTTTCTCAAATATAATGAATATTTATGCTCAATATGTAAACGATATGCATAATTGAAACATTATTCACGATAAAAACAAAAAGAATTTGTATTCAAAGAATCTTTAAAAATACTATTTTTATAGCAGTTAAATTTGCTGTTACAAACAATATTCGATAATATTGCATTAAACCCAAAAATCCATTCTATGAAAAAATCTGTAATCCTTTTTATGGTGATATTGAGCAGCGCATTTGCTTTTTCACAAAATCAAAAATACTCTAAGGTTAAAATCGAAATCCCTGGGAACGGTATGCGTGAACTTGGTAAACTCGGAATTGCAACAGACGAAGGCATTATTTTAAAAAATGGTTTTTACATAACCGACCTTTCCGATGCAGAACTTGAAAAATTATCAAACAATGGATTCAATTATGAAATCCTGATCCGGGATGTGAATAAATTTTATAAAGAAAGAAATACCCCCGACAAGTCGGGGCAGGAGATAATCCCGAAAAATATTTCAGAACTTCAGTCCGCATGCAGCGGCACAAGTAATTTTCAGGTGCCTCAGAATTTTGATTACGGCTCCATGGGCGGATACTTTACGTTAAATGAAATGCTCGACATACTCGATACCATGAAAGCAAAATATCCAAACCTGATATCAACAAAACACACCATCGGAACCCAGACGACGATTGAGGGGAGAAACCTTTACTGGGTAAGGATATCCGATAATCCGGACACAGATGAAAATGAACCCGAAGCGCTTTATACGGCAGCTACCCATGCCCGCGAAGTCGAAGGGGTATCCCAACTGATCTTTTTTATGTATTACCTCCTGGAAAATTATACCACGAATGCAGAAATCAAATATATTGTTGACAATACCGAACTTTACTTTGTTCCCTGTCTGAATCCCGACGGGTATGTGTATAATGAGACAACGGACCCGCAGGGCGGAGGCATGTGGAGAAAAAACCGCAGGAACAATGGCGGCGGCAGTTACGGTGTTGACCTGAACCGGAACTTCGGGTATATGTGGGGATATGACGACATCGGATCCTCTCCCGATCCCAACGATGAAACATACAGAGGCATAGCAGGTTTTTCCGAAACTGAAACCCAGATAATAAAATATTTCTGCGAACAGCACAATTTTAAAATTGCATTGAATTATCATACTTACAGTAACGATTTGATCTGTCCCTGGGGATATAATTCACAACAGACACCAGATTCGGTTATTTTCAATGCTATCGGAACCTTACTCACTGAATTCAATGGGTACACGTTTGCATTGAATTCTGCCACCGTAGGCTACACAACCAACGGCACACAAGACGACTGGATGTATGGCGAGCAGACTACCAAAGAAAAAATATTTTCCATGACGCCCGAAGTGGGAAGCGTATGGGATGGTTTCTGGCCGGCTTTTGAACGGATCATACCGCTTGCGCAGGAAAACATGCCTGCAAATATTTACCTGGCGTTGTTGACGCAAAAATATGCAATAGCAAAAGACATCTCTTCAAATTATATCACCCAGCAGCAGGGTTATTTTAAATTCAATATCCAGAGGCTTGGACTTGACACCGGCAATTGTACATTTACAGTTTCCATTCAACCTGTGAGCAATAATATTTCAGGCACAGGTACTCCAAAAACATTTTCGTCTCTCCAGTTTTTAATGTCTGCCGATGATTCAATTTCCTATACACTATCGCTGGGAATCAATACCGGAGACCGGATAAAATATTTACTTACCGTTGATAACGGAGCCTGTTCTTTTTCTGATACAATCACAAAAGTTTACGGAAATGCCCAGATCGTTTTTTCAGACGATTGCTCCAATACTAACAAATGGGTAACCGACACATGGAGTACCACAACCGAAGCATATCACTCGGCGCCTGAATGTATCACCGACTCTCCATATTCAGATTACCAGCCGGGCATCAGCGAATCAATCACAGTACTCAATAATATTGACCTTCACACTGCATTATACGCTGAACTTACATTCTGGGCCAAATGGGATATTCAAAAATATACGGATTATGTGCAGTTAAAAATTTCGACTGATAATGGCGCAACCTGGCAACCCTTATGCGGAAAATATTCATCTGCGGGTAACTATATGATTAATGAACCGATTTTTTCTGATATCAAAAACAGTTGGCGGCATGAGATCATCAACCTGAACGATTACATAGGACACAACATAAAACTTCAGTTCACCATTACAAGCGACAGCCAGTACTGGCAGACCGACGGATTCTATTTTGACGATGTGTTCGTGTATGCAGTCTTTAGCAGCGGATTGGAAATTATGCCGCACCATTCTGTTCCCGGAGGATTATACTTAGGCAGGTTTGTTCCAAACCCAGCAACCGATCTTATAACATTTAATTATAATGTACCTGCCGGAAATAAAAACAGTATTTTTTATATTTATAATTCAATTGGCGATATTGTAATTTCAAAAGGAATTGATCCGGGAAAAAACGCATCGTCTGTTTCTTTAAAAGAACTTCCGGCAGGAATATATTTCTGCTGCATCCGGTGGAACGGGCAGAAATCGGACATACAGAAAATCGTAAAATATTAAACCAGTGTCATGTCAAATATCCAATGACACAAAATGTCATATTGAGCGGCGTCGAAATATGGGCATTTTGTAGGCGGTCTACACTTCGACTTCGCTCAGTGTGACCGCAGATTTTTGTTTGACATAACACTAGCGATTTGTAAAACATCCACTATGGGCAATAATATTTTAAATTTCCTGCCTGCCGGTAGGCAAGGTATCCTGGCTCTTGCAATACTTTTTTCGTGCAGTATCAGCGGTAATAAACCAGATGCGGCAAATATAAAATGCAATACCAAAGACTCCGTTGCTGGCAATACGAAAGAAGTGATTGACGCCCCGGATATTCCTTTTGATATCAATGAATGCAAGAGCGGAAAAAATGAGCAGTCCCCGGAATTTATCAGCAGCCGTATTGAAGAGTTAATCGGGAAGAGCCTGAAGAAATGGGTTACGGAAAAAAATCTTAATTACCCTCCCTCCTGCATTTTATTCAGAGTTTTTAAAATAGAACAGGAATATGAAATCTGGGCAGGAAATTCCATGGAAAATTTAACGCACATTAAAACCATAAAAATATGCGCATTCGATGGCGAGCCGGGACCCAAACTCACAACCTCTGACGGAAAAACTCCCGAAGGCTTTTACTATTGCGATATTTCTTACGGCAGCAAATACTGGTGGATGTGGATGAAGCTCACTCCTGACGATGTAGATAAAAGCGGAGAGGCAAGCAGGGGCTCAAGTTTTAAAATGTGCATTAATTATCCCAATGCGGCAGATGCGGAGAGAACAAAAAAATTTATGAAAGGCAAGAATCCCGGAGGCGAAATCTGCATTCACGGGAACTGTGTTTCGGCAGGCTGCATATCGTTTAAGAACCGCGCTTTCCTTCCGGTATATTATTTTGCAACAAAACACAATACCGCCAAATATGGAAAACTCCAGATCCATATTTTCCCGTTCCGTTTTACAGAAAAACTAAAATCCCGGTATTGCGATTCGTATTCAAAAATTGACGGTAAGAGTCTGAAGAGTTTCTGGGATAATCTTGAAGAAGGATACAGGTTGTTTAACAAAAACCACAGACTCCTAAACTTTTCGTATCAGCAGGATAAATATATTTTTAAGGATTAAAGAAATCATCTATGATTTTAAAAAATGAATCCATATATTTCTAAATTATGTTTATCAGAAACTCTTGGGTCAATCAGAAAAGGAGAAATAAAACTCGTTGATTTCATTCAACGTGTTTGCAACAGGATTGAGATAATTGATCCGCAAATACAATCTATATTACCTGAAAAAAAATTGTACTCTGACATTTCAACAAAAATAAATTATTAATTTTCTTCTTTGTTTTTGTTTTTTTTGTATATTTGTAAACAAATAACTTATTATTATTTATAACTAAATTTTAATATTATGAAAATAGCAGCATGGATTAGCGCAGCTTTAGGTATTATCGGTATGATTTTAGGCGCTGTTGATTTCCTGTTTATACACAACCTTTTTGGAGTGAAACATCCCCAAAATTTCTTTTTGGTAGCTTCCTGTTTTCTGTTGTTGGCAATTTTTTGCAAATTAATATCGAATTGCTGCGAGAAAGAAAATAAATAACCCTTCTTCAAAAATTTAAACATTCTAACGCATACAAAATGTTTTGCGTGTAGTTATTCTTTCTTTTTTTGCCTAAAAGAACTAGGCAGTAATATTTGGCGCGGCAATACTTTCAGCAATACAGGCAGGATGATTGTACCTCCCGGTAACAGGAAGATTGCTAAAGAAGGAATGGTCTTTAAAATATCCAGCAACTGCGATTTTACTTTTTCCTTTTCTTCGGTTGTAAGGTCTTGTGTTGTGGATTTTGACAATAATTCCACCAATTCTTTACTCTCATACACTTCGTTTAAAATTTTACTTTTATTTTTATTGATAGCCTGTGTAAGCCGGTTATACAAACCATTATGAAGAAACCGGTAATTGATCTTATTATTATAAATAACCTTATTGTCCCAGTTCTCATAAACAAATTTCTGGATTGCAGCCATGCTTTCTTCTGTTTCCTGTGATGAAAGCTTCAGCCGGTCTGAAATACCATTGATAAACCTTTGTTCGTGCAGGGTTAAAATATTATCTGACCAGATAACCATCAGGATGATATCAAAGCATATTTTTTTTAAAATTATTATATTAATTGCTGAAAGGTCAATATTGTCAAGGGAAATACTCCCTTTTAAAAATTTCAACGTTTCTTTTTCTTTGCTTTCCGGTAGTTTAATGGCCCTTATAAAATTTTCAAAAAGAATTTTCTCTCCTCTTTTAATGTCATTGGTATTCGAGTATGCCGCGGCTATAAAAAGTTTGAGAAGCGTTGCCAATACATCTTCAAATTCCGCTTGTACCGGGATTTCCGGTGACTTGAGCCATTTTAAATAAAAGTAAATATCAAGGCTGAGGAAACTGTAAAAGAAATAACCTGTGAAATTATTCTCAACAAACAGATCATCGAGAAAAGTCCGAATATGTAAAATATACTCAATATATGTATATGGGTTTGATTGCGCCAACTCAACCGCTTTCGGATTCCTCGAAATTTCAGGAATAATATTCTCATAAAATTTCCCGATATTGAGGACGATGGCATCCGGGTCAACCGGGAAGTTATAATCATTGCTTGCGGTAAAAATACTGCAATGTATAAAGTTCTCGAGCAGTATCCGTTTTATTTCTTCCCGATCGCCGAGCGTAAAATCATCGAATGCTTTTCCGTAAGGGAGCTGAATGGGACAACCATAAATCAGGCCGGTGGGGTGAATCATCTGATACAGAAAATCGCAGTCATCAGCGTTACGGGCGCATTCTTTTATTCCGGTTAAATATTCTGCAGAAGTAAAATAGTCTCTCCGATTATCTAAATATTTTTTCAGCCAGGTACCCATGTTGTAAGTTTCCTGTAAAAATAAAAAAAAATTGGATAACAGGAATTCACGTACATCTCAACATCTTCTTCTTCGTATTCTTTTTTAATCTCGTCGGTCTTGCTGACTTTATTTTTGAATTTTGAATACTGGTTATCTGTTTCGCACATGGTGATATAATGTTTATATTCACAGGAAAAAATGACAACAAAAGATTATCCAAATAATTTTCAAGAATTCATAAAGAGATTCCAACCCTACCATGATTGCTGGGAGTATTTGTTTATATGCGTTGGATGGATGGATTCTTATGTCTAAAATGTAGTAGCTAAATATATGGATATTACAAAGAAAAAGTTACATGTGTAAAGCAGATAACCAATTTTTTGATTATTTTGACATAAATAAATATTATCTTTAAAACCGAATTAACAATAAAAATTTGTTATGAATTTAACTACAAAATCTATTACTGTTTTCCTTCCATATAGTACAGGAGAAGACACTACGCCAAGAGATGAAATGAAAAATATTTTACAAAAGGCAGGAATACAAATAATCCCGATATCAGAATATTCTTCAAATGAAACAGAACTAATGGTGAGATCTTATTTTGAGGTGCTGGGAAAAGAGTTATCAACATTGCCTGATGCAAAAGAGTTTAGATAAACGTAAATTTTGTTTTAATTTTATTTACTCAAACTTTGAGGCAATGTTGTTGATGAATTGCTGTTGAAATGGGAAATAACTCATGTTTGCATCGTGGGCAGGGAGTTATTCTCATTTCAATAGCATGATTGATTTCAATAAACATGTTAGGGCGCCCATTGTTAATAAATAAAATCATC
>JACREX010000014.1 GCA_016212695.1 Bacteroidia bacterium
ATTACCGATTACTGATTACCGATTACTGATTACCGATTACTGATTACCGATTACTGATTACCGATTACTGATTACCGATTACTGATTACCGATTACTGATTACCGATTACTGATTACCGATTATCACTTACTATAATATTCCCTGAGTATTTCCAGGTCTATATCGTCTGTTTGAATATAATCGGGATTAATAGAGAGGGCCTGTTGCAATAATTCTGTTGTATTCACAGTCCATAGTTGTATTTTAAGGCCGTGCCTGTGAAGCATCTTTATATGATCATATGTGATTATTTCATCAAAATTATATTTAAACGAAATGCCGGAATACCCTGCCTCAAGCGCAAGTTGCATGGCTCTTTCAAAATCGCCTAAGGAATTTAGGTATGTTTCAACCCCTTTGCAATACAGCTTGACATAGCTCAAAAACGTAGCAATCTCAGATTCCACCATCACATGATTCTGCATGTTATATTTTTTTACAAGCCGGTTGATCTCATCGGCAATCACATTCATCACATCCGGTACATTTCCGCTGGAGGCAGCGCAGGGAATCCATTCCTTTACATCTAATGTAATATATTTATCCGGATAATTTTCAGACATATATTTGAACGCCTCTTCGAGTCTTGTAAAATCATAACTGATGCCAAAACAACTATCCAGCCCCACGATATCTTCATCATATGTTTCTGCAAAGCAGTTTGGATTAATATTGCCGCAACCGTTCAGATCGGCGCTGTGCGATAACCACACCGTACGGCTTTTGCTAATCTGCAGATCAACTTCAATCCCGCTGAGTTTTGGCAATCCGTATTGACACGCCTTTAACGTGTTTTCCTGGAAATTGCAGTCTCCCCCACCCCTATGTGCAAGAAATTTTGTTTTTACATCCGGAACAATATGGTCAGGATAGTAATGAATTTTCTCACATCCATCAAGAATGAAAAGCAGCGAAAGAAGAATATAAATTATCTTTTTCATCATAAACCAAAATACACCTGAACCCTTACGTTCCCTAATACATGATATGGCCACCCGACCGTATCGAAAGTCTTGCGTTCGTTGTACAAAACTAAGTTGAATACAGGCCCGGCATCCACACTGACACCGAATTTATTTGTAAAATTATGATAGATTCCTGCGCAGGGCGAAAACGCCATAAAATCCCAGATATAGTAAGGATCGTCAATTACAATATTATAAATCTTTCCACTCACATACCACTTTGATAAATTATCCGGATCCTTCCGCTTTTTAAAAATCCAGTCGAAATAAGCATTGCACATATAATATTCTTCATGGTTATAAAGCCTGAAATTCGATCCGGCAGAAAAACCTATTGCAATATTCGACAGCAAATTGATTCTGTAACCCGCAGAAAAAGATTCATACAGCCCTGCGCCTGCTGTGATTTGCCTTCCTGATTCAATTTGAGCAAGAGAGGCTGAATAAATGAGAACAAAAGCTAACAGTAATAAAAATCTCATTTCATAATATTAATTAAACTCAGAATGGCCTAAGTATATACATTTTTCAAATGGTAATCAGCAAACGGTAATCATCGTCAATCGTCAGTCAAGTAAAAACCACCGATTACCGATTACTGATTACTGGTAACCATTTTTATTAATAAACCACCTGTATAAATCCTGTTTTTGTGAATCTTTTTGGATTATTTACCGCTTTGATAATATAATAATAAGTTCCGAACGATACTAATACTCCTGCCCCGTTTCTTCCGTCCCAGTTGGGATGCGTGGCTTCCTGCCTGTAGATCATATTTCCCCACCGGTCGAATATTTCTAACATCAGCAGTGTTTCGCAGGGCGTGTTGTAAATAAAAATATCATTGAGGTTGTCATCATTCGGTGTAATAACATTAGGTACTTCATTTTCCGAAATCAGCATGTCGGAAACCATTATGGAGTCTGCAATACGGCAGTTTACAGAATCATTTACGGACAAATAATACATCCCTTTACATAAATTTTTTATCAGTGTATCAGTTTCCTCATTGTTAAATAAAAAGGTATAAGGTTTTATTCCTCCTGTTGCAGAGAATGATATTTCGCCATTGCATTTTTCCCCGCAGGTTACATTTTTCACTTCTTTACCTGTAATTAGAAGCTGGGACAGGTACTCTGAAATATCGAGCGAAATGGAATCAATACATGTGTTCTTATCACTCACATACACCGTATAATTTCCGGCACACATTTCTATATGCATTTGTGATGTAGCGCCATCGTTCCAGAAATAACTCAGGGGCAAAGTCCCTCCATACACAGTAATGGTTGCCGAACCGGTACACTGTCCTTTGCAGGATTTATTTCCAGTTTCAGAAAGTGTCATATTCTCCTGGTGCAACCTGTTTATGGTAATAGGGGTAAGCGCATGGGTGCAGCCTATGGAATCGGTAACCGTGATGTTGTAGTTTCCGGGAGCCAGGCCGGTTATGTCATCTGTGGTCTGTGCTATTGGCGACCAGTAAACTGAAAGTGGAGGTTCTCCGCCTGATAACGTAGTATATATCGCGCCGTTATTCGTATTACATTTAACATGAACAATCGAATCTGTGGTGATGATTATTTGAGGAACTGCAGGAATCAGCGTGTCTGCTGAAATTTCACAACCATGGCCATCCGTAATGGTTATAGAATAATTTCCGGGAAGAAGGTGAACGACATCTTCAGATGAATTTTGATTATTCCATTGAAAAATGTAAGGCGCCGAACCGCCGGTAGCCGTAATGTAAACAGCGCCTGTGGAATCGCCATAACAGACCGGGATGAAAATGGAATCAAGCGTTAAAACCAATTCCTGCGGTTCTGTCAAAGCTGTTTCAACCATAGATGTGCAGTTGTTTGCATCGAATACATATAAATAATAATAACCGACAGGCAGACTTGTAAAATCGCCTGTGTTGTTTTGTGCAACGAGGGGGATATTAAATTGGTAAGGCGATGTTCCACCCTGGGTTGTGGTAAAAATCGAACCGGTACTGTCGCCAAAGCATTTGATATTTTCAACTGAATCAATAATAAATTGTATGGGTTGCGGCTGGGATACAAACGCTGTATCGGAGAAAGAGCATCCGATGGAATCATCAATGGAAAAAATATACGCACCCTGACCTAAGTTGCTTATGCTGTCTGAATGGTTTCCGGGGAAATTATTCCATGTATAGGTATATGCGGGAGTACCGCCGGCAGTATGCAAACTCACATATCCATCCGTGGAATCAAAGCAGGATACATTTCCTGTGTGGATATCGGTTCTTAAAAAATCAAGGGTATAAATAAAATTTGTATCCACCACGCTGGCATACCACCATGTATTGATGGTTTTCTGATCGCCGATGGAACAGGGCATATTACCGGAACAACTGATGGAATCGGACCATAAATGGCAACCCGCAGTATCGCTGCAACCCGTGTATTCTGCCGTGCCATCATTGGGTATATTCGTGTCATCCCAGAACAGGGGCGGCGTATAATCCGGATTATAAGGCCTGACCACATTAATTTTAAAACCTGTCTCATTGCCTTCAATGTCAAAGAGAGGCGTGTGTGTTTCGCAGTTAAAATACCGGATAAACAAAGGGATTTGCGTTTCGTTGGGAACAAACTCTCCGAACCCATTGCGTCCATCCCAATAAACACAATTAACGCCCTGCGTGACATACTGCGATAAAAAAACATCCGCGCTGCCGGGCTGGAACCCTGCTGTGTCGTTCAGATTAATTAGTATATTTATTTTGCCCTGTTTGTTGACATCAATAGTAAAGCAAAGCGAATCGTGATAGCAACCGTTCAGTTTTACCGGCGAATTGAATTTACCTAAGTGCCCGGACGGATAGCACAACGAATCGGGCGTATTCAAAAAAACTTTGTATTGCGGATATGTATGCAGGCCTCCCACAGACTTCCGGTCATTTACCAGATCTCCTGTATTGTAGCAACCCGTAAGATTTGCAGCCATTGTGAAAACATATGGTTGCATCCCGTTAAAATCAAACGATGTTGTGATGCTGTCAACCGAATAAATAAAAACTTTGCCCAAAAATTTATCTAAAAACGGGTCGGATGAACCGGAAAAAGGCACAGTTGTGAATTGCCATGCTTTTGACCATACTCTGCCTCCGATAAGAGTATTGTTTTGCGAAACCACAGAAATATCGAACAGATCGAAAAGCCTTCTTTCTTCGCCATAGCTTGAATCGCCAAAACACACATTAACATTTCCCGAAGCAAGCCACTGCTTGATGTCCTGCCCGTTTTCCCAGGATATAAAACAGGAAGGGATTGTGATCTGTGCCGCCACAGCGCTGTCGCCAATAGCCATATTCATTACGCCTCCGCCGGGCTGGTTATTGACTATAATTACTCCTAAAGCGCCTGCCTGCTGGGCTTTAAAAACTTTTGTCGTAAAAAAACAAGCGCCCCTGTCTATGAGTGCAATTTTTCCCATAAAAGTATCCGCAGCATACCCGGTGCATCCTGTATACAGTCCGTTGCTGTCCGGCAGATAAGCGATGTCGGAGCAAAACAGGGACGCATTAAAAGACGGGCCGAAATTAGCTGTGCCGATCCTGAAGATTCTTGGTTCCGGGCTTTGTACAACTAACGATCCGGTAATCCATGGCATTTCAAATTCAATATAATAATCTCCGGTTGTTGTTGGTTGGAAAACGACCGGGGCATATCCTGATGGGGAAACCAGCGATGGTCCGGCAACGACTTCAGAAAAGGAATTGATGTACCCTGTTCCTGAATATGGAACCGTATCTGCCGGCAGAACTATATTACCCGACGGATCTTTGATCCGGAACAAAACATCGTGTTTGATTGCTCCACCGACATCTTTGATATTTCCAAAACCAAGGCAGATTTTTTCATTGACAGAATTCACATGAATATAAAGCCGGTATTCTTCAGGGCAATTGTACATGGCAAACCAACTGAAAAAAGGCATTATCTGGATTTTGCTTTCAGATGAATCGGTCGGTTGAAGCTGTCCGTTTCCGTCAGAAAATGCATGAAAGGGTTGTAAAAAAAGCAGAAGCAAAAAAATTATTACTGGATTTTTAATGAGACCTGAAAAATTGCAATGAGCCGGAATACGAAAAGAAAAAAACAGGGGTTTATATTTTATTAATTGTCTCACGGGTTTGGTTTCAGCATTTATTGCTAAAAGAGAACCAATAATGATTTATACTTTGTAACGGTTTAAATTTACACATTATTCTAATGGGTAATCAGAAGCCGGTATTCAGTAATCAGTAAAAACCACCGATTACTGTTCGCCCCTGGCGAAACCGATTACCGATTACAAAATGTATAATTTATTCCGTTTTAAGTAAAGCTAATATTCTGCAAATATACGAAATATGCAGCGATTTTTTTTGCGAGGGTAAAATAATATATTTGTAATAAAATAAAATGAGAGATGCCCTTTAAAAATCTGCAGGATTTTATCAGTTGCCTGGAAAAAAACGGAGAACTTATCAGGATTAAAGATTTTGTCGATCCGGTTCTGGAGATTACCGAAGTAACCGACCGTTTTTCGAAACAGCCCGATGGAGGCAAAGCGCTTCTTTTTGAAAACACAGGAACCGATTTCCCTGTTTTGATCAACGCTTTTGGATCCAATAAAAGAATGTGCCTCGCATTGGGTGTAAACGACCTGGATGATACAGGGAAAGAGATTGAATCGTTTTTCAAAGAAATAACTGGAACAAAAACCAAACTGTTAGACAAGCTGAAAATGCTTCCCCTGCTAAGCCGGATATCCTCATGGATGCCAAAAACAAAAAAGGGCCGCGGAGAATGCCAGGAAATTATTTATATGGAACCCGACATTGCTATTCTTCCCGTATTGAAGTGCTGGCCATATGATGGCGGAAGGTTCATCACACTGCCTATGGTAAATACAAAAGACCCGGTTTCTGGAATCAGAAATGTGGGCATGTACAGGATGCAGGTCTTTGAAAAAAATGTTACAGGAATGCACTGGCACCTTCATAAGACGGGTGCGCGTCATTATACTGAATACAAAAAACTGGGAATAAAAATGCCGGTTGCCGTGGCGCTTGGAGGCGACCCGGTGTATACCTATGCTGCAACAGCGCCACTGCCCGATAATATGGATGAATATATGCTTGCCGGTTTTCTGAGGAAGCAGAAAGTGGAACTTGTAAAATGTATCACGCAGGATATAGAAGTGCCCGCAGATGCAGATTTTGTTATTGAGGGGTTTGTTGACCCGGACGAAGACCTGATCTGGGAAGGTCCCTTTGGCGATCACACGGGTTTTTATTCGCTGGCAGACTGGTATCCGAAATTTCATATCACTTGTATCACGCACAGGAAAAATGCGGTGTATCCGGCTACCATTGTTGGAATACCACCCATGGAAGACTCATGGATCGGTAAAGCCACCGAGCGTATTTTTCTGACACCGATCCGCATCGCCATGCTGCCCGAAGTTATAGATATTGATATGCCTGTTGCGGGCGTTGCTCACAATATTTTAATTGTGAAAATCGAAAACCGGTATCCGGGCCATGCGCTGAAGGTAATGAATGCATTGTGGGGTGCCGGGCAGATGATGTTTAATAAAATAATGGTGGTTACCGATAACTTTGCAGATATTCATAATTATTTCGATGTGGCGAAAGCAGTATCGGAAAATGTTGATCCGGCAACGGATATTCACTTTAGCAAAGGACCTCTTGATATTCTCGATCATTCTTCGGAAAAGCCTGCATTCGGCGGAAAAATATTTTTTGATGCCACACAAAAAACTTCTCAAACACTAAACCATGCGGGATACAAAAATGATTTTGAAAAAATAAATTTCACACAGGTAATTAAGCAATTTCCCGAAATAAAAGAAATTAACGATACCCTGCTTTACAAAGGAATATCCGTTCTTATCGCAGCAGTCAAGAAAATAAAAACTTCTGCAGTTTTTTGTCTGGCTGAGGAACTTTTTAAAATCGAAATTTTTTCTCAGGTTAAATTTTTTATTATTACCGATGAAGAAGCCGATATCTCAGATTTATTTTATATCGCATGGATTGTTTCTGCAAATATAGATACTGTAAGAGATTGCAGAATAATTAAATCAAGCGTAAATACGGCACACCTTATAATTGACGGAACGAGAAAAAACAGAGAATTCGACGGATTTGAAAGAGACTGGCCCAATGTGGTTATTTCAAACAACGACACTATTAAAAAAGTTGATGAGATATGGGATAAACTGGGATACCCAAAAATCGGATCGCCTTCTTCAAAATATAAAACCATGGCATCCGGTAATTCGGCAATATTTCATTAACAGGCTTATTAATACCCGTACATCAAATTAATTTGTAGATACATCAGGAATGTATTATTTTAGCGGGATTGAAATATGAAGATCCTGAAATTTATATTATTTCTTGCTGTTACGCTATTTGTAATTCATCCCATTTCCCTTTTTTCACAAAATTCATACGATGATTTTAAATGCTATACGATTGACCAGGGCTTGTCTCAAAGTTGTATTTACACCACACTGCAGGATTCAAAGGGATATATGTGGTTTGGCACACAGAGCGGGCTGAACAAATACGATGGATTTAAATTCGAGATCATTCAATATGATTTAACCGACACCAACTCGCTTTCAAATAACTGGATTTATTCTTTGGCTGAAGACAGGTACGGAAACATCTGGGTTGCTACTAGAACTGGATTGAACATGCTTGACCCGACTACAAACAGGGTGAAACGTTACCTTCGGAATCAATATAATCCAAATACATTACCCGATGATAAAACGTATGGACTGCTGATTGACAAGGAGGGTATTATCTGGGTCCGAACGCCCAATGCAATCAGTAAGATTGACCCCAAAACCGGAAAAATAATCAATTTCGATTTCCCGGTTGATTATTTCAGTTTTTTTGAAAGAGACTACGGATGGCCTATGTATGAAGACAAAGAAGGAAATATCTGGTTCGGTTCTTACGACGGATTGCATATTTTTAATAAAAAAGACGAACATTTTTCAGTTTTCAAAAATGAAGATAAAAATTTTAAAAGTCTCTGCGACAACAGGGTTACTGCTATTATAGAAGATAAATTTAGAAATTTATGGATAGGAACCCACGACGGTTTAAATAAATTTAATAAAAAAACAAGATCGTTTAAACGTTACTACCATGATCCAAACAATACAAGGAGTTTAATAGATAATGAAATTAATTCCCTGTTTATTGACCATGAGGGTTTGTTATGGGTTGGAACAGTGAACGGGTTAAGTAAATACAACCCTAACGCAGAAACATTTACAAATTTTCAAAATGACCCCAACAGGCAGAATTCTCTTAGCTACAATAGCGTTACTTCCATATACGAAGACCGGTCGTATAATCTGTGGATCGGCACTGATGGCGGCGGGGTTAACAAAATAGACCTGAAACCGAAAAAATTTATTACCTACAACATTTACAACGGCCTTTGCGGTAATGTAATTGCTTCTATATTCGAAGAATCAAAAAAAAGTTTATGGGTCGGCACATGGGGCACCGGATTGAACCAGTTTAACAGGGAAACCGGCGAGATGAAATTTTTTTCGGAAAAATCCGCAAAAGATAAAAAGATTTTAAATGATTATGTACACGTAATTTTTAAAGACAGCAGGGGAAAGATATGGCTTGGCACAAGAAAAGGGATAAACATTTATTATCCCGAAACAAAAAAGTTTATTACGCTGCAGGATTATTTCAAAGGCGATATAAAAATTACCGCCAGAGTAAATACAATTATTGAAGCAAAAGATAAAACCATCTGGATCGGAACAGAAAACGGAGTTTATATCTTGGATTTCAATAATAATGAAGCAAAAGGGTTTTTTCACAATTCACAGGATTCGAACAGCATCAGTTCAAACCACATATATGCCGTGATGGAAGATAATGATGGGGATATCTGGGTGACAACAACCAACGGCTTGAATAAGTTGAGTTTTTTACCCTTGAAAGTGCAGCGGTTTATGCACAATCCGCAAAATCGCAACAGCATCAGCAGTAATTATGTGTATGCCATCATTCAGGATAAGGAAGGCTTAATCTGGCTTGCCACAAGTTGCGGTTTAAATATGTACAATAAAAAAACGAATACTTTTATCTATTACACATCCAAGCAGGGATTGCCGGGCGATGATCTTTACGGTATAATCGAAGATAAATCCGGAGATATCTGGATCACTTGCACCCGTGGGATTTCACGGTTCAATAAAAAAAACAAATCGTTTAAAAATTACGACAAAGACGATGGCCTTCAGGGGCTTGAATTTAATCTCGGGGCAAATCTCCGCAGTCCGGTAGACGGAGAGATTTTTCTAGGCGGAATCAGCGGCTTTAATGCATTCTATCCGGAGAATATTAAAAGCAATGTTTTTGTTCCGCAGGTGATGATCAACAAGATTATTAAAAAGTCAAATACCGGTGAAACGTCTATTCTGTTTGAAGAAGGAAAAGATGTGATTCTTACTTATCAGGATTATTTATTGACCATAGAATTCGCTTCCCTTGATTTTACAAATCCCGAAAAGAATATTTATGCATATAAGATCGAAGGGATGAGCAACCAGAGCGATGAATGGCTGAATATTGGCAACAGGAATTTTGTTTCGTTTACTAATATGCCTCCGGGTGATTATACTATTACCATTAAAGGTTCAAACAACGACCATATCTGGAATAACAAAGGTGTTTCCCTGCATGTAATAATGAAGACTCCCTATTGGAAGACGATATGGGCTTATATCTTATATATTTTGATTATTAGCAGTATTGTATGGTATTACATTACCACCCGCACAAAAAAATTAAAAAGCGCAAACCAGATATTACGGGAAAAACAATATGCCGCATTAGAAATTGCCAAACAAAAGGAAGACCTTTCAAGAAAAAACAAAGCTATTACAGACAGCATTAATTATGCAAAACGTATCCAGGAAGCCATGATGCCTTCTGAATATTTGTTCAATAAATTACTTACAGACGCCTTTATACTGTATAAACCCAAAGATATTGTCAGCGGAGATTTTTACTGGATCGCAGAAAAAAAGAACAAGATATTTGTTGCTGCGGTTGATTGTACCGGCCACGGCGTACCGGGTGCCTTCATGTCTATTATCGGGTATGATCTTTTAAAAACAATTACAAAAGAACGGGAAATCGAAAATCCCGCAGAGATTCTCAACCAGATGAACGAGGGTGTTTCTGACACGTTTAGTAAAAATATTGTTGACTGGGATGTTAGAGACGGTATGGATATTTCTTTGTGTGTAATCGACAAAAACAATAAAACCATCGAATATGCAGGAGCTATCAATCCATTGTTTGTTGTAAGGAACAACCGGGTTGTTGAGATCCGGGGCAACCGGTTTTCTGTCGGAAGTAATGATTTAGATGAGAAGTTTACTTTTGAACACCACATTATGCCGTTGCGCGACAATGATATGGTATATCTGTTCTCCGACGGTTATGCCGATCAGTTCGGAGGCCCTCTTGGTAAAAAGTATAAATACAAAAGATTCCGCCATTTTCTTCAAACCATTAGCGCTTATCCTTTAAAAGAGCAAAAAAAATATCTTGAAGATAATATCAATAAATGGAGAGGCGATATGGAACAGGTGGATGATATCCTGGTAATAGGGATCCGGGTGACAAAATCTCTCAATTAACGGCGGCGTTATATTTTCGGGCAGGGAACAACAATCTTTTTTCTTTTCTTTACCAAGCGCTGATTCTGGTTAAATTCATAGATCACCGATATTTCATGCGAGCCTCCGGTAGAACTGATCAGGCGGGATATTGTAAAATCATAACTGTATCCCACAACAAAATTTTTGTATTTTAACCCTGCCATGATAACAAGGGCATCATGATTAAAATATCCGGGTTTATACGATTTCAACAAGGGGATGCCTCTGTACCAAAGCCCTATTATCATAGGTCTCTTGAACCAATATCCGCCCAGGTCAAGCTGGTCGAATTTTTCCTGGTGCCTGTAATTTGCTGTAATAGCAATATATTCCTCGTCATATAGTCCGGCTGATTTTTTTAAAAATAATTTAGCGCCTCCGTGGATACCGATTTTTACAGGAACCTTGCTGGTGCTCCCGGTAAGAGACTGATTCGGTTCGAGCATATGTTCGATGGTAATCCCTCCCCATTGTTTTTCTGAAAAAACCAGTACGGAAGTAGTAAAGTCAATATATCCCACCTTATCGGTAGCCGGAGTTTCGAGGGTTGATACCGGTGCAATCCCGTTAAATGAAAGCTGGTCGCCGAAAATAAATTTATTGAAGTCAACGCTCCGTTGTGTGTATAATAACTGAAGGCCTGGCCTTACACTGAGAGTTCTTGTTATAGAAATATTATAACAATACTGCGCTCCTATATTCAGGCTTCTCAATCTTCCGCTTCCCGCTTTGTCGTTATTAAAAATTAAACCCACGCCGCTTTTTACTTTCGGGAAATAATGATCTAATGAAAAGGCGGTAGTTACAAATGCGCCGGGAATAGCGGGCCATTGATTCCTGTAATTTAAAACAGCCCGGCTGCCATCGGTTGATCCTGCATATGAAGGGCAGATATATGTAGGCGCCGCATAAAACTGCAAGAATTGCGGATCCTGGGCAAAGACCGATCCGGTTGACTGTATCAGCAGGATTATAATTAATATTTTTTGGGCCTTGTTCATAGTCTTTTCAATTCTATTTCCTGTGTCTTAGTTTTATATTTTTATAAATGATTTGCTCTTCTACTTTTGCGGGTATTTCTAAAATATCAACAAAACTCTCATATTCGTCTGCTTCAACAATCACCTTATATTTTTTTGCAGGCTCCACGATCAGCAGGTATTTGCCGGATTCCTGATTGGTCCTGTAAACTCCCTGCAGCGTATTGGTCTGGTTATCTATCAGGGTAATCGTAATAGTTGCTTTTACGATTTGCGGTATGGAGTCGCTGTTTGTTACCACGCCTTTCAATAACCTGAAGTTTGAATTATTGTCGGGCATGTTGATAACATAAATATCGGAATTACCGGTTCCTTCCCTGTCGCAGGAATAATACCCGCGCATATTATCTGCGCTCGAAACAAAGAACAGATCATCATTGACCGTGTTTATCGGGTATCCTATATTTTCAGGATTGCTCCATACCCCTTCGTCATTTTGAATGGTCCTAAAAATATCATATCCTCCCATATTCTTATGTCCTTTAGAACTGAAATATAGCGTTTTTCCATCCGGGTGAATAAAGGGAGCGTCTTCATCATATTGCGTATTTATTGTCGGACCCAGGTTCATAGCTTTGCTCCATTGCCCGTTGGGAAATTTAATAACGCGATAGATATCTTTCCCTCCATATCCGCCGGGCCTGTTGCTCGAAAAATAAAATACGGTTTCATCAGGCGATATGGTTCCGCTTGCTTCCAATCCGCCGGGATAATTAATTTCTCCTCCGAATAGCGCCGGTTCAGACCATACGCTGTTTTTAAGTTCTGAAATGTAAATACTGCCTCCCGTAAGTTCTTTGTTGGTACGGTAAAGGAATAATTTGCTCCCATCAGGGGTTATTGCCACGCATGCATCATGCGACGGTGTGTTTACAGGCGCGCCCAGATTTTGCAGTTCAGTCCAATTTGTATCTAATTTGCGGCTTACCCAGATATCTTCAAAATATTCTCCCAGTGGATCTTTTTTCCCGCCAATATTAGACGGCCTTCTGGAAGTAAAAAATAATGTTGATTCATCGGATGTGATCAGCGGAACATATTCGGGATTTTTTGTGTTTATCTTTGTACTTATGCTGTTAATGGTAACCCGCTGCGGGAACATGATCAGGGATTTTGCCGCCGTTGACTTATTGATAAGGTAATCCGCTTCATCCCACGAATACGTTTTCTTTCCATACCAGTATTTATAATACTGAAACGTTGAAATCGCCTTATCAAAATTCATCTGTAAATGATAAATATTCCCGAGGTAATAATACGAATCAATATAATCATTTGCCGCTTTTTCAAAGTATCTGCGGGCTTCTGTTTTATTACGTTTTATATTATACAGGCAAACGCCGATCTTGAAATTAATTTCTGAATTTACGGTATCTTCCTTATAAAGTTCCTGTAATACCGGCAAAGCAAGATGATAGTTCTCATAGTTAAAATAATAATTGGCTTCATTCATCTTCTTTTTTAAAGGTTTTGTTAATTGCTTTGTTTGCCCATACGCTGAGTGGATGCAGGCCAATGCCGGCAGAAGCAGCAAGATCGTTATGATATTTTTAAATAGAGTCATTTGTTAATTTATTTTTATTTATTTTTATTTATTTTTATTTATTTTTATTTATTTTTATTTATTTTTATTTATTTTTATTTATCTTAATAATGTAACATCTCCGGCCAGTGTTTGTGTTGAACCATCCGTGCATTTCCATCGGGCTTTCCATACATATACCTCCTGTTTGCACAATTCTCCCCTGTAATATCCATCCCATCCTATCGCCGCATCCTTGCTAATAAATAATAATTCTCCCCACCTGTTGAATATTTCTAACTGGTAATCCGTAACCACTCTGAACAAGGGATGAAATACATCAAATGTATGATCGGGAATCGGGTAATAACCGCCTGTTGATCCGTTAGGACTGGGTGTGAATGCATTTGGGAACAGAACCTTGCATTCTGATTTTGCCCGCACCGCTTTTGCCAGCGTTAATGTATCCATGCAATTATTAACAGACCATACAATCAGTGAAATGTCAAATTCCCCTTCTTTAGTATAATAATGAATCGGATTTTCCAATTCAGAACTTCCTCCGTCGCCGAAATCCCATAAATAAGAAACAGCAAGGTCCGATTGGTTATGGCATATAATGTATTCGTCAGGAATAGTAACTACTTGCGGTTCTACCTGGAAAAAGGCATGCGGTAGCGGATACACCGTTATGGTTTTAAAATATCTGGTTTGCCCTCCTGAGCCTGTAACGGTCAATTTCACGGTATCGGTACCGGGCTCATAAAAAGTATGTGTCGGATTTTCCAGAGTTGATGTGCCTCCATCTCCAAAGTCCCAGGCAAAAATATTACCGTATAAGGAGCTGTTTGTGAACGACACAACCAATGGCGGGCATCCGTGATCAACCGAGGGGGTGAAGTATGTTACCGGAGGCGTGGAAAGAATCTGAATGGTCCTTGACATAGTATCTGAGCAGTACCCGTTCGAGACATAAAGCCGGATTGTGTAAGCGCCCCATGTATCATAAAAATGAGAAGAAGGATTAGCACTATATGAAGTATCTCCGTCTCCGAATGTCCACAGATAATTCCAGTTGCCGGCTGTGTTATTGATAATATTTACCGTGTTGGAAGGAAACGTCTGTATCTCCGGTGTAACGGTGAAAGAAGCATCCGGGCTTGGATAAATTGTAACAGGCCTCATAAAAGTATCTCTGCAGCCATATTGAGATTCTGCAATAAGTGTAACCGTAAAAATTAAATTTTGTGTCGTATTATTAATATACAAATGGTTTGGATGATATACTGTGCTGCTGTCGCCATCTCCGAAATCCCAGAGCATATAATCCGCCACTGCCGATGTATTGACAAAGGTCGTACTGAAAGGAGTACACCCGGATGTGTCGCATATAAAAGAGGCCGTGATTTCAGGATAAACAGATATTGTTTGCGAGACTTGCGCTGAACATCCGTAAGTATTTGTAACGCTAAGTATCAACTCGGAAACAAATAAGGCATTCGTGTTATTATTATACAGATGAGTTATAACGGAATCTGTGGATGATGATGTGGTCCCGTCCCCGAAATCCCAGAGGCAATGGACCTCTCCTGAAGATAAATTATGAATGGTTGCTAGAAAAGGAGTGCATCCTTCCGATGGTTCAACGGTAAAAGAGGCTGTGACAGCAGGCCTGATAATAACCGTGATTTGTGATGTGTCGCTGCACAGATACGGAGATATAGCGATCAGCATAATATCAAAGGATGTGTCATTGGCTGTAAGATTGTAAAACATATGTACCGGGTTTTCGTTGTACGAGGTGAACCCATCTCCGAAAGACCAGAAATAATCTGACGCGCCTGCAGACTGGTTTGTAAAATGAACGGGAAGCGGGCTGCAACCGGAAGCAGGACTTGCTCCGAATGCGGCTGTAACACCGGGATAAACCGTGACCTGGCGCATGAAGGTATCATTGCATGATGCAGGGTTTTCTACGATTAAAGTGATCGTATAAACTACAGGGCTCCCAGTCAGGTTTTCATAATGATGATAAAATTCCTGCCCTGATGTGTCCGATGTTGTGCCATCTCCAAAATCCCAAAAATAATGCGAAGCTCCGGTGGATAAATCAGTAATCAGGACATCCCTCTGCGCGCAAACGATATTGTTGTCTATCGCGAAAAATGCACGGGCATGGGAATAAACAGTTATAGACGCTGAAGAAGTATCGGAGCAGTTGTATGGAGAAAAAGCATACAGGGAAACAGTATACGCGGTATCATGTTGGGCCAGATTGGTATAGTTATGTGCCGGCTCCTGATCGCCTGAAGAACCGCCATCGCCGAACTCCCACATATAGGTTGATGCGCCGGTGGACTGATTAGTGAAAACAGCATGCAGCGGACTGCAGTTTTCCGTCGGGGTTACTGAAAAGGATGATACTGCATTTGGATACACAATCAAATCCCTTGCTAATGTATCCGGGCATCCGTACGCATTCTGTACAATCAGCCGGATGGTATTTGTATCCGGATTGTTCGTAAAATTTTCATAGGTGTAATTGAAAAATGCGGCTGAAGTTGTTGAAAAATTTCCGTTTCCGAAATCCCACTGATAGGTTGCAGCGCCGGTTGAAGAGTTGGTGATCCCTACAACAAACGGACTGCATCCCGAACTGTATTCAAACGAAAAATCAGCCTGAATTCTGGAATATACAATTATGTTGAGAGCCGACATATCCTTGCAGCCGTAAGGAGATATTGCAATAAGTTCTGTAGTAAACGTAGTGTCATAAGGATACAGGTTGCTGAAAATATGAGAAGGATTTGTAATGCCGGATGATCCTCCGTCGCCATATTCCCAGGTAAAATCGGTTGCATTTGTCGAATAATTTGTGAAGTTAACCGAGAGAGGATTGCAGCCGTAAACAGGCGTTGCCGTAAAATAGGATATTACAGGAGGGAAAATAGTGATTTCCCTTATAAGGGTATCAAGACAAAAATGCGAATTTGTAACAATTAGCTCTACGGTTCTTATTATCGGGTTATTTGTTATATTGTTGTATAAATGATTTATGATCGTATTTGCCGAGGTGGATGTAACCCCGTCGCCGAAATCCCATTGATAATTTATGGCTCCCTGCGAAGAGTTGGTAATAACTGCATTGAAAGGCGAGCAACCCTGGCTGTATTCAAAGGTGAAATCAGTATTAAGATAAGAATATATGGTAATGGACAAAGACGCGGTGTCTTTACAATTATATTGGGAAGTTGCAACCATCTGAACCGTATAAGTAGTGTCATAATTATTCAGGTTTTGAAAAATATGAGAGGTATCTCCAAAGAACGATGTGCCTCCGTCTCCATATATCCACTCATATGAAGATGTGCCGACAGAATTATTTGTGAAATCAACCGTAAGCGGATTACAGCCAATCACGGGATAAGCCGTAAAATCAGAGGTTACAGAAGGATTTACCGTAATGGGAACGACTAAGGTATCAGGACAGAAATGAGCATTCTGTACGATAAGTTCAATTAAGAATGTCTGAGGCGTGCCGGTAGTATTCGTATAAATATGATTTAATAAAACGGATGAAGCGGAAGAGGAATCGCCGTCGCTAAAACTCCAGTTATAATTTATTGCTCCGGTTGAATTATTATGAATTACTGCTGTGAAGGGACTGCATCCCGAAGTATAATCCAACGTGAAATTTGCTTTCAGATAAGAGAAAACAGTTACCGGCCAGGCTGCTGTATCATGGCATCCAAACTGTGAAGAGGCAATTAATCCAACATTGAATAGTGTATCGTTTTCACCGGAGTGCTGAAATATATGGGAAGGAGATATCAGCGAAGAAGAGCCGCCATCGCCGAATGTCCAGTTATAAGTTATCGCACCTGTCGAATTATTTATGAATGATGCGGCGAGCGGGTTGCAACCGGAATCAGGATTTATGTTGAAATCGGCAAACACCGCCGGATACACGGTTATAGGCTTACGAATGGTATCATAACAACCTTGAGCATTTTGAACAAGAAGTTCAACAAAATAATAAATAGCGCTATCCGTATTATTTGTAAAAATATGACTGAATGTTGCAACAGAAGTATCTGAAAACGTTCCATCCCCAAGGGTCCATTGATAACTTGTTGCACCGATAGAAGTATTGTTGATAGTGGCGGCAAAAGGAGTGCAACCCGAATTATATTCAAAATCAAAACCTGCTTTCAGATAAGGAGCAACCTGTATCGCAACAGAAGAAGTGTCGCTGCAGAAGTACGGCGAAATGGCAACTAATTGGGTTATAAAAATAGTATTACCGGGTAAATAATTTGTATAGGTATGCGCAGAATCAAAAAATCCTGACGATGTTCCATCACCATAGATCCACTCATGCGTAACAGCGCCCGTTGAATTATTAGTGAAATTCACATACAGCGGATTGCATCCCGAATCCGGAAAAGCAGTAAAATCAGAAACTACAGCCGGGTTAACGGTTAATGTCTTTCTTAATGTATCCGTACAATTATGAATATTGTAAACAATTAATGTGATCTGATACGTAACCGGATTATTGGTTGTATTATTATATGTATGTATAATATTTGCAGCAGACGTTGCAGAGGTATTTCCGTCTCCGAAATCCCACAGATAACTTGCTGCGCCTATAGATGCATTATCAATACTCACTATAAAAGGACTGCATCCTGAACTATACTGGAATGAGAAATCCGCTTTGAGATAAGAATAAACTTCAATATTTATAGCAGAAGTATCGCGGCAGTTATATTGAGAAATTGCTATAAGTTGTGTATTATATATTGTATCATGCGTATGCAGGTTTTCAAACAAATGAGTTGTGTCTGTAAACGACGAAGAGCCTCCGTCGCCATACAGCCATTCATAACCCGATGCCCCCGTGGAAGTGTTTGTGAAATTTACATTCAACGGGTTGCAGCCTGTTCCCGGCACGGCAGTGAAACCGGATGTAACTGTGGGATAAACGGTGATGATCCGCGTAATTGAATCCATGCAGTTATGATTGTTTTTAACAACCAATTTGATCGTGAAATCTACCGGTGAAGAGGTCGTGTTAATAAAAGTATGTGTGATCACCGGGCCGGATGAACCGGAAGTAAATCCGTCGCCAAAATTCCAGGTATAAAGGGTTGCCCCGACAGATGAATTATAGATGTTTGCAACGAAAGGCGTGCAGCCCGAAATATATTCAACTGAAAAATCTGCTTTCAGGTAGGGTGCTACCGTGATGCTTCTTTGAACCGTATCGTTGCAAAAATATTGCGATGTGGCGATAAGAACCGTATTATACGTTGTATCGTTTGTGCCAAGGTTAACAAATTCATGCGCAGAATCAGCCTGGTTCGAAGTGCCGCCATCGCCATAAGACCAGTCGTAATATGTTGCTCCGGCAGAGTTGTTCGTGTACGTTACTAAAAGCGGATTGCATCCGGTTATTGGCGATGCTGAAAAATCTGCATCTACTGCAGGGTATGTAATAATCGTCCGGGTTAATGTATCTGTGCAGTCATAAATATTCGTAACGATAAGTTGCAGGTCTGACGTATCCGGATTTGCCGTATAGTTAACATACGTATGAGAGAACTGGGTTCCGGAGAATGTTGAAGTATCTCCGTCTCCCAGATGCCAGCTATAATTGGTTACATTAAGCGAAGAATTGGTAATATCCGTTGTAAAAGGAGTGCATCCCTGAGTGTGTTCTATGGCAAAATTAGCCAGGAGGGGCGGCGCCACATACACTGTTACGCTTGCAGAATCGGTCATGTTGCAGGCGCCGCTGACCGTAACGGTATATTTCGTTGTTTCTAACGGCGATGCTGTGGGTGTTGATATAAACGGATTATCAAGATCTGCAGCAGGCGACCATTCATAATTCGTTCCCCCGGTTGCAATAAGCTGCGCCGACTCGCCATAACATCGCTTGATAACATCAGAGCCTGTACCGGCAACAATCGCATTAATTTGTAAAACATTAAAATCGGAGAAGTATCCGTATCTGCAGCCCACGCTGCTGCTGCCATTGATTATTCCAAGATGAAACAAATCTTTTGTGTTCGATATAAGACTTGCCGTACCTGTCGGAACTGTTGTGCCTGCTGTAAAATTAAAAACTGCGGCGGTCCATTGTGTTGTGCCGGGCACTGCGCTGAAGGCAGATGCCGGGATAACCGTGTTCGGGCCATTGCCATTGAGAATAAACCCGTCTTCCGCGCCGGCTCTTACCATAATATTCAGGTAAAAATCCTGGTTAATAGACCTGGTGAAGCCTACCTGCGTGGAACCGGTACATTGATCAATCGGCGGAAGAATGGCGCTTCCAAACTCGCATTGAAAACCGGCTACATGGTAAACATAAACCGGCAGCGTAGCCCCAACATGTGTCGGCGCAGTAATTATATATGAGTAAGTCTGCCCTTCATTCAACGTGGTTACATAAACGCCGTTTACAAAAACATCCGTATTATTTTCGGTAGCCAGAACAAAGAAACGTTCATCCGTTGTTATCTGCCCTTTCATAATAATGTATTCTTTGCCGATGATAGTAACGGGGATGGTCTGATCTCCGATTAAATCCCTGCATCCGTCTTTTGCAACAGAGTCGTCAGAAATCGTTATGGCTATAGGTTTGTCTGATTCCACTTTTGATCCCATGAGGTGATTCGCTGCAAGCTGGCTTGTCGCAGTTGCCGAATAAGTCTGCCCCCTGTTTAATGTTATCGTAAAAGGAACTCCGGCCGCATGGCCTACGATTGCATTACTGGGAGTAATGGTTATAGTTGTATTATCTTCTGTGGCAACAATTTCAAACGAACTGTAGGGAGTAGGAGTATAAGAACCATTATTCCATGTATTTTGCGAAGAAATATAAAATTTTGTACCCAGCGCATTTTTCCCTTTCAACGCAAAAAATTCCGGGTTGTACCATTGATTGCATTCATAATAAACAGTGATCAGGTTGGTGGATCGTATCTGAATGCCATAATCTAAAATGGTATTGGCCGGCACATTTTCTATCATTGCGATTCTTGAAGAGACATCCTGGCTTACGGTGGTATTTGCCGGTATATTGAGTATTATGGGTATGAATGCGGGATTGGCAGGTTCAGAAATGGTAACCGTAGCGGGAATACTCATTGTGGAAATTCTGAAAAGAATCGGCTGGCCGCCGGGGCATGTAGCGCCCGCACAATGGCCGCTTGAAATGGTAGGAGCTACGAACCAGAAAAGGGTGTCGGTCTGAGCGCACAGTTTTGTCCCTGTAGTTAATACTACTAAGAGGTAGTATATTATTCTCTTAACCATGGGACATTTTTTGCTATGTACGTAAAATAATCAGGAATGTTTAAAAAGCTATGGGGCTTTGTACCAACACCTGTTAATATTTCCCTTACGGATATCATTAATACATTAATTAATTTAGAAAATTATTTTAAAATTGCGATAAAAATAGTAATTTTAAAGCAACTTATAAATCTAACAATTATGAGAAAGATTGCAATAATTTATTTGATTTTTTTCTTTTCTGTCTTTGCATATGCACAAATAAGAATGCCGTGCCTGTCGGCAGGCAGGAATAACCCGGGATTATCCGGCGATTCGTTTGCGCCGTTACAGGCAACAGAAACAGAAATTCTTAAATTAAAAGACAGCAAATCTGTTTTAAATGTGGGAGACACCATTTTGTATGATGATTTCTCCGATACCGCGCATTGGAACCGGGATAATCTTGGTATGGGAACAAAAATCTGGAGGATAGCTACTACCACTGATCCGGAATATATTTCCACGCAGTCTCCCACACAATTTTTAAGTGCAATCACAGCATGGAATCCGCATCCTGTATCAACAAATAAATTTGCTTTTTTTAATGCTGCCCAGTATAATGTGAGCCCTCCAAATCCATATCCTACCACGGTAGATGTTACATTAACTTATGCCAACTCCATAAATCTTTCTCAATACCCCGGCGTAAGCATTCACTGGTATCAAAATTACAGGGCTTTTAAATACGATAAAATGTACCTTGAATACAGCTTAGATAATGGGACATCATGGAATGCATATGGCGGAGGAGAATTATTCGCAAGCCTTGCTACAAATGCCGTAGGCCCGACCCAGATGCAGCTAAATTTATCGTCTGCCATCGGAGGGCAATCCAATGTAAAAATTCGTTTCAGGTTTGAAAGCATTTACAATGGATCAAATCCACAGGCAAACGGCAGCGGCTATGGCTGGATGATTGACGAAGTTTTATTATCCGTATATGCTGACAATGATTTGGTACTTGAAAAACTGCTCCCGCGGTTTTCCGGAGTGGGGTATTTTTCTCAACTCCCGGTGAAGCAAAGAATGATTATCCATTCTTATAAAGCCGCTGTTTACAATGCAGGCGGAGCAGCCCAGCATAACATTTCTTTGAATGTAAATATTCACACCCAGACCGATACTGCATCGGAATTCAGCATCACCGGCATATCCAAACCTGTGATGGCTGTTGGCGAAAGAGATACCCTGCTTTCAGATACTTCTCTTCACAGTTTTTTTTTCCCTCCCAAAACCCTGGTAAGTCATATCATACATTTTAATATTGACCAGGACGAGACCGATGAATTTGCTCTGAACAACAGCGATACACTAAGCTTTACAGTTTCTGATACTGTTTTTGCAAGAGATCGCCACTTAAATGGAAAAGTCGGCTCTACCTTATATGTAAATGCTGCTGACGGCGATGGCGTAGGCGTGGTTTATTATATACCCAATCAGGATACGGTAAGCTCAATTTCTGCTTATATCACTGCTGATTCTAAAGTAAACTCCCAGGTAAACGGGATAATTTTTTATCTTAATTCATCAAGCCTTTGGGTTGAACAACTGACAACAGATTATTATACCATTAAGCAATCTGATCTTGGGAAATGGATCACTCTCTCTTTTAAACCGGCTTATAATGGTGTTTCCGAAATTCTTGCTGCAAACACAAAGTATCTTGCCGCCATCAGGTTTTATTGGCAAACCGTGACGCCAACAAGCGCCGGCGTTTTCGTCGGGTCAGATCAAAATGTACCGATGACTATGAAAGAACTTAACAGTGTTGCAAAATTTGTCAGGGGAACCACCAGTTATTATATTTCAGAATTACCCAAAGTAAGAATGAATGTCACATCATCCTGTTACCTCGTGGAATCGCATATTATTACGAACGCTTCAAGCGCTACAGCATCAGACGGAGCGGTAAATATTACTGTTTCGGGAGGAACCCTGCCTTATACCTATAATTGGTCAAATAGTTCGAGCACCGGAAACCTTGTTAATATCACTGCAGGATCTTATATCTTAACAGTAACCGACAGCATCGGATGCCGGCTCATAAGTACATTTAATGTTGCAGTTCAGAATGGAGTTGAGGATATAGATTTTGATAAAATTAATATTTATCCCGTACCTTCTAAAGGAAAACTGTATATAACGAATGCTGAAAATGCAAGCCTCTTTTTTTATAATGTAACCGGAGAACTTGTGCTGTATGTGGAGAAACCTGCAAACACCATTGATATTTCAAATTTAGCTGAAGGAATTTATTATTTAAGAATACAGACCAGAGATACTTTGTCTACCTTGCCTACCGGACAGGCAGGCGGCAGGCAGGAAACTATATTTAAAAAGATAGAAATTATAAAATAAAAAAAGCCCCACTATTATGGCGGGGCTTTTTATTTTACATAACAAGGTCTTATTCAACAAGCATTTTCTTTGTTGTCTTGTTGTTTCCTGCAGACACGGTATAGAAATAAATACCCTTGCCCCAGTTCTTAGTATCGAGAGTAAAGTTATGCGTACCTGTTGATGCATTCTTGGCGGTTTCATAAATCTTCTGGCCAAGAATATTGGTTACAACCAAATTAATGTTTGCATTCTCTTTTACACTTACATTAATGGTTGTGCTTCCTTTTGCAGGGTTCGGATAGTTCTGGGAAATCGAACTGCCATTCTGGGCGATATTCGGGGTTGATGTACTATATGGGAAGCAGTCATTAACAAACTCGCTTTCGTCAAACTGTATTCCATTGAGAAAATAATGTTTAACAGGGTTTATAGGGTCCTGGTTCGATTCGTAAATATCAAAAGATGTTGCCGGAATTTTGTACAGGGTTCCTTCATTAACACAAACCCTTGAAGTCTGTAAGAAGAAGAAGTTTCCTTGTCCTGAAGAGAACTGTACGGGAGCGGTTTTCATATTGATCATAATATCCCATCCTAAACCCCATACTTCGGGCATAATATTGGTGGTATCAATTGTAGGATCTGTGTCAGTCCATGTCACGAAGATTTTTAATCCGTCCGGGCTCTTTGACATACCGATCATATGTTCCCAGCCTACTGCATTGGTACCGGTGCCATAACCCGAGTTTGCCGATTCAACAACATCGGTTCTGATTGTGTCAATAAATACCGCATTCCATCCGCCGGAATCCTGGTAAACGTCGAATAATAAATGCGGATGATTTGCGAAACCGTATCCTAATGAATCAGGATGTGCAGAATAACGGCCTTCAATCACACAGGCTAAATGTAAATTGCCGAATGCATCTACCACGCCGGGGTAGTTAGATTCATCGCCAACAGCGCCCGAACGCCAATCAGGCCTGATAACCCACTGGCTTGAGTCCAGGAACATAGTTGCCCTGGTTGGCCAAACCTGGTATTTAATATTAGGGATATCAGAGAAATGGGTGTAAACAGGATTCTGAGTCCATGTTGTACCTCCGTCGAAAGTTTCCCACGTGAGCGGTATGCTGGTGTTATAAGGGTCAACAGCGGAGTCTGCTCCGTAGGTATAATAATAACCATGCTGGCCGTCGGTGTAATAAGCAATCAATTCATTTGCCTGCCATTTAACGGTGGCATTGGAAAAAGTTCTCATTTTGAAAAGAGGGTTAACGCTGGAAACAGTCCAGTCAACGGTGTTTGATCCTGTATTAAAAATTCCGTTATTGAATCTCCAATAAGAATAATCAAATGCGCCTGATACAGCAACCGGAGTCATAACATGGAAATAGCCATTGCCTGAACTTAACCCGATACGTGCCAATTCTGAAGTATCAGCTGCAGCAGCAACATATTTTAAATCTATGCCTGTGCCGTCAAATTTTATGGATCCGAAATAATTGTCTATCCATCCGGTACCGTCAGTAATAGGACCGCAGAATACAGAATACATATTATTCATATCTGTATTTCCCGTCGGGTTATAAATAACGCCGCTGGGATACCTGAAATTGCCGGTGGTTGATACAACCGGAACAGAGTCCCATGAAGCGCCGAAGTTGTTTGAATGTTTGCACCAGAGGCTGTTGCCTGAACCTCCCCAGGGGCCGCCCTGGCGGGCTGTAAAAAGAATAGTGTTGGTTGCGCCGTCAACATCCAAGTAATTTTGCTGAGGCAAAAGAATTGAGTAAACATTCGCTGAAGTTCCAATGGCAACCGGAGTGATTGTTTTTGGACCCGCAAAATGCCTTGGTTTGAGAGGCAACATCATTACACTGCCTAGATCAAGAGTAGAGGCCTTTAAACTCCTCGCCGTACTCTGTCTTAAATCTTTAATCGCGTATTTGTTCTGGGCATACGCGCCACCTATGACGCCTATTGCCAAAATCAAAAGTAATACTTTTCTCATTTTTTTAGAATTTAATTAAACATTAGGATTTACGTTCACGGCAAAATAAACAAAAAAAAATTATATAAAAAACTTTTTTATTCTTAAAAATTGTTTATGCTGTTTCAGAATGAAAGACTTGCCCGATTATAAAAAGGTTGCATTGCCCAATAATTTTTAATTAACAGGTGTTAATTTTTTTAATCAGTAATCAGTATTCGGTGATCGGTAATTCTGACCTTGCCTACCCTGCCTACCGGACAGGCAGGCGGCAGACAGGTTACATTTCATTTTAAGGCGCAGGCAAGGTATCTCGTTTCAGGTATAATTAATTCAGCACAAAAATAACAAATATAAATATCAGGAACCATACCTGATTAAAATCAGATTTTTTTGTCTTTTTTTTCAAACCTTAACAGTACGTAATAGTTTGCTATGCCAATGACTGCCATTGCCAGAATGAAAAGAGAATAGGATAATTTCCAGTTTTCGGGTTTTGTCATCATCGTCCATTCAGACATTCCCCCGATGCCGGCTAAGAGTGTGAGCGGCATAAATATAGTAGTAATATAGGTCAGGCGCCTTAAGGTTACATTGGTCTTATTGGCAATTTTTGCTGTTTTGATATTTAGCATAGAGAGGTTTATTTCTATAAGACTTGTAACAATTTCGCGGTCGGTCTCAGTCAATTCAAAGAATTTTGTGAGATGATCATACAGGTCGTGATAATGATAAATGGCTTTTTCAGGAATATAATGGCAATCTTTTCGGCAGATTTTTAAAAGAATTTCTCTTTCATGAAACAGGCTTTTGCGAAGGGCAAGCAGGTCGCGGCGCAGGTATTGCAGGTCGGCCGGCTTAAAATCCGAATGCTCCCCGATCATAGCATCTTCGGTTTTGTTGAGTTCGTCTTCAAGCGATTCAATGGCAGTAAATTTCTGATCTACTATATAGTCAAGGATGATATGCATCAGAAATGCCGGCCCTTGTTTCACATTTTCCAAATTTAGAGATACCATACGTTCGATGCCATCAGGCAAGGATTTGGTATCAGACTTACTGCGGCTGACCGTGATCAAAAAATTTACTCCTAGAAACAGGTTTACCTCATCTATAGTGAGATTTTTGCCGGAGTATAAAAAAGTATGGCTCTTATCTAAATATTGGTTGATTTTTATATATACTGTAATTTTGCTACCATATCAGGGTCAAGTTCACATGTAAAATGCCGCTTGACTGGACATCTATATGTCCTCTTTGAAAAATTCTCAATAAACCTTTTGTAA
>JACREX010000188.1 GCA_016212695.1 Bacteroidia bacterium
CGGAGTGTCTTTTATCTTTACATTGTACAAGCCTGCAGCTAACCCGTTGAACGGACTCGCAGCCCAACTCGTGCCGCCGTCTATGCTGTACGTGTATGGCCCTGTGCCGCCTGCTGCGCCGCCTATTGTTATGATACCGTCCGTGTAATTATTGCATGTCGGGTTCGTCGGTGTGATCACCGCTGTCATCACTGCCGGATTCGTTAAGGCTTTTGAGGATGATATATTACATCCTTTAGAATCGGTTACTGTAATAAAATAGGTTGCAGCATTTAAACCGGCAATGATAGCAGTTGCAGCGCCATTGCTCCACGAATAAGAATATGGCGCAGTTCCAAAACTTCCTATTGCTGTGAGTTCGCCATCTGATGCGCCAAAACAAGAAATATTCTGAGTGACGGAAGTAAGTACGCTGATTTTTCCAGTCCATGTCATCTCAAAGCCATTTCCTAAAGGCGAAGCAGGTTCAGAATGCCAGACGAAATACAATGATCCTCCGGTCGAAATAATGCTTGTTGGTATATTTGAATTATCATAAGTTCCAATTAATGGATCTCCGGTTGTTGTTCCATCGTAAATTTTTAAAAAATCACCTACAGGAACATCAAAAGAAATAAAATTAATAGAGACTTTTCCTGCATTAACCGGGCTTATAGTAACCGTGTAGTCTTCATTTGCAGAATACGCGCCACCGCTACCTCCGGAATCGAAGAGTGTGCCATTACAGGAAGTTAAGGTAGTGCCATTTATTATATTCAAATTATCACAAAATGCAAATTTGCTATTTAAAAGTACAAATAGAAATATAAATATGGTAATAAATGATTTCATCATATTCAAATATACTTTAAAGACGCTAATTTATCGAAAAAGGTTCAGGGGTTTTATACCTATTTTTGTTCACCCTTCAAATTTGTTTTAATTACAGTTATCATAGATGGCCCGCTAAAACTATTTGTTCCTGTTAAGATATAGCCGCCATCAGACGCCTGCATAACAGAATTACCATATTCATCGCCCCCTGCATCGCCAAAATATTTTATAAAATCCGTATTCCCGTCAGAAAGCAATTTAATAAGACAAATATCCTTGCTTCCATTTTTAGTGCTTGTGCCTGTAATAATATACCCATTATCCGATGTGCCATCTATTGATTTACCGGAACTGCCCAGACCTGTTTCAATATTTTTGAACCAAATGATATTCCTGATATCATTTTTATCTATTTTCGCAACATAAATATTAGATGTATTATCTGCATTTGAAGTAGTACCGATAATTATATAACTGTTATCAGGAAGTTGCCGGATACATTCTCCAGAATCATCATAAAGGCCGCCATAAGTATGCCAGTCTGTAACGCCATTATCACTGGTTTTAACAATAAATATGTTTGATTTATCCTGTCCTGCTTCACTGTAGGATTCTGTGCTTCCAATAATAATGTAGCCTCCATCCGGCTTCTGAAGGATGTAATTCCCTGCATCATCTTTACTCCCGCCCATGGATTTTGACCATTTAATATTTCCCGCAGCATCCGTTTTTACCATCAGAATATCTTTCATCCCTGGCGGATTCAGGTTAGTAGGGTTTTCTTCTGTTGTACTTCCTGTTAAAATAAAACCACCATCCGAAGTAATTTGCACACAATTTCCCTCTACGTTATAATTTCCACCAATTAATGTATCCCAAATTTCATTTCCCATCCTGTCTGTCCTGAGTAAAAACATCTTGGTCCTGTTATTATTTTTAGTACTTGTTCCAAGAATTATAAACCCGCCATCTGAAGTGATCTGAATAGATTTCCCGACATCATCCAGCGTATCGCCAAAAGTTTTTGACCACTCTTTATTACCAAATTTGTCTGTTTTAATTAATATAAGATCTGTTTTCCGGTCGGGTAATTCTGAAGATCCAACAAGTACATATCCGCCATCGCCTGTCTGTTTAATATCATAGCCTATATTTTTTCCCGAGGTTCCAAAAAACTTTGTGAAATATTCAGCCTGAATACTGCTTGGTTTGTCTTTCCGGCAAGTTGAAAACAAAATAACAATGACCCATAAGAAAATAAAATCTCTTAAAACGTTATAAATGGTTTTATATCTATACCTTTTGATCATTCGAATTTCTCCTGAATTAAAATAAATTATTTTTTCATGGGTTTATAAAACAAATACACATATCCTAATGAAACCGATAAATTATTTATAGTAAAATTGTTGTCTATATAGTAATATTTATAAATCAACTCCTGGTTATCGTACCGTGATTTAGACTGATTGAATACTCCCAGGTTGTAACGTGCGTCAAAAAATATATTTCCGTGCTTTACTTTATATTTTAATCCGATACCGCCTATTGCCCAAATATTAAAAGGATTTCTGAAATTTTTCAAATCCATTTCCGAGCCTTTTACTTCAGCGTGGCTGTTATCAGAGTAACTTCGCACTACTATTGCTTTTGAATTCAGAAGATAACCCACGCTAAACCCAAGCCTGGCATAGGGTTTAATTTTTTTTGTCCCGAGATCACAGGTTGCAGTGAGCGGGATGCTCAATCTTGTCTGAGTTTCAGTAAAACTGATATTAGTAAAATTAAAAATTGAACGGGTAACCTTGTATTTGTTTTGTGCAAACTGCAAATCAATATTCAACTCAATATTTTTATATAAAAACCGGTTATATTTCAATCCGAACTGATAACTCATGGCTGAAGCGCTTTTCAACGTTGACGGTTCATTTAAACTATGAACCCCGTATTCTTCAATCGTCCGGATGTTGGAAAAATTTACCCCGCCATACACTCCGCATGCCCATACAGACGAAGTTAAAAAATTGTCGAAAAGAGAAAGGAACTCAGGTTCTTCGATGGAGCGGTTTGCTTCATATTCCGGATCCAGCGCCAGGAGTTTAAACATGTATTTCTCCGCTTCAACCTGCCGGTCCCGGTAGAGATTGATTAAAATAAACATTTTGTATGCCTGCAATTTTTCTTTTTTATTAAAGCCGGAATTCATGCACGAATCGAGCAGGCGCGGAATTGAATCAATGGCGCCGTCTTCATAAAGTTTTTCGGCTTGTTTCAGGATCAATGAACAATCAACCTGAGCTTCTGCCTGACGATGAATACACACAGAAAAAGCAAGCGCTATTAAACAAAATATATATAGTTTAGTATTTCTCATATAAGCCATGACGATAGGTCACAGAATCTCTCCCGAAACTTTCATCACTTAAGTAATTTAATTGAGTCCCGGCAATATTTTCCCTCCTTTCACACGCACACAGAATGGCTCTTTAAACCCGTATGTCTGAACAAGCCGCTGGAGTTTAAATGCGTCTTCAAGTGTTTTTTCATTGCCTACAACATACCTGTAATATTCACCCTCTTTAATCTCTTCCACTCCTACCAATCCATTAAAATTTCTCGCATCAGTAGACATCTGTTTTTTTGAACTCGCAAACTGCACCTTAAAAGTAATATCGCTTTCAGACACCGTTTGTGTTGTTGCCTGGGCATATATGTTTTGCGAGGTAACACCCTTTCCCATCGGTTTATCAGGACAGGTCTTTTCATAAGGAACATCTTTCCCCACATAAGAAACCCATTCGTCGTGCGACATATTTCTGTCAATCATGGCGGCAACCTGATCGGCAATATTCTGAATATTCAATGGCCATCGGACTATTTTATTATTTTTCAGGCCGGCAAGAATATTATTATTATCCGTACTAAAAGCAATGGTCCATATCCACGACCGTTCATCCTTCAGCACATAGGGTTGAAAATTAAAATTATCGGTATTCCATATTCTTATAGTACCGTCAAAACTTGCAGAGGCAAAATAATTATTATCCGGGCTGAATTTCAGGTCGCTGATCTTCGTGGAATGCCCGCTTAAATTTATAATCGGTTTTCTAAAACTCACATTCCATAACCGGATATTACCAACATTGTCGGCTGTAGCAAGCATGGATCCATCCGGGCTGACCGTAATAACATTAATAGAAACATTCGGATCGCTGAACACTTTTAAGGAATCCTTAGAATACCGGTTCCAAAAAATAATCTCGCCATCGCCGGTACCGCCGATAATAGTTTTACCATCAGGCGTTACTGCTAAAGATTTTACGCCCGAACTTCGTTTTGTAAATATTTTTCTTTCCCCTGTGCCAAGATTCCAGATCATAATGCTTTTATCTTCGCTTGCCGATATCAGGTTATTACAATCCGGAGCAAATACCAATGCACATACATTGTCGAGATGTCCCTTAAACACTCTGACAGGGCCGTTTTCGAGATTTCCGATATCAAAAACCTGAACTAATGAATCGGTTCCGCATGCAAGCCATTTCCCATTTTTACTGATGGCAAGGCAGGTATTAAAACTTTTGTTTTTAAATACAGTTTTATGGACGGTTGAATCTTTCATATACCACTGGATAATCCGGCCATCGTTCCCGGCGCTGTAAAAAATATTATTGCCCAGGGAAAAAACGATTGCCCTTACCGAAGCGGAATGCCCGCTCATCTGATTAAAAAATTTTCCTTTAAACGCTTTCAATGCAGAAAAAAGACCATTGTATATGTCCGAATTAAATTGCAGACCTTTGTATTTTTTGTTAAACAAATATGCCTGATATGCAACTAAGGCTTTTTCGGTTTTATCTTTATCAACCTGTACCGACTTCACTGCCATGGATTGGGCAATAGCCCGCATGCTCAGTTCAAAAGCTTTATACTGGGCTCTTTTTGCAGTTAATGCATTCACATCGGCTTTCAGCTTTTCAAGGTAGGCTACTCTTGCGCTGGAATCTGCAAGAAGTTTTTGTAGATTTGCTTCGTTGGCCGATTCAATGGCTTTTTGTTTTTGAATTATTGCATTTTCTTTTGCCTGCTTTGCCTGTGTTTCGGATATTCCGGCCTCAACTGATTTCTGTTTTGCATACAACTCTTCTGTAAATGCTTTTTCCTTCTCTCTTTCGGCTAATAGTTTTTGCCATTCTGCAGCCCGTGTTTGCTTCATGGCCATTATCTTTTGCTTATCCGCCTCAACCCTCATCATCTGGGAATAAAGCATAAAACCAAGGGAAAGCACTGCGGCTGCTCCAAGAACAAGCGCAAATATCCTGGATCGTTTTAACGCGCGTTTTTGTAATCGTATTTTATTTTGCTCCTCGGCCTGGTACTCTTTCTCGCTGGCATCGAGATAAGACAGGGTTCTTTCAAAACTCGAAGCATACCGTTGCGCCCAGGCCAGGGTGGGTTGTTGTTTTAGTCTCCAGTTTACAGCCAATTGTAAATCGGGCGGTCTCCACAATCCTGTTTTTCCAAGCTGGTAAAGCGCTGCCGATTCTGACAAGCGGAGATACATCTGCACGGAAGTCGCTTCTTCCTCTACCCATAATTTAAGTTTGTCCCAAATCCTCATAAGGCTTTCGTGAGACAAGTCAATAATAGTATCGCTGTTCAAATGAAATTTGCTTGGGGGTGAGAGAAACGACCTTCCGGCTATGCGGAATTTTTCAATAACAACCATTACCTCTTCCTCCGTAGCATGAGAAATCAATGCCAAATCCTTTACACTGGTCGGACGGCGTATGCCCCTGTTGTCGCTGCCTTTTTCCGTGAGCGTCTTAAATAAACTCACACAAATTTCTTTGCCTTTCGGCGAAAGTTCATTAAAGGCCTCGTTTGCGTGTTCAGACAATGCCTTTTCAATCCCGCCGATGGCATGATAATGATTTATGTCTATCGCTTCATCGGCCACCCTGTGTTTTATCCAGTAATCCCAGGTTCGCATTAATGCATGTTGTAAGATTGGCAGCTGGTCGGGATTATCCCCGATATCATTCAGCAACTGGTGTACAAGATGCGTAGATATGGCCCCGCCGGCAACAGCGATAGGCCCTGTGATTGCCTCGCACAAGTCGTCGCGTGTCATCTGCGGGATTAAGTAATGGCTTTTATTGATAAGAAACGATAATTCCTGGTATTGCGAACATTCACTGATAAAATCAGACCGCATCGTTATGGCAATATAGATCGGGATATCCTCCTGGTTGATTGCTTCAACCAATAATTTAATATAGGAATAGGTTTCATTGATGCTGTCGGCAAGCTGGGATTCGTTCCTGTAGCGGAACAGTTCTTCAAACTGGTCTATAAAGATCAGGATATTTTTATTGGTCTGATATAATTGCTTCACTGCATCAATAAGGCCCAGGGAGCTGCTTCGCAAGATCGAATCAATCAGCGACTGGTTGAAATAATCTTCTTCTTCAATATCTTCTTTTGTTTTTTTTGTTAACGCTAAGGCAAGGTTATTTATTGGTCTGTTACCGGGACGCGCAATGATAACCTGCCAGGCCGAACCTGCTCTAGTGATAAACCCGCCGTGCAGTATAGGCAGCAATCCACAATAAATCAGCGAAGATTTTCCTCCTCCGGATGTGCCGAGAATTGCAACAAATCTGTTTTTTGCAAGGCAGTATAAGACCTCGTCGCTCTGCCCGTCCCTGCCAAAAAATAAATGGCTCTCTTCGATCCCGAATGGCCGCAAACCCGGAAAAGGGTTGAACATCGTTTCAACCTGCCCGTCAATTTCAGATAAGGTATTTGTATATGAATCTTTCATACAAAAGACATCTGAATTTTATCAATAAATTTATCAAGAAGAAACGGAGAAAACGCCTGATTGCTTCTGATGATAAAAACACCTTTCTTATCAAAAATTTCCTGTAAAAAATCGTATTCGCAATCAATTAATACGGCTTTTGCAGCAAAGGGGCGGTTTCTACCAAATCCTGGGGCTTTCATCAGGTCGTTCAGTTTACTTTTCAGCCAAAACTCATCGCTGCTGTCGAAATAAATCAATACGGCATCGCAATCAATAAGGTTCTGCCTGTGCTTTTTCAGCAGGTTCTTTTCTTCGCTCAGCAAAGGGGAATGGATTATTTCAAATCCGCTATTTGCAAGGAAAGAACTGATCTCGCTTATTTTATCAAACGACTGGCTCTCGTGAATGAGATATACCCTTGTCCCGCTGTTCAGCTTGTTGAATGAATGGATCGGTTGCTGATTTTTACTCTTTATTTCTGCGAGTATAATGGATTTAAAATGCTCCAGGGGCGTCTGAATTAATGAGGCTCCTTTAAGTATGTCGGCATCACGCTTGAGTTGTTCGATATATTGTTTCTGTTTTTCATTGGATAATTTTAAATCCGGATTTATCCATATCAGACGCGAAAAATCAGCGCCTTCGGGATCCTTTCGATCCGTATTGATCATTTCATAATAATCCGAAGCTATCCGTATCTGCAAATCAATTATTGAATACTGTGAGTTCTGAATGATCTCGCCATAATTATTCCCTATCAGATGTATGGACATAAAAGTTTTTTTCAGGTAATCAAACACAGCCTTTTTTAAATCATCCTGATTTGATGGAAGTCGTGTATCCGGAAATATTTTATAACCTAATCTTTTCAGTTCTCTCTTTATACTTTCCAGATTTTTTTCCTGATCAGTCGTGGTTTCTGCAAGATAGATCGCTATTTCTTTATTTTCTTCAGAAGTTTCCTTACTAAGTTGTTTATATATATCAAAAGAAAGATCGGTTAATTTAGTCCAGTAATGCCGCTCTATCTCATAGATCATCAGGTCATAATAGGATTGCTCGTCCGGGTTTTCCACTTCTTTTTCAAAAAAATCATAACTAAGATAATTTCTTACGGATTCAGGTTGGACATTCAGCGGCATTTCAGATTTCAGTACTTTAAAAATCCGGGTTTTATCTCCCTGAAGACAATTACAAATAGATTCAAGTTCAGCCATGGAATTTTCTGATCGGATATAATCTTCATTTAACAGGATAATATAAACACATGATCCGGAAAGTACGGTATGATTCTGTTGCAGCGCTCTATCCTCTCCTGAATAGGCTATACGCATTTTTTTATTTAACAGCCGCTCCAATAAAGTAGTTAAAAACTGAACTAGGTTTTTTTCCCAACTGTTTAGGATATTGCCATTCGCAAGGCTGATATAGATGTCGTTTTCAAAATCCATGAAATCAAACAAAGCGATATTTTAAAAATAGAAAATAGTAAAGATAATAAAAAAAAATTAAATCCTTATTCCAATAACTAAAATATCATCCGTTTGTTCCCTGCCGCTTCTCCATTCTTCAATATTTTTATCGAGGATAGTCTTTTGTTCTTCCATGGGTTTATCATGGATTTCGAGAAGTAAATTTTTAAAATTCGAAGACATGAATTTCCAGTTCTCGGGGCCGCCAAACTGGTCGGGATATCCGTCAGAAAATATATAAATAACATCATTTTTCTGAAGGCTTATCTCGTGATTGGTATAAGGTACCATACCCTTTCGAGTGATACCAATCGGTATTTTATCGGATTTCACTTCGTGAAGTTTATAGTCTGAAGTTTTAAGTTTTAAGTTGGGTTCGGCTGTTGAACTTGAAACCTGCCTGCCGCCTGCCTGTCCGGTAGGCAGGGTAGGCAAGGCTTCAAACATCAAACTTGAAACTATATACAATGGATTATTCGCACCGGCAAACTGCAGCGTAAGATTATTATGATCAATAATACATAAAGCTATGTCCATCCCGTCTTTTGAACTGCCGATTTCATCGGTCTGGCGCAGTGCGGCCACAACATTTGCCCTCAGGCGGAACAATATTTCATTCGCGTGTATTTCTTTTGATTTACTAACAATCTCATTCAAAAAAGCATATCCCAGCATGCTCATAAAAGCGCCGGGCACGCCATGACCGGTACAATCAACTGCGGCAACAATAACCCGTTCATTATGTTCCGTGATCCAGTAAAAATCGCCGCTTACAATTTCCCTGGGTTTATAAAGAACAAAAGCATTTTTTAAAAGTTTCGTTATGATCTCAACGGGTGGCAATATAGCGTCCTGTATTCTTTTGGCATAAATAATACTGTCTGTAATTCTTTTTTTCTGCTCTTCAATCTGGTCTTTCTGCTTTACAACCTGCGCAGTCCGTTCCCGGACTTTTTCTTCGAGCACATTATAATACCCCTCTATGGTTCCGAGCATTTCATTAAATTTTACCGAAAGGGTTGTGATCTCATTGTTCCCTTCCACTTCGGCACGTTCCTCAAAATTACCGGCAGAGATCCTCAAAACATTATTCACTAATTTTTTCAGAGGGAGCGTGATGCTTTTTGTTTTCTTATAAATAAGCAAAATCACAACAAACAGGGTTATCCCAAATATAAGGAGAGATTTTATCAGTTCGAACCGTAACAGTTTTATTTCTGATGTCCGGTCCGAAACAATAGTAATAACGGAGCTTTTATAGAGTGTTGTATTTTTACGCTCCATGTAAAAAAAATCATAACGTAAATGTCTTTGAATATTTTTAATTTTATCGGTTTCAATGGTATCCAAAGACTTTCGCTTTTTATCAGCAAATGCAGCCAATAACATTTTTTTCCGGCCATCATTCTTTTTTATCTTCTCTCCGCTGTTCAGTTCAAACGGTTCATCTGCTCCAATATAAAGACCCACAAAAGCTATACTCGAATCTTTACGCATAATCCGGTTGAATCTTTGTTTCACATGTTCTTTAATATCGTCTGCTTTTTTCGAATAATGGCCGGTTTCTATAATATATTTGCCATCGGGCGTAGGCCGGTATGTATATTTTTTTATCCGGTTCGTTGACATTTCTATAGAAAAACGCTCGCTGACAAATTTTTTATTTTTTACCACATCCATCAGGAATTTTTTAAAGCTCTCACCAAAATTAAAAACATTAAGGCTCCTGTCTTTTTCATAGGTTGTGTTTACAATAACCCCTGTTTGTGCATCAATAATATAAATGTCTTCCATTTTGGGATCCATACCGATTTGTTCCTGAATCTTTTTCAAATCGGATTCAACAACTTTTCTGGTGTCTATGAAATACTGTTTTATAAGCTTTTCGCTTGCCGATTCAACATCTTTATCAAGGCCTTCTTCAACAATATTAAGGGCCATATCCTGAAAACCCATGATGTTTTTGATTTCATCCGAAATAATCTGATTTTTCTTTTCATTAGATTCCTGCAGGATGCTTTTCGTGTTCTGATAATTTAAAATTCCAAGCATAAGCAATGCTATCACAACAGGGATGATAACATTAAGAATAAGTTGCCTGAAAATCGTGGTCTTCTGCATAAAACTATTCAGCGCTTTGCCGATAACAAAAATAGAAGAAAATACTTTAAAAAAAAACTTTTATTAAACAACAACCTGCTCTTTAATTATACTAAAAACAGGATAAATTATCGCATTTTGAAAAGTTGGTAGTAGTAGTTGGTAGTTTGCAGTAACAGAGCGACTACCAACTACCGCTACCATCTTCCAACTCATATTTTGTTGTGGAAATTTACACCGTCTGCAGTATAATGCGTCTTTTTAACTGTTAACAACTGTTAAAAAAAATTAATTAATGACATACGTCAAATTGCTCAAAAAATTTGAAACAAAAAAAAAATAATTACGAAAAATAAATTATGTTTGATAAAAAAACGGGCGAATATGATTTCTAAAAATAAATTTGCAATACTGATACTGGCGAGTATCATTTTCTGCAATGCTGATATTTTCTCACAAAATGTAGGTATAAATACAGACGGTTCTGATCCGGATGCAAAAGCATTGCTTGACATTAAAGCTTCAGGATATGGTCTGCTCATTCCCAGGATGACGTGGGCAAACATACCAACCGGTTTAACGGCAACACAGGATGGCTTAACTATTTATTCTACCGATGGAGACGGAACTAATGGTAAGGGCTATTATTACTGGGATGGGGCTGCGTGGAAAAAAATGTTTGCAGGGGCAAATAATGATTATATTTTAAATCAAACCGGACAGCAGGCTTCATCAAATTTTAATATTTCCGGGGCAGGAGTAATTGGTACAACGCTTACTGTATCTGGTAACATTATTTATGGACAATCTACCGGAGATGTACTAATGACTTTAAGTTCCAGAGGTGGCATAAGGATGCAGCCTGATAACAACAATAGTGGCTCTGAAGATTTTGCTATAAAAAACGGCGGAGGATCAAATGTTTTTACTGTAACTGCCGGTGGTAATGTTTCAGCGAATGGTAATGCAGATTTTAATGGCAATCTCACATTATCCGGGAATTCGGCAGATAGAACCATAATGGGGCCCGGAGGGAATTACGGATTGAAAATGTTAAGCAATGGAAGCCTTACATTCGATATAGATAATAATGCAGATCAGGCAAGCCTTACCACCTCATTCACTAAACAAAATGGAACGAATCTGTTTGTCATTCCCCAAGACAATACTCCAACCGTTTATCCCTATGGAACTGCAGCAGGTAACGCAGGTGGTATTCGGTTCCGTGAATTGGCAGCAAATGGAACAGATATGGTTGGGTTTAAAGCTCCTGATGCTTTAGGCGGTGATTATATTTTCACCCTCCCTTCAGGCTTCGGTTCCAATTTACAGGTTTTGCAATCAGATGGCGCCGGTGGTTTAAGTTGGGCTAATTTATCAGATGCAAATGCATGGAAAATTTCCGGAAATTCAGGAACTACAGCAGGTACAAATTTTATTGGAACAACCGATGATCAGGATATGGTTTTTAAAACAGGAGCAACTACTTTAGAAAGAATGCGAATTAAAGCTACAGTTAATGAAATAGTTTTTGGCAGATTAGATGGTTCTGGCACTACGGTAAATACTATTTTGCGAGGTGCAGATATTACTGGTACAGATAAAACAGGGGCAGATATAACAATTCAATCTGGTAACGGTACAGGCACTGGCGGTTCAGGAGATTTGGTATTTAAAACAGCCCCTGTCGCAGCGTCAAGCGCTACCGCAAACACAATGACTGAAAGAATGAGAATCGTAAAAGATGGAAATGTCGGAATTGGGATTAGTTCTCCGAATCATTTATTACATTTAAAAACTATTAACTCTGTTACTGATGGCACGGATGGAAATTTAGTAGACATTGAAAACTATTTAGCAAGCAATGGAGCGATAAGTGGTTTGAGATTTAAAGTTCATTCCGTTAGCTCAACAGGTTATTTTAAAGCTGGGATTTTTTACCAAAGGACAGGTGCGAATGGTATAGGGGATATAATATTTGCAAATAATTCTGTAGCAAGTTCGGCAAATGTTACAACTACTGATACTAGAATGATTATTAAAAATTCAGGAAATGTTGGAATTGGTACGACTACTCCTGCAAATATATTAGATGTTGAAGGTGGGGTTGCAATAGGAGCAGCTTATTCAGGAACCAACACTGCACCTTCAAACGGTTTAATTATTGAAGGAAACACCTGCATTGGTTCAACCACAGTCAACTGGCCATTTGAAGTTAAAAAAACTGTAACTGCTTCCGGTGGTTTTGCCAAAGGTGTAAACCTTGAACAAACCCTTACTGCCGGTGCAAATAACGATAAACTCCATGCACTACACATTAAACCAACTTTTACAAATGGAGCTTATACAGGCGTTGACAATTATGGGTTGGTTGTTGAAGGGGCATATGTGAAATCTTCCAATCAAATTTATATTATTCCACTTTGGCAAGCCGGGAGCAATTTTAATATGACAAATACATCTGGTGCAGATTTGTCAAATTGTGAGACAGGGATTGACCCAGATTTGTTTGATCCAAGGGGTGAACTTCAGGTAAAACTTGTTATTCGGGTTACAAGCGCTGCTGGTACAAATAATTTTCAGTTGAGATGTGCTAAAAGCGGAACATCAACTTACCCAATTATAAGTACTGATGGATGGACTTGGGCTAGTACAGAAACGGGATATGTTGTTATAAGTGATTGGAAAGATTGGAGTGCCGGAACAAGCAATGGATGGGAGATGCACTTATATGGTTGGACCAGTTCTGGCGGTAATTGTAACTTTAACAGCGCTTATATCATGGTCAGACCCAAACCCTAATGAATTAAGATTAATGAAATTTATATTTAAAATTTATTTTCCGTAATCTCTTGTTTTCTTATTAAAACTGTTGTATCTTTACATTTTATACTCAAAACGGGATAAATTGTCGCATTATTGGAAGTCCCAAATTCCAAAATTCAAGCCCCAAATTCGAAGAGGGCTTGTAGCGTAGGTCTTGGTTCTTGGGATTTGCCTGCCTGCCGGCAAGGCAGGGAACTTGGTTCTTGGGTCTTTTAAAGAATACGCTGATTTATGCCACGCACAGTATACACTCATATACTTATAAATGAAAATTGCGGAATTGCAAGTATAATATGGCAACCGACAAGTGTAATCCGTCGTCCGTCATCCGGCGTCCAACATGTATTATCCGGTGAATTTTATTTGTTACCCGGTGTCCGACACATGTCAGGAGGGTAATTTTATATGTTATTCGGTGTCTGACACGTGTCAGGTGGGTAATTTTATATGTTATCCGGCGTCTGACATATATTATCCGGCGTTTTATATCTGTTTTTTGGAGAAATCCATTGCAGCCATTCTCTTATAAGCATTGTGCTTTTCGCTAACAAATTATACAAAATTGTATTTATAATCTTTTAAAGGAAATGAAACCAAATTTATGAAAATGACGTACAAATTTAAAAAATCAAATATCTAAATATTTATGAAACTATTAATACCCCTTTTTATCGTCATTTTATACCTGTGCGTAAATTCAGTAAATGCACAGAATATCGGTATCAATACCGACGGATCGAATCCGGACAGTAAGGCGCTGCTTGATGTGAAAGCGGCGGCAACAGGCGGCCTTGGTATGTTAATACCGAGAATGACATGGGCAAACAGGCCGGCTGGTTTACTTGCAGCACAGGATGGATTGATTATTTATTCAACCGATGGCGATGGAACAAACGGCGCAGGTTTCTATTACTGGGACGGCGTAGGCCTTGTATGGAAAAAAGTAGGGACTGGAATATTGGGCGGCAGCGGGACAACAAATTATTTAGCAAGGTGGACAGGGACAAATACTATAGGAATAGGCGTAACCCAGGATAATAATTCCACTGTCGGTATCAATGTAGCGCCCAGCGCAAGCTATAATTTGTATGTTTCAGGCGCTTTGGCAGCAGCAGATAATGCTGCCATATATGGAGCATCAACGGGCAATGCACGGGTTTATGGTGTTTTAGGCGCTATTTCAACTGCAGTACTCACTTCTGGCGCTGCAGGCGTCAGGGGCTACGCAGCGGGAACTACAATAGACATCTATGGCGTGTTTGGCGAATGTGCATCTGCTAACGCTGCCTCTGCCGGTGTGCGGGGTTTAGCTACCGGCGCAAGTGGAAATGGCGTTCTTGGACAAGCTACCGGAGATGGAGGATATGGCGTTTATGGTCAGAATACATCTACAGGTGCAGGCGGCCAATATGGAGTGCGTGGTGAAAAAACAGGAGCAGCCGCAGTGGGCAGCAACGGTTACGGAGTTTATGGAAGAGCAATAGGAAGCGGAGACATTAACTATGGCGGTTATTTTACCGCCTCAGGAGGAACTGCTAACTATGGACTTGTTGTTCCATCAGGCGGCGGTAATGTTGGAATTGGAACTACCACTCCATCTGCAAAGTCATTGCTTCAAATGGTAAGTACTACAAGTGGGCTTTTAGTGCCGAATATGACGCAGGCACAGCGGGTGGCCATTGCTCCTGCTGCCACCGATTATGGCTTGTTAGTTTATCAAATAACCGATGTCCCTGTTGGTTACTGGTATTGGGACGGCGCCGCCTGGCGCTACTTATTCAGCGGCTCAGGCAGCAATGTTCGCTGGAACGAAATTATTGACCCTAACGGCGCTCTTACTTTAAACCATAGTACATATCTCACTACATTTAATTTTGCCAATACCACCGCCAATGGTTTTGATATGAATTTTACCGCCGCAACTTCAGGAAACTGCCTTACAATTGCTCATAACACTTCTACATTAACTGGTAATGCTTTAAGCGTAAGCACTACTTCTACTGGCGCTCCGACCAATGGTCTTGTCCGTTTCAACTTTACAGGTGCCCGAACTGCCGCAGGCGTTGGCTTTCAGATAGACGATGTTTCCACAACGGCTGCAACCGTAATGAGGATTAACGCAAACTCACTTACCACCGGTTTAGGATTAACCATTTCTAATACCGGAACAGTATTAACCACAGCCGGCGCCAATACAGGCTCGCTGCTTAATATCCAGGCCTCGGGCGCCGTGGCTGCTTTTACAGGTTCCCTTGCTAATATCAACTTCGCAGGTACCGCAGTTGCCAACACAGGCGCACTGCTTAACATAAATTCTTCCGGAGCAGCCCAAGTTACTCAATCAATTCTGGCAACCAATGCTTCCACCGGTGCCCCAGCAAATGGTCTTGTCCGTTTCAACTTTACCGGTGCCCGAACTGCCGCAGGCGTTGGCTTTCAAATAGACGATGTTTCAACCACCCTTGCGACTGTAATGCAATTAAATGGTAATGCGCTAACTACAGGTAATGGTCTTGCTGTTTCTGCGACTGCTGCGGGTTTAACAGGTAATGCTTTATCCGTCACCACCGGGGCAACGGGCGCTCCGACCAATGGCCTTGTCCGGTTTAATTTCAATGGCGCCCGTACCGTTGCAGGTGTAGGTTTCAAGATAGATGATATTTCAACCACCCTTGCAACGGTTATGCAATTAAATGGCAACTCACTAACTACAGGAAATGGTTTAGAAGTAAATGCAAATGCTCTTACCACAGGAACGGCTGTAAATATTTCTTCCACTTCCACAGCAGGCAACGCCAGTAAATTGCTGAACCTTTCACGCAGTGGCGCCAATGCTGCAGCCTTAATGACTAATTACGGATTGTATTCGTCAATAACAAATACAGGGGTTACAAGCACAAATGTTGCAGGTTATTTTTCAGCCAGCGGAGGTACAACTGCTAATAATGCTATAATCGTTCCAAGCGGCGGCGGAAGAGTCGGGATTGGAACTGCTACTCCATCTGCAAAGTCATTGCTTCAGGTTGCAGGCACAACAGGCGGGGTTTTGATTCCTAACATGACGCGTGCCCAAAAGGTGGCTCTTGCCCCTGGAGCGACTGATTACGGACTATTAGTATATCAAACCGATTTATTTGCCGGTCCCCCTGCCGAGCAGATTGGCTTCTGGTATTGGGATGGAGCAGCATGGAATATGTTTTTTGATAACTCCCCTCCTAATGCCGCATGGGCAGTGCTTGGCAATTCAGGTACCGTAGCAGGTACAAATTATATCGGAACAAATGATGTGCAGGACTTTGTTATTAAAACAAGCGCAGTAATTAATACTCCCCTTGAACGAATGAGAATTACCAGCGGCGGTTATGTTGGTGTTAATGTAGCCCCGAGTACAAGTTATCAGTTGTATGCTTCAAGCGCTTTGGCAGGAGCAGATAATGCTGCAATTTATGGTTATATTACAGGCGCTGCGCAGGTTTACGGTGTGTTAGGTACTGCTACTTCTGCTACTGCCAATGCCTCCGGTGTAAGAGGAATAAACAATGCAGCAGGAGCGGTTAATGGGGTTTGGGGATCAACATCATCAATAACTAATAACGCTGCTGGAGTATATGGCTCAGCCACAGGAGCAAGCGGAGAAGTTTATGGCGTTTATGGTTTGTGTACTTCACCTACTATATATTCTGCTGCTGTGATGGGAGAAACAACAGCAGGAGGTTCTGATGCTGTGGTTGGATGGAACAGCGCTGCCGCAGGAGCAAGCGATGGGTATGGAGTGTGGGGTCTTACTTCACAGTCAACAGGATTTGCCTTGGTGGGTAATAATTTAAATACATCCGGCACAGGAGTTTTTGGTGTAGGAAACAATCTCGGCGGGTCTTATCTGGGAGGTGGCAGTGGAGGCGCTTTCTCAAGCACCAATGTAGGTGTGTATGGTTATGGAAATAATACAGCTGCAAGCTATGGTGTTTGGGGAGTTACAGATAACGCTACTGGAATTGGTGTTGAGGGTGACAATAATGCTGCTGCCGGCGCTGCTATTGGTTTTGGAGGATGGTTTGAAAACTACCAAACAGGTGGGGCCGCATTAGTTGGTAGTCTTGGAGCAAGTTCTTATTATGCAGGAACGGCTGTTTCTGGTATCACCGTTTCTACTCTTGCCGGGGGTATTGGAGTTATCGGTGCTTGCAACAATGCAACAGGAAAAGGTGTGCAGGGGCAAACATCTGGAACTGGCGCTTCTACGGGTGTTGTTGGAATTTCTTCAGGAGCCGATATAGCCGCAACTGGTGTTTATGGGCTTGCTTCTGGTGCTACTGCAGGAACAGGATTTGTTTCCACAACTTGCCGTAAATCAGTATATGGTCAGGGAAATAGTGTTGCAGGGTCTTATAAATTTGGTGTATTTGGCGATGGCGGTACTTCTACTCGTACAGGTGGGGTTTTAGGTGATAATTATAATCTTTCAAGAGGGGCATTGGGTTATTATAGTTCAGCATCAGTTGATATCGGTGTATATGCGTTTGGCAGTTATTCATTGGGAGCCATCGGAGGGAAAATGTTAAATACCGGGGACACCGTACAGTATAATGATATTGGTATTGCAGCATATGCCGGTACTATGGGCGCCTGGATAAGGGGTATTAAATATGGCACCATGTTAAAAGGAGAGCAGTTCAGCTTATATGTTGAAGGAAAAACATATACTAACAATTTTATTGTTCAGCTTGATAATTCAAGCGACGAAACGGAGAGAATACCTTCTTATGTTTCCACTTCAACTTCTGTTGATATTATGGATAAAGGAACAGCTAAGTTAGTTAATGGAAAAGCTTATATAAAATTTAATGGTAATTTTTCAAAAGTTGTGTCGGAAAAAACACCGGTTACTGTAACAGCCACACCTAATGGCAAAAGTTCCGGGGTATATGTTGAATCTGTCACAAAGGATGGATTTACAGTAGTGGAAAATAATGGTACTTCGGATGTTCAGTTTTGCTGGATAGCAATTGGAACAAAGGCAGGATATGAGTCCCCTGTTCATTCTTCAGAGTTATTGTCAGTAGAATTCGACAAAACAATGAATGGCGTGATGTACAATGATGCTGATATAACAGGAAGTGGAACACCTATCTGGTGGGATGGCTTTAAAATGAGGCATGACACACCTCCATCTATATTTACTGACCGTAAGCCGGTTGAGTCATTTGTAACATTTCAAACACCATCTGTATTAGATAAAAGCAGAAATGGGGAAAAAATATTAATAGAAAAC
>JACREX010000191.1 GCA_016212695.1 Bacteroidia bacterium
GGTTTAAAATTTAACCTTTTGCTGAAATAATATTGCTAAATTGTCATATTGTTAAATTGTTATAAATCAAATATTAACGATATATAAATGAATAAAAAAAGTAATTTAACAATGTTAACAATTTAACCATTTTTAGTATAATTCAATTTTAAAAATCGGATTTTCTATTCAGAATTAAGAACTTAAATTTAAAATCACACAAAAAGAAAGTCGAAATAAATATGAAAAAGGCTGCTTTTGTTTTATGGGTATTAATACTTATTTTTAAAAATACTTATTCACAAAATGTTAATGGAACAATTTTATCCGATACAGGAAATGTTTCGATAGTAAAAGTATGGGGAACACACCAGGAACGCGGCTATGCGGTCGGTTATCTTTTAGGAAACAAAATAAAAGCCATTTATACCGGATATATCGTACCCGCCTTCGGTTCCTCGTTACCGGCGGCTAAAAGCATTATCAATGCAGGAGTGCATATTAAAATTGATTCGGTGTATATAAACGAAGCGAAAGCGGTAATACAGGGAATGACAGATGCAGGCATTGATGTTACAGGGGTTGATTATCTTGACTTGCTTGTAGCAAATTCATTTCTTGATCTTGAAGGATTGCCGACTTTTAAAAATATCAATCTTAAGAATGGATGTTCAAGCCTGATGAGTTGGGGAAATGCAACTGAAGGAACAAATTTAGACGGCAAATCTGTTATCTCCCGTCATTTAGACTGGACGCCAAATTCGAGCATTATTAATAATCAGGCCGTAATCATTCACATTCCTTCAGAGCCTGATGAACAGCCCTGGTTACTCATAGGATTTGCAGGACAGATATCCGTTCTTTCGGGTGTTAACAGCAGCGGGTTATCAGCGTTTCAGCATATGCTGTCGGACTTTACAGGGAACAGCAGCCTTAACAAAGCATATGAACCCATTTGGTTCAGCCTCAGGAATGCGCTCGAAAAAACAGATTATAACGGAGACGGATTTAACAATACGCAGGATGTTAAGGATGCGTTACTTCACAACATGAACAGCTATGCCGACGGATTTATCGTTGCCTCTCTGGCTCCCTCTGCCTTTGGAACGGACAGTTTAATTGCACAAGTTGCAGAATTAACACCCACAATTCCCAGATTTTCTTTCAGGAGCAATGAATATCCGGATACTATTCCGGGCGACAACCTTTACGCTGCAAACAGTTCCATAAAAAGAAACAATGCACATAATTATTGTTCGCGCTATAATGCGGTTGCAACAGCAATTGAAAACGGGTTGAACATCAGCGATACGGAAAACTGGAACATAATGAAAAATTATTCAAATTCCGGTACTGGAAACATTCAATTCATGCAATTCATTCCTGAACTTGATATATTAAAACTATCCGTGCATAAAAACGGACAGGCAGCATACCTGCACCAACCTGCAATATATGATCTGAACGCTTTTTTTCAGTCGCCGCTTACCTATAATATTAATAAAGAAAACAGCAACGTCAAAATATATCCCAACCCTTCAAAATCCAATATTACAATTTGTTTTTCAAATCCATCACAGGATATTTTTAATCTCATTATTACAGATTACCGCGGGTTGAAAATAAAAGAAACCAACAATATCAGAACCGACAGGGTAGAACTATCCTTTGACGAACTACCATGCGGAATTTATTTCTTAAGTTTAAAAAATGAAAACGGAATTACCTTTCATGGAAAAATTATTTGGTAAAAAACTCACTACTATTTTTGTTTATTAAAATTACAATGTATACATTTGAGTGTTTTTCAACATCTAAATAACTATATCATGAACACGGGAGCTTATATTATTGATACGTACATTAACTACAAAAACTCTGTTTTTAAATCGCTTGGCGATGCAGAGAAAAAACTTCTAAGCGATAAACACGAATCCTATACTTATAAAAAAGGAGAAATCATTTTTAAAGAAGGCGATAAACCCACCGGATTAATTTCATTACTTGAAGGCAAGGTTAAAATTTTTAAAGAAGGAGTCGGGGGAAGAGAACAAATCATCCGTATGGCTAAACCCTATGGATTCATTGGATACAGGGCATTGTTCGCAGAAGAAAATTATGCTGCATCTGCGGTTGCCATTGAAGACAGCATTATTTACGTTATTGAAAAAAATGCTCTTTTTAAAATCCTACGCGAGAACAGCAACATTACGCTGCTCATTATGAAACGTATGGCCAGTGAACTCGGATCATCCAATAACAGGACTGTTTCACTGACACAAAAACATATCCGGGGCAGGCTTGCCGAAACATTATTGTTCCTGAAAGAAACTTATAACTTAGAAGAAGACAACGCCACCATTAAAATATATTTATCCCGCGAAGATGTAGCAAGTTTATCGAATATGACCACCTCGAATGCGATCCGCACACTCTCTGCATTTGCCGGCGAAAAGGTGATTGCGATTGAAGGGCGTAAAATTAAAATCCTTGATCTGAAAAAATTAGAAAGGATCAGCGAGCTTGGCTAGTATTGAATCTTATCCTCTTTGTTATCCCAATTCCTGAACGCTTCAAGGGCTTTGTTACGCATCATCTGTGTTACCTTCATTTTCCGTTTCTCGTATGGTAATTCAAGTTCATCATAAATAAAAAAATCATCGAATCCGATTTTTTTCGCATCGGTTTTTGTGTTTGCAAAAAATAACCTGTCGATCTTTGCCCAGTATATAGCGGCCAGACACATGGGACAGGGTTCGCAGGATGAATAAACAATACATCCGTTCAAATCAAAATTTTTTATTTTTTTTGCAGCCAGACGCAATGCATTCACTTCCGCATGAGCCGTGGGATCATTATCTTTAGTAACACTATTCGAAGCTTTTGCAATAATCTTTCCATTTTTAACAATGACAGCGCCAAAAGGGCCCCCTCCATCCTTGACGCTTTTTATAGATAAGCGGATTGCTTCATTCATAAAAAAAATATCTGATTTGACCATATCTCAATATTTTTTCTTGTTTGGTTCAGGCTAGTCCAGGTAAGGATTAAAGTATAATAAAAATTTAGTATCGGCAGTATCGGTATAACGTAATTTTAACTGATCCCTTTCAAGTTTTATTATATCAAAAATGGTTTTGATGCCTTTATTATCCGTAGTATTAAGTTGCGTCATTTCAGAATTAAAACTCCATGTTCCTCTTTGCTCTATAGGGTCTGTAGGATCACATTTGAATTTGCCTTCATTTTCTGTAAATGTGCCGTCGGCAAAATACCGGATAGAATTATCTTTAATACAAGTGTCTAAATATTTAAAAAGGGATGTGTCGGATTCACGCATGAAGTCATATAATTTCCACGTTGTTCCGGTTAGCTTGTATAGATACGCGGTATCGGAATTTTTATCACATGAAGTATAAAACAAAAGCAGGATAGCCAAAACTGGTATTAATAATGTAAGCGCCTTTTTTTTATACATATTGACAGATGGTTCTCCGTGTTAAAATAATTATTCAGTTACAGACTCAAAGTAATTCTTAGATATTATACTGTTAGTAATCGGTATTCGGTTCCGCCTATGGCGGTCAGTAATCGGTGGTTTCTAACTGACCTTGCCTACCGGCAGGCAGGTTACCGATTACTGTTTACTGATTACCAAATGTGAAATGTATTAATTTAATCCTTTCAAAGTATAATATTATCTTTGAGTAAATTTCCGCTACAAATATATATTTAATAGAATGAAAAAGCAACAGGTTGAGATTATTGCCGAAAAAGTCGGCGTTGCTGCCGTGCAGGTTCAAAATACCCTGAGATTGATTGAAGATGGAGCAACGATACCCTTTATAAGCCGGTACCGGAAAGAAATTACAGGAAACCTTGATGAAGTTCAGATTTCTTTAATCAAAGAGCAGCGCCATAAATTTACCGAACTCGAAAAACGTAAAGAAACGGTTCTCAAATCAATAGAAGAGCAGGGAAAATTAACAGGCGAACTGAAAATTCAAATTGAAGACACGCTTGTATTATCTGAACTTGAAGATATTTATCTGCCTTATAAACCCAAGCGAAAGACCCGTGCTGTGATTGCTACAGAAAAAGGGCTTGAGCCATTGGCAAAAATAATCATGAAACAGGCAGAACCGGATATTAGTTCAAAAGCCGCTTCTTTTATCAGTGAGAAAGTGAAGAATACCGAAGAAGCATTGCAGGGCGCACGGGATATTATTGCAGAATGGGTAAACGAAAACCAGGCGGCAAGGGGCAGGATAAGAAATCTTTTCAGCAGGGATGCGATACTATACTCAAAAGCCATCAAAGGTAAAGATGAAGAAGGGATAAAATACCGGGATTATTTTACATATGAAGAACCTTTAAAAAAATGCCCGTCGCACAGGCTATTGGCTATCCGGAGAGGAGAAGCAGAGGGCTTTTTAAGGATATCTGTCGCCCCTTCCGAAGAAGAAGCCGTCGAACTTTTGAATAAAATTTTTATTAAAGCAGATAATGCCTGCGCCGATCAACTTGCCATTGCCATCACGGATAGTTACAAAAGATTAATACATCCTTCGCTTGAAACGGAATTTTTAAATTTATCAAAAGAGAAAGCAGACGAGGATGCTATAAAAGTATTTGCGGAAAATCTGCGCCAGCTCCTTTTAGCTCCGCCCCTTGGACAGAAACGGGTTCTTGCCATTGATCCGGGATACCGGACGGGTTGTAAAATTGTGTGTCTCGACAACCAGGGAAATCTTGTTCATAACGAAACCATTTTCCCGCATAAACCGCAGGAAGATGTGAAGCCGGCTGCAAAAAAAATGATCTCATTAATTAATATGTATAAGATTGATGCCATAGCAATAGGCAATGGAACAGCGGGACGCGAAACGGAGCATTTTATAAAGAAACTCAAACCGGATCGCCAGGTACAGGTCTTTGTGGTGAACGAGAGCGGCGCCTCGGTATATTCAGCGTCGGCTATTGCAAGAGAAGAATTTCCGCAGTTTGACGTTACGGTTCGGGGAGCGGTTTCGATCGGAAGACGCCTGATGGATCCCTTAGCCGAATTAGTTAAGATCGATCCGAAATCAATTGGTGTGGGGCAGTACCAGCACGATGTGGATCAGAATAAACTGCAGGCAGGCCTCGATCATGTGGTTGAAGTTTGCGTTAATTCTGTCGGCGTAAGCCTGAATACTGCAAGCAAACACCTGCTTACGTATGTATCCGGACTGGGCCCGCAGTTGGCGCAAAATATTGTTGATCATATTAAAAAAAACGGGCCTTTCGCTTCGCGTGACGAATTGAAAAAAGTACATCGCATGGGTGAAAAAGCATTTGAACAGTGCGCCGGGTTCTTACGGATTCCGGATGCAAAAAACCCTCTTGATAACAGCGCTGTTCACCCGGAGTGCTACCATGTGGTTGAAAAAATGGCAAAGGATTTTGATTGCGGGATAGCAGATCTGATTAAAGAAGAAACCCTACGGAAAAAAATAGACATCGCCCGGTATGTGTCAGGAAACATCGGCCTTCCGACGCTGAAAGACATTATGAGCGAACTGGCAAAACAGGGGCGCGATCCGAGGCGGATCATTAAAGTATTTGAATTTGCAAAAGATATTTACAAGATGGAGGATTTAAAAGCGGGAATGATTCTTCCCGGTATTGTAACGAATATTACAAATTTCGGAGCGTTCGTTGATATCGGCGTAAAGCAGGACGGGCTCGTGCATATCTCCAACCTGAAAAATGAATTCGTGAGCAACCCGGCCGATGTGGTTTCGCTGAACCAGCACGTGGAAGTCAAAGTGATTGATATTGATATTGCGCGAAAAAGAATCCAACTCTCAATGAAAGATGTGGGCAACGGTTAATCTTTCAAATAAATCAGGAACGGAACCGTTTTGGCAGGAGTGCCGGCTACTGTTGTGTATTCACGCATAGGCCCGATAGCAACCACTTCTTTCTTTATGGCAAAGTTGTCTTTATCATAATACCAGTCTTCAATAAAATAGAGCCCGGTAAGTTCGAAACGGGAATAATTTATGGTATCCACAACTGTTTCTTCATTTCCTGTTTTTGGATTTGTAGTTTGAACCGAATCAATTCTATATCCTAAATTGTATTTTATTTCAGCCGCAGAAAGCTGTTTTTTATCCTGCGAGAAAAAGTCATAAGCTTTCTTTTTCCCGGTTAAAACATTATTCAGTAAAATCCACATGAGCCGGCCTTTATTTATTCCTTCAACTCCTATGGGAGAAGTGAGTTCTCCGTGATTGTAGCTGTCGGGTGTGTTAACCAAACTTACGGAATATTTAATGTTTTTTCCAAGCTCCGTATAATTTTTCCCTTCCTTGCATGAAATGGCAAAAACAGGACTCTGGAGCATATTTCCCGGCACAGCAGGAACTTCATATACGCGGATCGGCGTAACAGAACTTACGGTTTTAGTCATTATAAATTTTTTTCCATCAAAATTCCAATATTCATTAAAAACAAATCCTTTGATTTCTTTTTTGTTTATCTCGGTTTTCTCAATAGTTTTATCGGGCATGGTATCAAACTTTTCCCCAAGCTGCCGTTTTGCCTCTTTTAATGTAATTGGATTTTCGGTATTATCCGCATCTGTAAATGTTAAGCTATCTTTTGGAAAACCGGCCATATAAAATTCAAAGGCTTTGATTTTTTCAGAAAGCACGGAATCAAGCATCTGTTCAGTATACGCGGAATTATTGAGTCCGTCGATATAATTTGGAACAGAATTATTATCCCAACGCACGGCATATTTAACACAGGCTTTATCGAACAATAAAGCATTTGAAGAAGCGCCCTGATCATTTTTATTATTACACGAAACAACAATCAGGAACACAAAAATTACAAGAACAACATTAATGGTTTTCATAAAGATTATTTTTTGTTTAAAAATTTGATTTTTTTTATTTTTTTTTACTTTTTGTCTCAATATAGGTTCGGTTTTTTTGAATAAGTTTTAACACAAAAATACATAATAAAATTTAAATTCCGGCCATTCAAAGTATAATACTTTTTGTAAGAATATAAAGGTATACATAAAACGGGATACGTATAATATTATCCCATGCACAGTATAGTATTACCTGATCAAATCAATTCGTTTGGTAAAGATGCCTTTTGAAAAAGTAATAACTACATTATAAACACCGGGAGATAATTGAGGGCAAGAAATCATTGCTTTATCAAAAGATTCAGAAGTAATATGCTGCTCAGATAGCAAAAGCCTTCCGGTGATATCATACAGTAATATACGGTATTTTTCTCCGGGTTCCCCTTTAAAAGAGATAAAAATAGTATTATTATTATAGTCATAATAAGCCGCATTTACAGCATCTGAATTTTCACTTGCACAGGATACGGCTATAGGACTGAAATATTCATATCTGCCATCGTAATCGGTTTGTTTCAACCTGTAATATATTTGTTTCCGGTTTCCGGTTTCCGGCTGGTCGTAAAACTGATAATTTAAAACAGAATTGCTGTTGCCTGCCCCGGGTATGGTTCCGAGAATTTTCCAGTCTTCAGCGTCATAGCTTTTTTCTAAGGTGAAATAATTGTTATTGGTTTCCGTGGCGGTTGTCCAGTAAATTATAACATTATCATTATCACATTTTGCATTAAAATAAAGTAATTCAATTGGCAATGGAATAAGTTTGTCGCTAACCGTCCATCTTGAGAAACCTGTAATACCTGTTAGAGTTACATCATCGTCAGGTGTGCCATCAGTCCATGTTCCTCCTTCATTAGTCCATGTAGTCCCGCCATCTGTTGACTTCCTGAGTTTCATGTTAGCACTTGGTGTTTGTCCGTTCAATTCCTTATCAAAGAAATAAAATTTGAATGTAGCGCTGGTAGGTGTTCCTGAAGTAATATCATAATATCTTTTAGTGCTTGTATAACCGTCTATAGATTGCGCTTTATGACCTCTTTCTATAGTTGTGGCGCCTAAATTTGCAGCATCTGTTAACACGGCGCCAAGACCTGCAACATTTACACCTGCAGGTGCATTTAATATTCTTGTTGTTGAAATTTCGCCTGTTCCCGCAGCGCTTGTATAAATTCTGGTATCATTGGTTTCGCCTGACAATGTACCTGATGTGCCTAAAGAGATATTATAACTACCCATATCAATAGCGCCATCAGTCATTAATAAAGTAGCATACACTCTGATTGATTGCTCCATTACAATACCTCCATCAACTGTAGGAATAGAGTTATTTATTGTAAGATTATTGTAATTAGTAATACTTGTGCCTTGAATGTCCTGAGTTGAACTGCCGTCTAAAGTTACAGTACCACCGATACCAAGGCATTTTATATTGTCAATCTCATGATTATCAAGAGCAAGATTTCCGGTAGTCCAAATACCCATATAGGATGAAGAAGTATAGGTGGCATCTGTAGCAGTACCTTTTGAACCGGCATCTAAAAAAAGTTCAAAACCATTGTTTACATTTCTGGTAACTTTTACTGTATGCACGGCAGTTCCAGGTGTCCAGTCAGCCGTTATTAACGTAGTGGATGCTCCATTATCCATTCTTATTAATCGAAAACGTGCTCCTACAGTCAGACCTCCGTCAACCCATACATAATAACCATCTGTTGTTGCGCCATTGGGATCGGGATTGTCCGGCGTCATTATAATGAAGTACCGCACATACGCATTAGTTGTAGCAACATCAAACGAGTATTGAAATTCCCATTCACCATACACCTGATTGCTTGGCACAGATATTCTCTCATTATTATAATCATCAGTACCCAAAAGGACTCCTCCTGTAACAGTAAAACAACAGGATTGTACTGTCCATGCTGGATTTGTAGTATATTCACCATCAGTAAAGTCATCAAAAGTTACAAGCCCGCTGCCGGCACAATTAAATGTTGCATTATTTATCCAGTTGCCAAAAACATACATATCGTAATAAAACCCGCCGGAATATATATTCCATGTGCCGTTAGTAATGGTGAAGTCATTATCAATATCAATATGATTGGTGGATAATGTTGCACTTGTGCCGTTGAGGATTACGTTGTAAAAATCTTTATCATCGGTAATACCTCCGGTTATAATGGTGGAAGTTCCGTCAAAGGTAATTGTTCCTGTACCGGATAAAAATGTTCCTGCTGAATTAGTCCAGTTTCCTGACACCGTGTGATTTGAACTATTGCCGGCATTAAAAGTACCGTTAGCACTTATTGTCAGATTTCCATTTAAATCCAGTGCAACATAATCGTTTACATCACTTACCATTGACCATGTTCCGGTAGTGATGGTAAGGTTACCGTTGATTTTAATATATCCATACACACTGCCGTCATCCAAGGGTTGAGCTGACCATGCGGTGCTTGTTTTAGATAATTCCACGTGATAAAAATTATCATTTGCGTCAACATCAATTTCACCTTTTGAGCCGCGGTCAAAAACAGAAGTACCGCCGCTTGGGTCAAAAGCGGCTCCCGTATTGGAGGCAAAAAAATCGTTTCCGAAATA
>JACREX010000192.1 GCA_016212695.1 Bacteroidia bacterium
TAATGTACCGATTTCAGACGGTAATTTCGATATCCTGTTATTGGCAAGGTTTAATTCTGTTAATTCTGTGAGGTTCCCGATTTCGGGCGGAACATGATCAATTTTATTATTCGAAAGAACAAGTATTTTTAAATTTTTAAGATTTCCTATCTCTTTTGGTAAAAATTCAAGATTGTTTGCTCCGATTGCTAATACCTGGAGATTTGTTAACTGTCCGATTTCCGGGGGAAGAGTGGTAAGATAATTGTTGTTGAGCCTCAGAACCATCAGGTTTTTTAAAGCGCTTATCCCGGAAGGTAAATCAGAAAGACTGTTGAATACAAGATTTAATTTATAAACTTTTTTTGGATTTTTAAGCGCCTTTTTGAGGGATGTGAATGTTTCGCTGTTTTTCAGTTCATCCTTTGATACTTTCCCTTTTTGGGCCATAGCAAACAATGAAAAACATAGTATGAAAATTAATGCAACCGATTTCATCCGAATTTTTTTCTAAAAAACTTTCCAACTTTCAAACTTGAGCCTGCTCCGAAAAGTAATTTCTTTATAAATTGGAATACATGGAATGTTGGAATAATGGGCTTTCCCAATATTCCATTTTTTCATCATTCCAAAAGATCGGACTTTTCGGAGCGGACTCAAACTTTAAACTTCAAACTTCAAACTCTCTCCCCCGGCTGATTTCCTCCAAAGTATTTGTTTTTTAATAAATCATCATATTCGTCGGCATAGTAACCTACGCGGTTGAACATGGCAAGCGCTTCGTTCTGGTCGAGCCCGTCAAGTTCGCGGATCACTTTCATATATATCCGGTTTTCATATTTGGTCATACCTACGCCGTATAACTGATGATTGATTTCAAGCACTTCCTGATAGAACGCCTGTGTGTTTACTGTAGGAATTTCACATACCGGCGCTATGGCTTGAAAATATCCGTAATTGTCTTGTGTTGTCCAAACATCAATCCATACGGGAGCAGAGCCTTTCTGTAAATTCCACTGGCCTTCTTTTTCTCCTCTGCATACGGCAGGATCAACGCCCAGGCCCCTGATAATGTTTTCAACCATTTCATAATAATAATTTATACTTTCCATAAATAGTAATGTTTAGATTAATAAAAATGAGATAAATTTTAAATTTCAAAAATATTCATACTATATTTCTTTTGCAGCTTTATGCACAGGAACAATTTTCCCTCCTTTCACTGCAATGGGAAATGCATCCGGAAAATAAGTTTTTACTTCTTTATGCAGGTTCATGGCATTTTGAAAATTGTTCTCATTACCCACGCAATATTTGTAACGGCCGTCGGCTCTATACTCTTCAATGTTTTGCAGCCCTTTGAATTCCGAGGAATTTAATGGAATAGGCGAAACGGATGATTTTATCTGTATCTTAAAAAAGTAATTCATGCCGGAATTTTTCTTCAGGCTATCGTTTTTCTGCTGTTCCAAACTGTCTTTCTTCTGTTGTTCCTGTTCCTTTTCCAATTGTTTCTGTTCTTTTTCAAGCTGTTTTTGTTTTTCTTTTTCTTCCTTCAGTTTGCGTTTCTCCTCTTTCTTCTTGATCTTATTCCATTCTTTTTCATCAAGCACATTAATGGTTCTGCCTAAGTCAAACAGCGAATAACGGACATATTTTTTAGGATTTTCTTTGATGTCCATCAGAAGCCGGTTCAAATTTTTTGAAGAATTCTGAAGGTTTAAATATAAGGTGTCGTTTTTCAGCAATTGTCCCAGCGATCCTTTGCCGCTGTTAATCTGTTCAAATATTTCCGCTGTCTGCGTGAGGGTCCTGTTCACATTATAAATAGTCTTGGAAAACTCCGAGCGCGTTAAAGAATCTGTAATTGCCGATAAGTTAGTGATGATATTGGTGATTAATGCATTATTGTTTTTCAGGTTTGCGGTTATGGATTCCACATTGGAGAAAATCACACTAAGTTTAGTTGCCTGCGAGGTTACTAATGTATCAAGGTTTCCTGAAGAATGCTCAAGGTTTTGCACGGTGAGTTTGATGCTTTCAAAACTTTTTGTAAGGTTATCACGCGTCTGGGCATTGAATATATATTTGACTATTTCAAGCGCTCCCTGCATTTCCATCATAAGATTTTCAGCTTGTTTTTTAACCGGGAGCATTTGTATGCTCACCTGCTCTTTAAGGCTGGGTTCAAGCGCGGAATACAGGGTGTCGCCGTCTTTATGAAATGTTTTATAATGGCTCAGGAGCAGTTCTATGGCTTTGTTTCCCATCAGGTCAATGCTGGTAATGCGGGCCACCGTACTGTCCGGGAGTTCAATATCCTTCTTCGTGTTGAACATTACGATTAACCTTCCCGATTTATCAGGGTGGAAATAAATATTGATTACCTGGCCCACTTTGAATCCGTTGATTAATATCGGGCTCGATATGGTGAGCCCGTCTACTTTTTGATAAATAGCATAGAAATTGCTTTCTTTATTGAATACATCCCTTCCTTTCAAAAAATACAATCCCCAGATAAATGCCGCAATGGCAATTATTATAACAAAACCGACTATGGTATATTTGTATTTTTTAAAACCCATCGGGATCAGCCAAAACTAAAACAGCGAATTTAACGACCTCTATTAAAAGGCTAAAATTAATTTTTTATTTCTTTTTTTGCATCACTTGTGGAAATTTTTTTTCCGTTTTTGAATGCAATTATAAAAGAATCAGGGAAATCGTTGCGGATAAGTTTCTGAAGATTTTCGATTTCCCGGTAACTCCTGCTGCGGCAAACCATATATTTAAAGGCGCCGTCAACTTCCCGTTCTTCTACTTTCAGGCCTTTGAAGATTTCAGAATTCAGGGGGATTTTTGTACTTGATGAGGTTATCTGGATTTTGAAGATGATTCCGGATTCATCCGTGTTTTGTCGGTTCATTAAGCTGTCCGGTTTAGTTTCCCGGATATTTTCGTTTTTGCTTACGCTGTTCGTATCGTTGCTGTTTTCGTTGTTTTCTGTTAAACTTGTATTTTTTTTTTCAGGCTCGTATTTGGGTTTTTCAATTTTGATTCCGTCGTCTTTTATCCCCTCAAGTTCATTCTTATAACTTCTGAAAGCATTGAATATTCCATACGCTATCTGTTCCTGTCCTCCTGTGGAAAGTAAATATTCCGCCTCTTCTTTGTTGCTGAGAAAGCCCACTTCTGTCAAAACGCTTGGCATCACAGTTTTCCACAACACAAAAAAAACGGCCTGTTTCACGCCCCTGTCTTCCCGCTGAAGCGAATTTTTATATTCGTCCTGCACCTTGGCGGCAAATTTCAGACTCTGTTCTATATATACATTTTGCAGCATATTGAAAAGGATATAGGCTTCAGGCGAATTCGGATCCACTCCTTCATATTCCCGGGTATAGTCCTTCTCTTTTAAGACTACCGAGTTCTCTGCCATGGCCACTTCGATGTTGCCCTGTGTTTTATGAATACCCATCACGTATGTTTCCGAACCGAATGGATCTTTCTTTTTGTTCGCATTCGCATGTATGGAAATAAACAGGTCGGCCTTGTTTTTATTGGCTGTGGATGCACGCCTGTGCAGTTCGATAAATTCGTCCTGGTCGCGGGTGTATATCACTTTAATCTCTTTATAGTATTGTTTTATGTAATCGCCCACTTTTAAGGCGACGCTCAGCGTGATATCTTTTTCTTTCCCTAATATTTTTTTTCCTGATTTATATACTGCGCCCGGATCTTTACCGCCATGCCCGGCGTCTATCACGATAGTCTGCAGTTTATATCCCTTTTCGTTTTGGGCATATAAATTGCTTAAAAATGAAGCGTTCAGAAACAGGATCGCTAAAATTATAATGTGATTTCTTAAAATAAAAAAAGTATCCTGAAAGTTTCTATACATTAAATTCACATTAAATTTTTACTTAGTTTTGAACTTTTATTATTATTGTTTGGAGTATCGCAAAAATAGCATAATTAAATTGTTTTTAAAATTACTGCCGGATGTTTTTATAATTCTGCTTGCTTGCGGTATTGCATCAGGAGCTTATTCCTCCCATAAAATAAGGCTTTCCGAACCTGTATTTTTTTCGCCAGACACGGTTGCGAAGAATATTCAAAATTTTCCGGTAAAGGATAGTCTTGGTTTATCTCTGAAAAATCTGAAAGACACTTCAGGCGTAAAAAAGGATACGTTGAAAGATAAAAAGAAAAAAAGCAATGCCATTGACGACCCGATAAAATATAATGCAAAAGATTCCATTCGTTTTGATATCCCTTTGCAGAAAGTATTTCTTTTTGGCGAAGCATACATTAAATATAAAGATATTGAGCTCAGAGCCGCTTATATCGAATTGAGTTTAGGCGATGATGTTGTGTATGCAAAAGGCGTTCCCGACAGCGCCGGCAAGGAAGTGGGTCGTCCGGTATTCAAGCAGACCGATCAGGAGTTTGACGCTGTTGAAATGACCTATAATTTTAAAACAAAAAAAGGAATCATCCGGGGCGTTGTTACAAAGCAGGAGGGAAGCTTTCTTCACAGCGATAAAACCAAAAAGCAGGCCGATGATGTGGTATGCCTTGAACACGGCAAGTTCACCACCTGTGAACTCCCGCATCCCCATTTTTATATTTCTCTTTCCAAAGCAAAAGTGATTCCCGACGATAAAATTGTGTCGGGCCCTGCATACCTGGTTATCGAAGATGTGCCTGTTCCTTTGGGTATTCCTTTCGGTTTTTTCCCGAATAAAAAAGGCCATGCCTCCGGCGTACTGATCCCTGAATACGGCGAAGAACAGAACCGCGGGTTTTTCCTGAGAAACGGCGGATGGTATTTTGCAATTAACGATTATATTGATCTTTCTATGACAGGCGATATTTATTCTAAAAGCTGGGCTAAAAATTCTACAGGCTCCTATGGCCTCACGGCAAATTCAAATTACCGGAAACGTTACAAGTTTGGCGGAAGCTTTTATATCAAGTATAATGAAAATGTTATCGGGGAGAAAGAAGATACGTTAACATACCAGAAGAATAAACAGTTTTCTATCAACTGGTCGCACTCACAGGACCCGAAATCCCGTCCAAACAGCACTTTTGCCGCCAATGTAAATGTGAGTTCAAGCGCTTACGACAGGTATAATGCCACTACCTATACCGGAAATATGTTCACCAACCAGAAGCAATCGAATATCAGCTATTCAAGGGTATTTCCCAACACGCCTTTCAGTTTCTCCGCCAATTTGCGGCATTCGCAGAACAGCACGGACAGTACGATTACCCTGACATTGCCGGATTTGAATTTTAATATGAACCGTATTTTCCCTTTCAGAAAAAAGGCTCGTACAGGTACATTGAAATGGTATGAAAATATTGGTATCACGTATTCTTCAAGCATTCAAAATAAAGTTTCTACGAAAGAAAGCAAGCTCTTTACCAATGAAACGCCGGATCGGTTTCAAAATGGCGTTTTACATTCTGTGCCCATCAGCACTTCGATTAAAGCATTCAAATATTTTTCTGTTTCACCCTCTGTAAATTACGCCGAACGCTGGTATTTTCAATCGGTCCGCAAGCAGTGGGACCCGCAGCATCTTAACACCATGGACACTACATTGGGAGCAGTGGTTGTAGATACGGTGAGGGGCTTTAACAGGGTGTATGATTATAATTTTTCTTTGTCTTTCTCAACCATTTTATATGGAATGTATCAGTTTAAAAAATCTCCTGTCAAAGCGATTCGCCATGTGATGACTCCTACGGTGAGCCTCAGCTACAGGCCAGATTTCGGTCAGGAGAAATGGGGATATTATACAAAATATAAAGACTACATCCGCCAGAATAAAATCATAACTGACTCAGTGTATCGCCAGTATTCAATATTTGAAAACGGCATCTACGGAGTTCCTGGTTATGGAAAAGCAGGAATGATAAATTTCAGCCTTGGAAATAATCTTGAGATGAAGGTGAAAAGCAAAACAGATACCATTGAGGGTTTGAAGAAAGTCAAGATATTTGATAAGCTTGATTTTGCGACATCTTATAATCTTGCCGCCGATTCCATGCCATGGAAGCCTCTTTCTATTAGAGGCAATACAAATCTTTTCAAAATGATAGACATACTGTTTAACGCAACGGTTGATCCATATGCATATGATACCGTGCTTGCCGGTTACACCCGTATTAATGAATTTGAACGGGATAAGTCGGGCGATTGGGGAAGGATCACCGATGCAGGCGTATCTGTGGGCGCAAGTTTTCATTCTTCTTCGAAAAACAAACCCGGAACCCAGGTTAATAAGGATAAAGACAATAAAGATAAAAAGAACCCGCGTTTTTCTGAAGATGGCTATTCTGTTTGCAGAATTCCCTGGAACCTCAGCATATCCTACAATTTACGATACGATAAACCATATAATAAAGATAAAACAACCCAGACCATGCAGATATCCGGCGATTTTTACCTCACGCCCAAGTGGCAGATTCGTTTCCGCACAGACTATGATTTTGAATCCAAGAAGCTGGTGAATGCTTCTATAGATATTCACCGCAACCTGCATTGCTGGGAAATGAGTTTTAACTGGGTACCGTTTGGCCACTACCAGAGTTATTTTTTCAGAATCAATGTAAAATCTTCCATACTGCAGGATCTTAAAATTGAAAAACGCAGAAGCTGGATGGATAACCTCAATTCGGAGCAGTATTGATTTTACTCACCGGATTTTACAAAACTGAATCATTTACACCTGATGTTTTAACAGATATTTTCAAAAATCAAAGGTAAATCTTGTAATATTTTAAAAATAAGACGATTAGTTATTGCGAATTGTAAATAGTTTTTATCATGCAAAAGACATTCGGAAGTAAAAATATACCTTAACTGTTTGCTCAGGGATGTATTTTCTAATTATCCGACTCTATTCGCAGACACATATTTTATAAAATGGATTTACAGTTATAATTATTGTTGTTATTATTGAATACCTGTTTACATCCATACTTTTAACAAAATTCCTGTTTATTAAATATTAATTGATTATTAACAGGATACGTTTGCTACTATTGTTCAGAAAAGTAATTTATAATATCCTTCGCAGACTATGGACTGTGAAAACTTACCCATTATAAATAATATGGTGTTGGGTGAAATCCGTTGGTGATAACTTGTAGACATCTGATTTACAATATATTTTAATAAATATCAACGGAATTAACCCATGACCACTTATTTGGCTTCGGCGTGAGACTTCTGCGAGAGCTCAGTCGAACGCTCAGCAGAACGGTTCTGGCTTGTCCAGGTTAGGTAAAATAATGACATCCCATCTGGTTTGTTTCAGGATACCGGGGCAAAGTTCCTGAATCGAAGTATTCAGGCAGGTTGTGCCTGTAAATAATATCTGATTTAAACGTTAGGAATCCCATCAGAAATTACAAATAACCCTTCCAAAGGCACTCTGGGCATAGGTTTGATAAGGTAAAATAAAACCAATAATATTACTTGACCCAAGTTGCAGCAGGATATTTTTTGTGAATCGGGCGCTTACTCCCAGGCCGCACTGGAAATTACCATACCCGCCGTAAGCGAGTTGCAGGCCTGCCGATATTTTATTCCTGAAATAATAATCTCCTTTTGCATATATCAAAGGGTAGGGGCAATTTGCATGGTAGAGATACGACATACCCAGCGTGGCATAAAGGTTGTTATTCAGTAAACGTTTGGTAATGGCTATATTTATTTTTTCAGGAATCATTTTTACAAAACCTGTTTTCTTAGTTTTTGCATACAATGTTTTTATCAGGCTGTCTTTTGTGAAATTTGTATTGAATGTGGTGTCGCGGCCCCAGAGAATGCTGTCAACCATCACTCCGTCCCAGTGAACGGTTGTATCAAAAGGCACCATCAGCGAATTATTTTTCCACCGGATAAACCCGATATCGTTAAGAGAACAACTGATAAAATAATTTCCTTTTTTGTCTTCATAGGTAAATGCAATATCGGCACAGGCGCCCATTCCGTTGAAATGATACCATTTGCTTTTATTTTTCGCAGTATCGGTTGTGAAATATAATGCCTGCATCTGCAGATTTATATACTCGCCGGATTCTTCTGTAAATAATGTGGTGGTATCGAAGGAGAGCGAATTATACGACTGGCCTTTTATAATCCCGATACCAAAGTAAATGGTGAACGGATCTTCAATATTTTTAGATTGTTTGAAAAGCCCGAATTTGACCTGCTGGTATCGCATATATGTAAGCTGCAGATCCGTAAAATCGGCGGTTTTACCCGCATAGTCTTTGTTGCCAAAAAATGTAATATTGTAAAGGTCGCGGCTGAATTTAACATCCCCGTGATTGCTGTTTTCAACAGACACCCTGTACCCCAGATGGTCGTATCCGAACATACTGTCGGGCAAATACGAAAAATACATGCAGGCATTATCTTCCATGCCGAAAAAATTCTGCGTTTTCACAGGGTTTGATTTTTTCAAATCATAGCTGAGATATTTATTCATGTGGAATGCGGGTACACCTAAAAATAAAATAGAATTTACAAACTTGTTTGAGATTGAATTTGAAGAAACAAAAGTATTGTAACTGACACCGATTTCATAAGCATTTGTATCAGGGTTCATTTTGTGAAGAGAAAAATAATTGTAGATATCCGTGAACTGAGAGTTTGCTGAAAATGCTGCCAGCATTAAAATGATGAAAAATATCCTGTTCATTATTTTTTTCATTCCTTAATGTAATTTATAACTGAAATCCCCAACTACTTTGAATCGCATGGTGTAGTCATTATAAATTTTTACATGCTGGTTTTGTGGTCTTGTAATAAAAGAAGCGGTTGCCCTTATCCTCTTGGTCTTTTTCAGTTTTTCAAGCCTTGCCTCAGTTATAGGTACTGAAATTTTGGTTCTTTTGGCTGTAGTAACTCTTTCTGTTGTAGTATTCACATCTCCGGCCAATACAACAGCGCCTGATGGGATAATAATATCCAATACAGCATTGTTCGAATCTAATAAATAAACCTGGGGATTTGCTTCTACGGGAAATTCATTATCCACAAATAAAATCAGGTTGCCTCCTGTGATTTTATCAGTATTGGTTTTACCAAGCGAAAAAGTCGAAGTGTCGCAAAGCGTGACATTGCTGGCAATCACCGAGAGCGGGACTTCCACCTCAAGGTTTGCCGATATCTGGTCTCCGTAATAAATAAAGTCAGCACCTGTACCGGGTATAGGAGGCGGAATATTATAGTTTGTATATACCTGAACGGAATAATTGATTTTATTTGGAACAACATTGATCAGCGAATTGATGTTGGAATTCGTATTGTTCAACTGCAATGTATTGATGGTTGGCGTTACATCAATGAGAGTGGAATTCGGGTTTACAGGCTTTGCGATACTGAACGGGTTCACAGGTAATGTGAAACTTAAGGTGGCAGATTGATTGTTTGATGTGTTAATTGCTTTCAGCTCATTGACCATTACTTTGCCGCTGATGCCGATCTGGTTGCTCACAACCAGCGATACTTTTACGTCGTTAAAATTCAGGCTTGCTCCAACAAATTCATTTAGAATATTTGTTTCTATAGCCGAGCTTTCCGAAATAGTGTCTCTGCCCAAATATCCCTGGACATAATCCGGTGAGAGATTGGTGAAGGAACAGTGAAAATAAATGCTGTCCTGCATAGATAGCGGGATCTGATTTCCTGATGAATCAATGCTCCCGACCAATGTAGAAAAAATAGTATTAACAGTGTCAGGATCTATGAATCCATTTCCGTTTTGGTCGCCGTAAATCTGTTCTACGGGTCCTATCCCTTTCAGGTTGAAATCATATCCCTGAAGATTCTTGTTAACCGAGATATGCGATACATTTCCGTTGAATGCCTGCGGAATGGTTCCGTTGATTTCGAGCGGTATATTGTTTTTTGTTGCGCTGTAAACTTTGTAATTAAAATGTAAGGTTTCGTGAAGGGTATTATACACATCAATATTGATATTGCCGCTTCTTGCCAGCACGCGTGAAAGCTGAACGTCGTTTATTTTAAAAGCGGTTTTTTCTTTTTTGTCCACAACATTCTGTCCCGGAAAACTTGCTATGGCGCTTTGTACCTGAAGATCATATATGGATATCTGCGCAGTAATGGCCATGCTGGTATCGAGCGTAACTTCGCCTCCGGGGCTTGATAGTTTTACCATTCCGAGCATATGCCCTTCGACAGTGAGGCCTGCCAGCGATTTGGTTTTTTCAGCCTGTGAAAAAGGGGATATAAAAGGAAATGTATCTTGTACAACCACGATATTGGTGCTTTGGTTTCGTACCTCGAAAATTAAATTTGTGATACTGACAGGAAGTTGGTTGTCAATTTTTATATCGAGAAATCCCTGCGATAAAGTAACCGTTTGAAAATACTGGCTTGCATCAATGGCAACGCTGTCGAATTGTTGTTCGGTAATAGGATCAATTTGTGTGGGCATCCCTGAATTGTGCGCATTCATGATGGATTGATACAGGCTGCTGTTGGGCCCGTTGTCTTCTTTATCCTTGTTGGCAATATCCCCGAAGGAGGTTCTGTGAGTAATGTTAATGGTACCCAGGTCGAGGTTGCTCAATTTAGCCACATAATTAACAGTGGTATCGGGAATTTTAAATAATGTATCTAATGAGAATTTGTATAAACCGCTTTGATAAACCAATGAAATGGAATTGTCAGGATTCACTTTTTTGAGCGTATCGGCAATGATATTATCAACCGTAAGGGTTGCCTTTGCAAGGGGCGCCAGCAGGTTTACATCCCAGTTGGGTTCGCTGCTCTCTTTTTTGCATGAGTTAAGTGAAAGCAGAAAAAAAATATGCAGGCAGAATAGAAAAATAAATACTATTTTATTTAAAAATTTCATCACAATATAGACTTACGAAAAGCGTTAAAAGTTGCTTCTGTCGAATTAAAAGCAAATTAAGTAAAAAAAAGGGTAACAGAAAACAATTTTATTTTTGGATACACTCGCATTCCACATGAATGGTTACCTCAGAATTTTTGATGGCATTCTGAATCTCCGATTCAAGGGTATCGCAGATATCATGGCTTTCTTTAACCGATAAATTTTCTGACATTTCAAGATGAAAATCCACAAATTTGTAATTACCCGCTCTCCGAGTGCGGAGGTTATGATATTTTACATAGTGCGTTGCCAGGATACCTTCTATAATACTGATTTCATTATTTTCGAGCGGGGAATCGAGAAGAGGTTTATAAGCCTTTTTCAATAAGATGAAAGATTCTCTTAATATGAATATTGCCACGAGTATAGCAACCACCGGATCAAGAAAATTCAAACCAGTGAGCCAGATTATCAGTAGTCCCACAGCAACGCCAAGTGAAGTATAAACATCAACTTTCAGGTGCAGCGCATCTGCCTCCAGCGCTATGGAATCGGTTTCCTTTGCCACTTTATATAATTTGCGGGATACAATAAAATTAACAACAGCGGAGAATACCATAACAATAAATCCGATACCAATGGATTCTACCTGTTCATGGGAAATGATTTTTTTCACAGCTTCATAAATGATCCAGATCGAAGCAATAAAAATTAAGATGGCTTCTGTAACTCCCGAAATGTTTTCATATTTCCCATGTCCGTAAGGATGATCTTTGTCAGGAGGCACATCGGATATTTTTACTGCAAAAAATGCAATGAGAGCAGCCAGCAGGTCCATGGTGGAATGTATCATTTCAGATATGATGCTCACAGAACCGGTGATAATACCTACTCCCAGTTTGCTCAAAATTAAAATCACATTGGAAATAATAGAAAGCCTTGCTGTGGCTACTTTCCTGTTCATTTCTTTTTTTTTACAAAAATAAAATGTGGATTTTTTTTAATAAAATAAATTCCAAAAAGTTATTACCGAGTTATTACCGCTTCTCAAATATATTTCATCATTATTTTGTTTACGGATGAAATAACATACCTTTAACAGCAATTAATCGGCATGGAGCAATGAAAATATTTGAGATAATAGCGACAACCCTTTTCGGGTTAGAAGAAATTCTTGCTGCAGAGCTCAGGGAATTAGGAGCGGCAGATATAGAAATCCTAAACCGTGCCGTGAAATATAAAGGAAATCAGGCACTGCTTTACAAAAGCAACCTGCATCTGCGTACTGCGGTAAACATTCTTAAACCCATTGCCACATTTTATGCGGAAAATGAACAGCAGCTTTACGACAACATAAGAAAAATCAGATGGGACGATTATTTTAGCGCTGAAAAAACATTTGCTATTGATGGCAGTTCGCATGGCGCCATATTCACCCATTCCCTGTATGTGGCGTTAAAATCCAAGGATGCCATTGTTGATCAGTTCAGGGAAAAATACGGTACCAGGCCTTCAGTTGATATTGAAGATCCTGATTTACGCATTAATGTTCACATTACTGATAAAACAGTAGTTGTTTCGCTTGATAGTTCGGGATCATCGCTTGGCAAACGGAATTACCGGCTTGCCCGGACGCAAGCGCCAATAAGCGAAGTGCTGGCTGCCGGGATTATTTTACTTACAGGCTGGGATAAAAAATGCGATTTTATTGATCCCATGTGCGGCTCAGGAACATTTTCCATTGAAGCTGCCTTGCTGGCTACTAATATTCCCCCCGGGAGGTTGCGTAATTTTGGCTTTGAAACATGGAATGATTTTAATCCGGCATTATGGAATGAAATAAAAAGGGAAGCAGATTCACGGATCAAACCCCCTGGTGCAAAAATCATAGCTCGTGATATTGATAAAAAAGCCCTGGATATTGCTATTCCCAATGCTACCCGTGCAGGAGTAAAAGATTTTATTTCATTCGAAACATACGATTTTTTTCAGACGCAACACGACAGCGGCCAGGGTCTTGTTTTGATGAATCCGCCGTATGGAGAAAGGTTGAAAATTGATGAAATTATTTCTTTCTACAAAGACATAGGATCACGGTTAAAACATTTTTATCATGGATGCGATGCATGGATAATCAGCTCTAATTACGAAGCGCTGAAGCATTTCGGACTAAGGACTTCACGGAAAATTAAATTATTCAATGGATCGCTCGAGTGCAGATTACAAAAATACGAACTGTACATGGGAAGTAAAAAAGCCGGTAAAAACAGAAATGAAACGAATTGATAATTTACCAATGCTCTCATAATATACATGAAACGGGACTTTGGCGAACGCTCAGTCGAACGCTAAAATTCTACAATATAGAGCAAGCTGCTCCTTAAAATAAAATGTAACAATTTAACCCTATCGTATAATTAGCGACTGCTTGAAATTTTAATTTTATATTTTTATTACTTTTGGAAAAAAATGGGAATGAAAATTTTAATTACAGGCGGAGCGGGATTTATCGGGAGTCATTTGATCGACCGGTTACTTTCAGAAAATCATGAAGTAATTTGTATTGATAATTTCGATGATTTTTACGATATCTCCGAAAAGAAAAATAACATATCCAATCATTTCAGTTTTAAAAATTATACTTTTCACGAAGGCGATATCACAGATAAAATTTTTATAAAGGATATCATTTCTTCTGATACGCCGGAAATAATTATTCATCTTGCAGCCAGGGCCGGAGTGCGGCCTTCGATTATTAATCCGGAAAAATATTATGAAGTAAATGTATCCGGTACATTGACGCTTTTGGAAACATTACGCAACATTCGCATAAAAAAATTCATTTACGCTTCATCAAGTTCTGTTTACGGATTAAATCCCAAGACTCCTTTCAGCGAAGAAGATGCCACCATGAACCCGGCGTCGCCATATGCTGCCTCGAAAATTGCAGGAGAAGCATTGTGCCATTCTTTCAATAATATTTATGGAATAAATACGCTTATACTCAGATTTTTTACAGTTTACGGCTCACGCCAGAGGCCGGACCTTGCTATCAGAAAATTTATCAGGAGCATATTAAACAAAGAAGTTATCACAATGTTTGGCAATGGCGGCACATCAAGGGACTATACTCATATTAGTGATATTGTTTCCGGAATAATAAAAACCTTAGACTACGATCGGGCGGGATGCAATATTTTTAATCTTGGAAACTCAAATCCCATAAAACTCATTGAGCTTATTCATGCCATTGAGAAACACACCGGTGAAAAAGCTATTCTGCGATACATGGATGAACAAAAAGGGGATGTTCCGATTACATATGCAGATATTTCCAAAGCAAAAAGAGAACTTGGGTATGATCCGGCAGTCAGCTTAGATGAAGGGATCAAAGAAATGATTGTATGGTTGAAAAATCTTAAATTGAGTAGCTCTTAAATTTTTTGAAGTTGAATAAATATTGAATGATATAATACAAGTTAAAAAGTAGTTCTCTGTTTTACGGCTTCGAAGAGCAATATCCCATTTACGACAGATACATTTAATGATTCAATTTTCCCTTTTAACGGGATTCTCACGATTTTATCGGCAGTTTTAAGAAGATCCGGCGAGATGCCCTTTTCTTCGGAACCTAACAGAATAGCTGTAGGAATTGAATAATCCGCTTTATGATAAAGCAGGGAAGTTTTTTCTGTTGCTGCAATAATCTGAAGCCCGCTGTTCTTTAAAAACCGGACTGTATTCACTAAATTATCGGTTCTGCAAACGGGAATAAGGTGCAATGCGCCTGCCGAAGTTTTAACTGCATCCGAATTGATCTGTGCAGAACCCCTGTCGGGAACAATTATAGCATCCGCGCCGGCACATTCGGCAGTGCGCGAAATCGCTCCAAAATTCCGGACATCGGTAATCTGATCCAATATAAGTATTAAAGGCGTTTTCCCTTCTTCGAACAAGGCAGGAATAATTTCCTCGATATTTCTGAACCCGATCTGCGAAGTAAAAGCAATCACACCCTGGTGATTCCTTGTACTTATTGAATTTATTTTTTCAATAGGAACAAACTGATATGGCACCTGTTCCTTACGTATTAATTGCATCAGTTCATAAATAAGATCGCCCTGAGACCCTTTCTTTATAAGAACTCTGTCTATCTCCTTTCCGGATTTTATGGCTTCTATTACCGCCCTGATCCCAAAAATTATATTTTTTCTCTCTGGCATTTTAAACTTTCAAAACTTTAAACTTCAAACACCTGCCCTGAGTTTGCCGAAGGGTCAAACTTTTAAACTTCTTTAATTCTCCACAGAATAAGCCCTGCCGTTTCTCCATACGTCTATTGCCTGGAACCAACTCGTCTTATAAATTTCATTCCTGTATAATATATAATCGTTTTCTGTAAAAGGATTATCTGTTTTTTCAAACGTGAAATTCATGGAGGGCATGTTGGTCATTTCTCCGTAGATCCATTTTTCCATATTAAGCGACTTATAAATAGTTGCTGGAGGTCCGAATATTGTATAGATCATGCCTCTGTCGGTTTTCCACCCCTCTATATACGAGGTGAAATAGTGATTTGCCAGTTGTATCCTGTTATAGAAAATACGTATCAGTTCTTTTGAACGGGGTACATTACCTGTTGAGTTAAGCCAGAATTCATCCACGGCAAGTTTCGGGTTTTCATATGCTTTTAATTCTTCAAACTTTTTCTTGGTAGTGAGAAATTTTATGGGTTTTATCAGTTCTTCTGCAGTTTTCATCTGGGGATAATGCTTACCGAAATTAAAAAGCGTCATCCCCTCATTTTTGGTGGTATCTGTCTGAATATAATAAATACCCTGCAGCGGAAGTTTTAATAAGGCTGTATCTGAATACTCCAATGACCAAATCGTATCTGGTTTTAATTGTAAAGGCTCTGTTTTTTTTGAAGAAAAGGGCGGGGTTGGCAAAGGAAATTCTTTATAATAATGCTTTACATGTATTTTACCGATTTTCTTTCGGTCATACCTGATCTTTATTTCATCATCTTCCGTGAAAATATTTTTATAAAAAGGTTCTTTATTTTTCGCTGAAGAAAGGAAATAATTCTGAGCGGAACTATAATTGTTTTTATCAAAAAGCATAATGGATTGGTTCCCTTTATGCCTGAAATAATCTAAGAAAAGCACCTCAATTGCATATTTGATAGGCCTGTTTGTGTGCAAGGGGATATATGTAATAAATTTATCCTGTTTCTGGTTCTTTTGAATAACATACGAAACCGTGGATGAATCAATCAGGTTGTTGTCCGAAGCATTGAGTAACCGGTAATGCACCTGTATCCTCGCTTTATTGAACATTTCTTTCGCCTGGTTGTTAAAATACAACTCCATGGTATTGATCCTGAAAAAAAGAAGCGATGTGGAATCAGAATTATGATATATAAAGCAATCGGGGTGTATGGAAGTGGCGCCGGGATTATAAAGGAAAGCCATGTTCCGCGTATCGAAATTGAAATAAGAAGGCTTGCACCCTCTGAAAATCATCAGGAGAAGAAAAAGGCATATAATACAAAATAATAATTTTCTCATTTGTTATCCATGCAAAAGTAAGATTAATTTTTTTCTGCTTACAATTCTGTTACGACTAATTTTTCAATTTATTTTTGATTATTATTTTAAATTTCTATTTTTAGGGAAATTATTTTAGCTTGTTTAATTCATAAACTTAGTGAAACTTTGTGCAAACCTTTGTGAGGCTTCGTGGTAAATTTTACCACAAAGCAACTCAAAGTAAACAAATCACGAAGTAACACAAAGGGATATATGACATCTTGACCCGCCTGCTGCGAAGCGGGCAGGTATTTTATGAATTTTACAGGTTAGGTTGCAGGTTGCAAATCCAAAATCATAAATCGTAAATCTAAAATTAAAAAATATGGCAGTAAAAAATTCCGTCAGCGCTGATAGTACAAAATCCTTGGATTTTCACATTGATTGTGTCAACAAAGGGACGCGCCGTTTTGAAAATGTATTCCAGGCATTATCAAGAATGATTCTCGACGATTCGAACAAAATTAAAAAAGTAACCGTTAATGGCCGCAACACTTACGATTTCGATGTATTCCGCCAGAGCGAAAAGCACATCATCGGGATGTTCGATGAAATCAACAGTTTTGTATCATATGTAAAAGACGCTGCCGAAGGGGGTTCTTCCAAGGAAATGGCCTTTGTGCTTATAGGCGAACCCGGTAATGGCAAAACTTTTTTTGTTGACCATTTGTGCGCATTATACCGCAATTTTGCTGCTTTACCGGAAAACCACAAATACACATTCCGTTTTAACAACCTGGGCAAGATCGGCGGATACGGTAAAATCACCTCCATTGAATCTCAAACTTTTGAAGACCCGATGATTCTTGCCATGAATCTTTTCGACGACCGGAATATAAATAAGGAATACTTATCAAAATTAGGTTTATCAGAGAAAAAAATTGATGAATTGTATAAAGCCTATCGCCCACTTGGCGCGTGTACCTATTACATTTTCGACCAGATAAAGAACTTCTGCGACGGCGATTTGAACAAAATAAAAGAATTCATCGAAGTGGTTCCGGTTCCTGTTAGTGAATCACGCGGCACCATTACCGGGAAATATGCCGCAAAAGATAAAATCACCTCATCTGCAGTTGACCTGCTTGGCGAAGAATCTATTACCAGGCTGCTGCACATTGCCGAGACCGATAACCCTTACAGGTTCGACCTGCGCAGGGGAGCGCTGGCAAGAGTGGCCGGAGGTGGAATCCACTTTGCTGATGAAATCTTTAAAAACAAAAAAGACCTTGTCCAAGTATATCTGGGCGTAATACAGAACCGGACTATTGAGATCGAAGGGTTCAAATGGCCTCTTGATACACTCATCATAGCTACCAGCAACAATTCCGAATTTGGCCGTTTTCTTGAAGAAAAAGAACAGGCGCCCATTGTTGACCGTTGCAGGTTAACGTATATGTCTCATAACACGAATTACAAACTTCAGAAAGAACTCACCGCATATTCTATCGGCAGCAAAGAAAAGACCACATTCCACAGCGAAAAACTGCATATTGATCCGAACCTGAATTATGCGATCTCTGTTGCTATGATTCTTTCAAGAATGCCTTCGTCTGATAAACTCACGCCAATAGAAATGATGAAACTGGCTGCGGGCGAAGTGGCAGGCGAAAAGAGCATTAAAACACTGAGCGAAGTAATCAACGACCTAAACATTGACCCTGATATCACAAAACGTTTCGGGCAAAAAGGCCTTGGCCACAGAAACCTGGGGCGTTCCATACAGATATTGCTCGAACGGTCGGAAACACAGGAAGGCAAATGTATGTATGCAGGCGATGTATTCAAAGCTGTCGAGACCGTTATCATAGACTATATACAGGATCCCAACGACCGGATAAAATATCTGAACGATCTGAAAATTGCAAAGGGGCTTTACAGGAAAAATGTAATGACCACGATCTTCAATGCTTACATGAATGAGCCGAATGCAGTTGAAAAAGATGTGATGAATTATGTAAATATGATCATTGGTATTGATGCGAAAAATCTGGGACCAGACAAAGTGTGGACGTACCGCGACCCACAAACCGGAAAAATAATTCCGTTGAAAATTGATGAAACTTTTATTGACAGCGTTGAAGACCGGCTCGGCTTAAAGACCAAAGAACAGAAACAAAGCTACAGGACCACCATTGCAAAAATATACGGACAAAAAATGATTAAAGAGCCCAATTATGATTTCATGGATAACAACGATCTTGTGAAAGCAGTTACCGATGTGCGGCTGAAATCCGATGTTGCCGGCGCTGGCAGCCTTGTAGGAGCTTTATCTAACCGCACCAATGAAGAAAATCAGAAACTCTACAACCGCATGATAGATACTATGGAAAACAAACTCGGTTACTGTGCCACATGCGCTCAAAAAACCATCGAGTATTTCTGTACGCAGGATGATGCCAATTAGCGACATGTCAAATTTATGATGTCAAATGTCAAATGTTTTAATAGAAGGCTTCCTGAAAATTCGGGAAGTCTTTTTTATTAAAAAACGTTGAATTATAAAATTCAGATTCCATTATAAACCCATGAAAGAACAAAAACAAATACTGAACGACACTATTGAAAACTGGCACGGCGAACTTCCGCAGATTGACGATGTACTGGTGGTGGGGATTAAAGTTTGAAAGTTGAAAGCAGAAAATAATTTGGATATTTACAGCCGCCAATACTATTTAAAACGTCCCGGTTTTTGGTATCGCGGCAGCAGCTTTTACAAACTCTGCAAACAACGGGTGAGGATTCAGAACCGTACTTTTAAATTCCGGGTGAAACTGCACTCCTATAAACCATTTGTGGACTGGGATTTCAAATATTTCCACAAGGTTTGTATCCGGGTTAATTCCCGCCGAAACCATCCCTGCTTTTTCATAGTCGGCTAAGAAATAATTGTTGAATTCGTAACGGTGCTTGTGTCGTTCGCTGATTTCGGTTTTTTTATACGCATGGTACGATTTTGAGTTTTTCTTCAGGATGCAGGGATATGCGCCAAGTCTCATGGTACCGCCTTTTTCAGTTACCTGTTTCTGCTCTTCCATGAGATCAATCACCGGGTGCTTGGTCTCATGATCCATTTCCGTGGAATGCGCATCTTTCATTCCTAAAACATTTCTGCCGAATTCCACCACCGCGCATTGCATACCTAAGCAGATACCAAGAAACGGAATGTTATTCATCCGTGCATATTTTACAGCCAGTATCTTCCCTTCAATTCCCCTGAGTCCAAAACCGGGAGCTACCAATATGCCGTTAACATTTTTCAACAACTCTTCCACATTCTCCTCCGTGATTTTTTCCGAGTGAATCCGCCTGATATTTACTTTGCATTTGTTTATAGAACCTGCATGTATCAACGATTCATTAATAGATTTATAAGCGTCCACTAATTCTACATATTTCCCGATAAGGCTGATGGTTACTTCGGTTACAGGATTTTTCAGGTTCTTTACAAAATCTGTCCATGGCTTTAATTCCGGTTCGCCTTCAACCTTAAAACCAAGTTTTGTCAATACGGTTGTATCTAATTTTTCTTTGTGCATCAGTAGGGGAACCTCATAAATGGTGGATACATCTTTTGATTCGATTACCGCATGAATGTCCACATTGCAGAAGAGGGCGACTTTTTTCCTGATTTCATTGGTCAGGCTTTTTTCGGTTCGTAAAACAAGGATATCGGGCTGCACCCCGTTTTCGAGCAGCATTTTTACAGAGTGCTGCGTGGGTTTTGTTTTTAATTCGCCGGCTGCCGCCAGGTAGGGCACAAGCGTGAGATGTACCACAAGGACATTCTCCGGCATTTCCCATTTCAACTGGCGCACGGCTTCAACATATGGTAATGATTCTATATCGCCGACAGTTCCTCCTATTTCTGTGATTACAAAATCATACCTGTTGTTTTTACCAAGGAGTTTTATCCTGCGCTTGATCTCATCGGTAATATGCGGGATGATCTGTACGGTTTTTCCTAAATAATCGCCCCTGCGTTCTTTTGTGATCACAGCCTGGTAAATTCTTCCCGTTGTAACATTGTTCGCCTGTGATGTGGTTACATTCAAAAAGCGTTCATAATGCCCGAGGTCGAGATCGGTTTCGGCGCCGTCTTCGGTAACATAGCATTCCCCGTGCTCATAAGGATTCATGGTGCCGGGGTCAATATTAATATAAGGATCCAGTTTCTGAATGGTAACCGAATATCCTCTTGCCTGCAGGAGTTTCGCCAAAGATGCGGATATGATCCCCTTACCTAAGGATGACGTTACTCCCCCTGTTACGAAAATATATTTTGTAGGCATTTTATTATATTTTTTGGGTTCTACTCAGGTGTAATTTGTTTCTCGCAATGACGCAGAGACGCAAAGTTTTATAAATTATTAACTATTCTTGTTATTCCATTTTTTATTAAAGATTCATTAAAATTGATGAGTAAACCAGGTTTATAGTGAATTTGATATGCTACATTGACAATTATTTTCGCTAACTCATTTTCTGTCATAACTTCTTTGTGTCTTAGCGTCTTTGCATGCATTATTCTGCATTCCGCATTCCTTAAAATGTCAGGCTCAGCCCGGCGCTTGGCATAAACGGAAGTTGGTTCACCGGTTCATGCGTTAGCCTGTCGAAATAAAAAATATTTTCCCGGTTATATACGTTCGTGATGCCGGCATTCGCTTCTAATCTGGAATTTTTACCGAGTTCGAACACGCGTTTTAATGAAACATCCAGCCTGTGATAATAGGGAAGCCGGCCTTTATCGAGATCGCCGTATAATATTCCGATCTGTCCGTTTGCCGTTGTGTAATTTGTATTAACTCCGTTCGTGAAAGGAATCAACTCATAATAACCCTGGGTCTGTGTAAACGAGAATCCCGAACCAAGGTTCCATCGAACATTGAATTCCCAGTTTAGATTTTTGCCAAAGGTGTAACTGCCCACGAGGTTAATATTATGACGCCTGTCGTAATGGGGATTGTATGAGAACTTGGTTCCAAATAAAGTATTCCAGAATGTCGTTTCTCCGGTATACGGAAAACCATCGTACCTGTCCACATATCCGAGAGAATATACAAACCAGAAGTAAATTCTCTTATAGTCGTATTTAAAGACAAAGTCAACCCCATATGCCTTACCGGATTCTACAATAAAATCTTTTTTCAGATAGTCCGGCTTGTCATAGTTGTCGCTGTCGAATAATTTATTCCTGTTGATATTTGTGAGCTGGTTGTTGATTTTGTAATATCCTTCGACATTGACATTGATTCTCTGCGTGAGGTCGTATTCAAATCCGAGAATGAAATGCGTGGAGGTTTGTAAAGCGCTATTCACTGAATCCCCGTCAAATTTGGAAGGCATATAGCTCAGATCGGGCCCTGTGAGAAATCCGTAGAATAGATTAACGACATCCCGGTCGGAATTGGCGGCAATAAAATTTTGCGAATAATATCCCGATGCAAATTTTATCCTGAATTTATCATTAACCAAGTATTTTAATCCAAGCCTGGGTTCCGGAGATATTTCCGATAATGAATTATAATATTGTAATCTGAAACCGGGTTCGAAAAGCAATTTTCCGAAATTGTGCTTATATTTTACATACCCTGCCAGTTCGGTAGTGTTTTGTTTTTGCTGCAACAACCGGCCTATTGAGTTATAATAATTAAAATCGGTAGTATATCCGGATGTTTCAATGCCATAATTTAATTCATCTTTTCCTAGGAAATAAAGGAACGACAGTCCGAAATTAAATCCGCCGATGTAGCTGTTCCTGGGAAGAGCGTCTTTCTCTTTTAGCGTGATGTTGTATTTTGAATAGGAGAAATTAGATTTTACAAGAACATTGGAACCTGAAGGGACAAGAATGATATTTCCGCCGCCGCCATATGACTGCCAGTTCAGGTCAGATACCGCCCTGTATTTAACCTGGTCGGTGAAATTAAAACCAAAGAGGCTCACCTTTGTTCCGTTTTCTGCATTGATGGTAATTTTTCCGTAAAGGTCGGTAAAATTAAACGGCAACCCTGCCGTATCAATATAGGTGTACAGGTATTTTGAACTTTGTTCAAGGTAGGAAGTTTTACCTGAAAAAACAAAAGAAATGTTTGTTTTTGAATCATCGGAATATTTTTTTATCGGTCCTTCCAACAGCAATTTCGATCCGAATGTGGTTGCCGAAAGTTTTCCGGAAAACCGGTTTTTATTTCCGTCTTTCATGGTAATGTCCATGATCGAAGAGATCCTGCCGCCATAATCCGCATTGAATCCGCCGGTGTAAATATCTGCATTCCGGATGATGTCTGAATCAAATACGGAGAAAAGCCCGATGGAGTGAAACGGATTATATACGGTCATGCCGTCTAATAATACTTTATTTTGAATAGGGGAGCCGCCGCGGATATATAACTGGCCACCCTGATCTCCGGTAAAAATTACTCCTGGAAGCACCTGCACATACTGTGCAAAATCAGGCTCCCCGCCAATGGTCGGAACCTGTTTGATTTGTTTGGGCGTTACCTTTACTACAGACATTCTGACATCCGCTACAGCATCCTGTTTCTCGGCTGAAACAACTAATTCTTTGAGCGCGATATTTGCTTTTACGGCATAAAGTTTTTGCGTTGTAATGGCGCCGGCTTTAACAGTAACCGGAACCTGAATGGTGTCATAACCTACGGTTGTTACCATCATAGTGTAATTACCAACCGGAATCCTTGAAATATTAAAATATCCGTTTACATCTGTGGAAGCGCCTATCGTTGTGCCTTTCAGGTACACATTTGTGAACATCATGGGTTCGCCGTTTTCTTTTTCATATACAAATCCCCTGATGATACCGGTCTGCGCAGAAAGTAAAAAGGGAAAAAGCAGGGACGCTGACAGCAGGATTAATACTGTAATTTTTTTATTCATCGTCTTAATTTAAACATACTCTGTGGTTTCTTGTTTGAAGTTTGATGTTTCAAGTTTATCCTATAACAACTTAAGACATGAAACTTTAAACTTTAAACTTAACGAATTTATGACGTATTAATTCCTGAAATCCCCTACCGGTTATTTATGGATGCTGTCAATAAGTCGTAATTTTTCTTTTAATTGTCGTATTTCTGCTTTTGCTTTTTCAATTTTATCTTTGAAATCTCTGATCATAGATTCGGCGTTTTTTGATTTTGCAAAAAAACCAATGTTGTTTTCCCATAGATTCAGATCATTTTCCAAAGTTTTGATTTTATCATAGATTTTATTTCTTTCAAGATAGATTTTATCTTTTGATTTTTCTTCCGAAGCAAAACTCTCGATTTTATTCCTGAACTGAAACATTTCGATTTTTGATTTCTCTATCTTCAGGCTGCTGAACTGTTTATTGATGGCATCCCTGAACCGTTTCTGGATTTCATCTTTATTTTTGATGGGAACATGTCCGATACGGGTCCATTCATTCTGGAATTCTTTTAATTTATTGATGTTTTCATTGTTGTCTTCGCAGGGTACAAAATTTTCAATTTTTTCTATCAGTTCATTTTTAAGCTGCAGATTTTCTTTTTCCTGGTTTCCGATGAAAGCAAAATGATTGTCTTTCCTGTTAAAGAAATAATCGCAGGCAGTTCTGAAGCGTTTCCATATCGCATCCGAGTGTTTATTAGGCACTGATCCGATCTCTTTCCATTTCTTTTGAAGGTTGATGATTTCGTCAGTGGTCTTTTTCCAGTCAACGCTTTCTTTCAGCCCCTCGATCTGCATGCAGAGTTCTGTTTTTAACTGAAGATTGTTATTCTGGTCTTCTTTAAGATGTTTGAAAAAGTCTTTTTTGTTTGAGAAGAAAATATCACAGGCTTCTTTAAACCGCATGAAAATTTTGGTATTCATTTTTCTGGGTACGGTACCGATGGTTTTCCAAAGTTTTTGCAGTTCTACAAGTTCTTTGGTCTTTTCGTCCCATACCCGCGGGCTGTTGATCAGGAGCTTAAGTATCTCTTCGGATTTTTCGCAGATGTGGGTCTTTGCCTGCAGATTATTTTCCTGTTCCTTTTTTTGATTGTCAAAATATTCCTGGTGCTTTTTATTGATAGTTGCCGTAACCTGTTTGAACCGTTCCCATATCTCATCTTTTTTCTCATGGGGCACGGGCCCGATTTCCCGCCATTGGTTATGGAGTTCCTGCAGTTTCTGAAAAGCTTTTAATACCTGTGTTTCTAAAAGCAGTTCTTCAGTTCTTTCGCAAAGTTTGACTTTTTCTTCAAGATTTTTTTTAAGATCCAGATCGCGTAATTCCTGGTTTATTTTAATGAAGTCGTAAAAATTTTCAACATGATGGTGATACGTCTGCCAGAGCCGGTTCACTTCGGTTTGCGGAACAGGGCCGATTTCTCTCCATTTTTTCTGAAGTTCCCTGAATTCATGGTATGTTTTATTGATAGATTCTTTACTGTTGATCAGTTCTTTGATATTTTCAATGATTTCGTATTTCAGCTTCAGGTTTTCCTGTTTTTCTTTTTCAAGTTTTTCAGTGTAAGCTGCTTTTAAGTCTTTATATTTTTTATAGAGATATTTGAATTTTGTTTCGAGAGGATCTTCGTCAATCTTAAAATTTTCAGGTTCGCCTCCCGATTCAATAAACAGTTTCTTTTTTTCTTCAATTTCGGTTCGGTTTTTTTTGTAGAAATTGGTCTTTATGTTTTCCACATTGCCTTTAATAGACTGAATTTGGTTATTTGCAAGGAGTTCATCAAGAAGATTCAGAAGTTCTTCTTTTCCGTAAACCGAGTAATCTGCAGAAATGGTTTTTTCAGGGATAGTTTCCGCTTCGGGTGTTTCTTCGTTTTCGTCCGGATCGTCAGATTCCTCAGATTCATTTAGTATAAAACCTTCCTGCAGTTCAATAGGATTGGGCTCAAGAGAAATAACTTCTTCATGTTTTTGTTCTTCACTATTCACCGGACAACTTTGTTGTTCATCGTGAATACCTGTCTGCCGACCAGACAGGTTTTTTTCTTCGGTAACCATAGTATAAAAAATTAATTTTTAATCTACAAGACAATAGAGTCTGATTAGGAAAATACATATTTATACTTCGACTAAATGAATTTCCAAAAAGTTGTAAATTCATTTGCTCAGTATAACTGACTTCTAAATAGGTTTTTTTTATTTCAGCATAGCTCAATAACCATTGTAAACCTATTAAGAAGCAGTATAAATTATTTTGCATCCAATATTGATGCAACTGCTCCTCATACATCGGGATTTAGCTTTTAGAATATATTTTACCGGTAAACTTACTATTTTACCGATCATCACAGAATAAATTTTAAAGAGCTTTGTAATTAAAGAAACGAAAATATACATTTAAGAGATAAATGCAAAGATTTTAATATTAATTTACTTTTTTCTTAAAATGCCGCTATCAGCAATTCGATATCCTTCGACGGGATATTAAAGATATTGCCGATATAATTGTTGGTAAGTATACCATTATATATGTAAATACCGCTTCTTACTCCTGCATCTTCTTTTATCAGTTGTTTGATATCGCCGGCTTCGCCCATTTTTAAAATGATGGGGCCGCAGATATTGCTTAATGCATACGATGCCGTGCGCGCAACGCGGGAAGCAATGTTCGGCACACAATAATGGACAATCCCATGTTCCCTGAAAACCGGGTTGCTGTGAGAAGTAGGCCTCGATGTTTCCACGCAGCCGCCCTGGTCTATGCTGATATCAACAATTACAGAGCCTTTTTTCATATTGCGCACCATATCTTCCGTAACAATAAAGCGGGGGCCTTTCTCTATAAGCCTGATGGCGCCTATCACCACATCGGCGGTACGAATTGCATTTTTTAATACCATGGGCTGTAAAATAGAAGTGAAGATATTTCTTCCGATGTTGTTCTGCAGTCTTCTTAAACGAAAAACGGAATCATCAAAAACTTTAACAATAGCTCCCAGCCCGATCGCTGTCCTTGTAGCAAATTCTCCTGCAGTTCCGGCGCCAATGATAACAATCTCCGAAGGTGTGATTCCCGTTAATCCTCCCAGCATTTCGCCTTTCCCTTCATGTACCGTGTTCAGATGTTCTGCCGCTATCAGTATGGAAGAACTGCCGGCAATCTCGCTCATGTAACGCACTATGGGGAAGTGTCCGTTATCGTCTTTCAGGTATTCGAACGCCAGGGCAGTGACTCTTTTCTGAATGAGTTTACGGATATACTCTTCTGTCTGAAATGCGGCATGCAGCGATGAAAAGATGATCTGGTTGCCCTCTGTCATATCAATCTCTTCAAAATTAAGAGGCGCCACCTTTATGATCACATCTGCCTTGAAAATTTCTGCGCGGTTCTGTGTTATTTCGCCGCCGTGTTCACTGAAAATACTGTCGTCGAAATTAGCAGTTTTTCCGGCGTTGCTTTCTATCAGAACTCTGTGCCCGTTGTTTACTAACAGCTCTACATTAAGCGGCGTTAATGCCATGCGGTTCTCATCTTTTAATATTTCTTTGGGAACTCCTATGGTGAGTTGTTTGCGCTTTTTGCCCACTTCGAGCGTTTCTTCCTTGGGCAGAAGATTGCCTTTTGACAACGAGAAAGGATTGGATTGTGTAGTAGCCATAATTGAAAAGTATTAATATATAGAATCATAAAGATACATTTATTAATAAATATAAACAAGTTTGTGATGGAAAATTTTTTTCGGACACTGATCTGAACATTGAGCCTGTCCGAAATGTGTCGAAGTGTTCGAAAAAATCGTAAATCGTGAAATGTAATAAAATACCTATTTTGCATTCAATAATATTATACAGCATAATTGAGAACTGAATAATATTTTTATATTTGATGGTCGGCAATTCGGTAAACGGTAATCAGTAATCGGTAATCAGTAATCAAGAGAAAACTACCGAATACCGATTACCGAACACCGATTACAAAATGTACATATTTATCCCGTTTTATGATAATAATTTTTAAACCATGCAGAATTTAACAGTTAATAAACAAATTCCGCCTCCGGCATTCAGCCTGCAGAGCGGTACTTATGACAGAACCGAGTTCCTTGATCTCAGCAAAACACAAAACGAAGCGGAAATATATTACAGCCTTGATGGGAAGTATCCCAATAGAAAATTTTATGAAGAAATAGCAATTCGTAAAAGTTGCACTGTAAAAGCAATCACTGTGATAGGAGACAAGTGCTCCGAAATGGCGGAACATACTTTTCAACTGAACAAACCAGCGCCTGTAAAAGGCAGTGTGATGGTGATAGGGGGAGCTGAACACTGCAAGGAACTCCATCAGAAATTTGTAGAACTGGCCGGTGGGATTAACTCTACGAAGATTGTTTTTATTCCCGCTTCATCCAGTGAACCCTATGCTTCAGGTATTGACCGTGAAACCCGTTTTCATGACCTTACCGGCCTGAACATTGACCCCGAAAAAGTTCCCTTAGTGAACGGGAAAAGAGATTTCAGCAGCCTGAAAGATGAAAGTAATTTCTGGATTCTGCCACTGGCATACAAAGATGATGAATTCAAAACAGACCACTCGCAGAACGATCCTAGTACACCTTTGTCCGATGAATCATCGTTTCCAACCCTGGATGAACACGACTGGCTCAATAACGGGCATGATAAAAAGATTGCTGAAAAACTTCGTGACGGTGGATACAATGCTGTTTTCCTTACGGGCGGAAACCAAGCCAGGTATATTGAATGCCTTAAATATGACGATGGAAGTGATTCTCCTGTATTGGCTATGATCCGTGAAATTTATGAAGAACGAGGAGGGGTTATTGCAGGAACAAGCGCCGGCGGCGCTGTTCTGTCGCATATTATGATGATGGGAGGAGGTAGTTATGGAGCTGCCACACAAGGCGTGGTGCAAGAGGATGTGGATGTGATGCATTACGAAGATGAATATACCCCATTTAATAAGCTTACAGATACACGCATATGGCTGGGCCACGGTTTCGGAATACTCGACAGAACTTTTATAACAGACACTCATTTTGTAATACGGGGCCGGATAGGACGCCTCGTTACGGCCTGTCTTCACCGGAAAGTAACCACCGGAAAAAATAAAATCGGGCTGGGCGCTGATGAAGATACTGCTATCGTAATAAGACCTGACGGAACCGGTGAAGTATGCGGCGCTTTAGACGCTTTGCTTGTTGATGTTTCAAAAGCTGTAATCACTCACGGAAAACCTGCAGAAGGAAATTATTCTGCAAAAAATATCATCCTGCATTACTTAGAAAACGGAGATCAGTTTACCTATTCTCTTGAGACAGGCGAAGTCAAAGTTACGTCCATTTCCAAAACAAAAACCAAAATTATGCAACCCCAATATTCCATCGGTCATAATTTCTTTTTTGAATTGGATATTTTCGGAAAATACAAGGTTCGCAGATGTATGACTGAGTACCTTGCTGATAATACTGCCACCGAAAGCATCGGGTTTGAAATGATAGACAACCTGGAAGACAGTTATGATACAATCATGTTCAAAGATGTTGACAAAGCCGGTTCCACTTTTTTCAAATTCCGTAAAACAGAAAATACGGAAGCTTACAAAGGGACCATTCAATATAACTGGTGGGGAAAAGGCGACCATAATTATCCGCATCTTTTGCAAGTAACAGAAAACGACAGGTACTCTGTAACTAATGTTTTGGTTGACATTTCGCCTGTTTCATTCCGGAATTTTCCGGATATTACAGAAAGCGAACATATGCCCCTGAAAAGCGAAATCCTGAAGGAGGGCGGATCGGAAGACGAATGGTACGACCTTTTCGATGAACGGAAAAAATATAAATTCGGGATGATACTGAGCCCTGCTGAAAATAACCTGATCGAAGTAAGGACCTTCTTTTTCGATTATGCTTACAACGATTATGACGGCGATGGTTACTATTCCCCACCACGACTGAAACCTGAAGGACACAAGGGCGGATACAAGGATTACGATGTGGCTGAAATGGACAAGGCCCAGGGCGCAAAGGTATTTTTAAACGGAGAAACTATCGGAGCAACCGATTTGTTCGGAAAAGCGACAATCAGCCTGAAGCCCGGAAAAAATACCGTTAAGACATCTTTTACCGGATGCAATGAATATATTGCAGAATACGCTTTTGACGGACCTCTTAACGAAGCTGTGATTATATTTGAGAAATAGCCTTTTTTATTTTCACTAATTTTTCTAATAAACCCTCAAGGTTTTTAAGGTGCAGCATATTTGCCCCGTCTGATTTTGCGTTGGCAGGATCAGGATGGGTTTCTATAAATAAGCCGTCAACCCCTACTGATACACCTGCGCGGGCAAGCGTTTCAATCATTTCGGGCAAACCGCCTGTGGCGCCTGTGTTTTGATTGGGTTGCTGCAAAGAATGGGTTACATCGAGGATAACCGGAAATCCTGTTTTTTGCATGATAGGAATTCCCCTGAAATCTACGATCAGATCATGGTATCCGAAGGTTGTTCCTCGTTCGGTGAGCATGATTTTTTTATTGCCGGTTTCAAGCACTTTGGCAGCGGCAAATTTCATGGATTCGGGCGAAAGAAATTGTCCTTTTTTGATATTAACGATTTTTTTTGTTTTGCCTGCTGCATGAAGAATGTCGGTCTGCCTGCATAAAAAAGCCGGTATCTGGAGAATATCCGCATACTGAGCAGCCATCTTTGCTTCGTCTGCAGAATGAATATCCGTAACCACAGGTACTTTTAATGTTTCACGGATTTTATATAAAATCTTCAATGCTTTTTCATCGCCGATACCGGAAAATGACCGGCTGCTCGAACGGTTTGCCTTGCGGTAAGAAGCCTTGAAGATAAAAGGAATTTTCAGCTTATCAGTAATTTTTTGAATGATTTCGGCAGTCAGAAAAGTGATCTTTTCTGTTTCTACAACGCAGGGTCCTGCTATAAGAAAAAAAAATTTATTTTCAAGATGCCTGATATATGGTATTGTTTTTAACATATTTTTTTTGAACAAAAATAGAAAAAAAATTCTTGTTTACACTCTCCACAGTTTATTTTATATTACTATAATAATGAACGTCTGCCTGGCAATATATTATATCTGCGTTTTCGAATACATTGTTTTCCACTCCCTGTAATATCAGCTTCCCTGAAGTTCTGGTTTTTTTCATTATACCGAATTCTGGCAGGAAAACAAAAGCAAATAAGTTAACTTTTCGCTCCTCTGATTCTTTTTATTATTTGAATTATTATTCTTACTTTTGTTAAAAATCCAATTCCTTATGAAAAAAATATACCTCCTGATTTATCTCCTTATTCCAATATTATATTGTAACAATATTTTTGCTCAATACTCATCAGGGAAAGCTCAGATTAGCAACGTGACCCATGAGTACACCGGAGAAAGCATTGCTATATCTTACGAAATTGTAAACTCAGAATAACTGACCTCAAATAAGATTTAAATTTCTGAATAACATTCCTAAAACTCAGATACAGCAGTTATTTGAAAAATATTAACTTTGTAAATTCGAAAATAATTATCGGATTTTAAAATGATACCAAAAAAATTGAA
>JACREX010000194.1 GCA_016212695.1 Bacteroidia bacterium
CTTTCAAACTCTTGTTGTAATTGTATAAGCAATTTTTCCTGGTCATTGCCATCCAGTCGTCGGAACTGTTCTAATATTTCGGAATGTTGTTTCATTCCGCAAATATAATAATTTGCTGTTTAAATTAGAACTTAGCCGAAATTAATAACCAAATGCCTTAATAATATTGGTGATTTATACTCCGGCGCTGGCGATTATTCTCTGGCTATTCAGTATTTTCAGAAGTCTTTACGGATTCGGGAAAGTATAAACGACCAATCCGGCATTGCAGGTTGTTATATGAACATTGGCAAGCTGCATGAAACGCAGAAAAATTTTCCGCAGGCTATTGATTACCTGAAAAAATCTTTATCTATATACGAATCACTTGATGATAAAAAAAATACGGCATACTGCCTGAATAATATTGGCAGCATACTCAGCAACATGAAACAATATAAAGAGGCTTTAGAAAATTTTAAAAAAGCGTTGAAAATACTGGAAAAATCAAAAGATAAAAAAGCTGTTTCCACTTGTCTTGTAAATATCGGGGCAACTTTGGTAAACTGCAATAAGCAGGATGAAAGTTTTGGCTACTTTCAAAAAGCTCTTGTTATATCAGCCTTAATCGGGGACAATAATAGTCAGGCTTTTTCTCTGATAAACATTGGTGCATATTACAATCTGAAAAAAGAATATTCAAAAGGTATAGAATATTGCAGCCGTGGGCTTGATGTTGCAAAAAGCATTAAAAATATTGAACTGCAAAATAACGCATTGGAGGTTCTTTTTGAGTTATATTCTAAACAAGGTGATTATAAAAATGCTTTTATTTATCATGTTCAGTATAAAAGAATCAACGATAGTATTTATAATGCGGAAAAAACAAAACAAATCACCGAAGTGGAAGCCAAATATCAGAATGAAAAGAAACAAAAAGAAATAGAACTTCTGAATAAAGACAAAGAATTACAGAAAATAGAAGTCAGAAGTCAGAAGTTCCAAAAATATGCTTTTATAGGCGGTTTTGTTTTAATGTTATTATTGGCAGTTGTGATATTACGAAGTTACAGAGAAAAGAGAAAAGCAAATATTTTACTTGAAAATCAAAAGAAAGAAATCGAAAAACAAAAAGAACATATCGAGAATATACACGAAGATTTAACAGACAGCATCCGTTATGCAGAAAGAATACAAAACGCGGTGCTGCCCCGTGAGCAATATATTAAAGAAAAAATTCAGGGTGAGTTTTTTATTCTTTTTAAACCAAGAGACATTGTAAGCGGTGACTTTTATTTTGTTGAAAAGCGTAAAAACTGGCTTCTCGTTACAGTCGCAGATTGCACAGGACACGGTGTGCCAGGAGCTTTTATGAGCATGTTGGGGATTTCATTTTTAAATGAAATTATTGCAAAAGATGAAATACAATCTGCAAGTCATGTATTAAATGAACTTCGACAATATGTAATTCACTCATTACAGCAAAAGGGTATTGAAGGCGAACAACAGGATGGCATGGATATAGCATTCATTGCATTAAATACTGAGACTTCAATGCTTGAATATTCCGGAGCCAACAATCCCCTATATATAATTCCTGCTGAAAAAAATGAAATAACGGAAATCAAGGCCGACAAAATGCCGGTAGGTATATACCAGGAAATGCACCCCTTTAAAAATAACATAATAAAAATTAACAAAGGCGATAGATTGTATATTTTTTCAGATGGTTATATAGATCAGTTCGGAGGTGAAAATCACAGAAAATTTTTACCAAAAAGATTTAAAGAATCCTTGCTGCAAATCGCACATTTGCATATGCATGAACAAAAAGAAACCCTCGATAAAATCATTGAAAACTGGAAAGGCGAGAATGACCAGATAGATGATATTACAGTGATGGGGATAAAAATTTAACGAATATAAATACTGTGAAATTATTGTGAATAAAATCATACTTCTTCCTGTTTCCTCTTCAGAAACTTTTCGTTATATTCGCAGTTCCTTTTGGAAATTAATTTAAAATATATTATATGAAAAAGTATTGTAGTTTATTTCTGATTTTATTTTTGGTTTACTGCCAGTTAAGTCACGCACAGATTCTCATTTCCGGGTTTTTTGCAAACCCCGCAGGAACGGATTCATCTTATGAATACGTACAGTTAATAGCAACCCAGAATATTGATTTTTCTGTAAGCAATTATTCGGTGGTTGTTTGTAATAATGGTATTGCAACAGCGAATGGATGGATTAACGGAAGCACGATTACCTATGGGTATAACCTCACCTCCGGAAGTGTTGTAAAAGGTGAAGTTTTCTATGTCGGCGGTATAAGAAAAAAAATAGCCGGTTACGGAAGCACGGATATATCGTCGGCCAATTGGATTAAAACCATTAATAATGTTACCACAGCCGGGGATGGTTTTGGAAGTATTAATTCGAGCGCTTCCGGAGTTTTTGGAAACGGTGGAACAAGCGCCGACGGCATTGCCGTTTTTTCCGGTCTGACTTCTGCATTAACTTCAACAACAGTTCCGGTTGATGCCCTATTTTACGGAACAGCGGTAGGGAATGCAAAACCTCCTACCGGAGGATATGCTTTACCGACCAACGACAGGTATAGCAATTCACAGGGTACTTTTGGAAACGGAACAAATACTTACCTGTTCAACGATGCTACCAGCGGAAGTTTTATAAGATTAACAGGAACGTATGATCTCAATTATTTAAACTGGACTACTGCCCGTACAGGTTCTGCAGTTGCCTTAACAACAACTTCAGTTCTCGGAGATATTGTAACAGGAATCACATTAGACGAAAGTGTAATACCTGTAAAACTTGCTGTTACTGCAATTAATGGGGGAAACAATCCGGTTGTAAATACTCCTTTCGGCATTATCGTTCAGGCGCAGGATGCAGGCAATTTCCCGGGAAATGTAACGGCAAATACTTCGTTCGATTTAACCGTTGCCACGGGTTCCGGTACGTTGTCAGGAACCATCAGCGGTACAATTAATGCAGGTTCAAATTCCGCTACTGTTTCAGGAATTAAATACAGTGTGGCAGAAGCCGGAGTGAGTGTTACCGCTACAAGAAATGCAGGCGATACTCTTACAGCAGGAACAAGCGCTGCATTTACAGTTTTAGATACGGCAACCCAACTTGTATTTGTAAATGTACCGGCTACAGGTTATACGGCAACAAATATCACTTCATTTACGGTGGAAGCAAGAAGAGCTGATAATTCTCTTGATTTAAATTATTCAGGCGCTATTACCGTTGCTAAAGTTAGCGGAACAGGCGCTATATCAGGAACGCTTTCAAAAACTGCAACCTCAGGCGTTGCTGCATTCAACGATATTCAGTTCGGTTCTGCAGATACATATGTTATCAATGCAACTTCAGGTACGCTCACACAGGCAACCGGTTCCGACATCGTAATCTCAGATCCTCCGGTTACGCATCTTGTTTTTGTTAATGTTCCGTCAACCGGGTTAACTTCTGTTAATTTATCAACATTTACAGTGGAAGCCAGAAGGATCAACAACAGCGTTGATACAAATTATATTGCCGATATAACCGTTGCTAAAGCAAGCGGAACAGGTACTCTTTCCGGAACTGCTGTAAAGGCTGCGGTTAAAGGAGTCGCAACTTTTGATGATATACAGTTCGATGCAGCCGGTATATATACTATTGCTACAACATCCGGTTCGTTGACATCTGACACCAGCGGAAATATTGTGATTACAGATCCGGTACCTGCCAGGCTCATTGTAACATCGGTCAATGGCGGTGTAAATCCTTATGTGAACGCGGCTTTCGATGTAGTGGTAGAATCCATGGATAATGCCGGCCATGCTGCTAATGTAACAAGCGATAAATCTGTAAATCTCACGATCCTTAACGGCGTAACTGGAACTCTAAGCGGAACGCTCATCAGCGTCATTACTTCAGGAACCCATACGGTAACTTTTTCAAATTTATCTTACGACTTTCCGGAAAACGGGCTAAAGATCAGAGCCGCAACAACAGGATTGACCGCAGATACCAGCGATGTTTTTAATGTTATTAGTATAGCCGCAAGCCTTCCAACCACGTATGCATGGGACACTGCAACAGCATATCCTGTCGGCTGGTATGCTTCAGGTATGAGTTATTACACAACGGGGAATATAGCGCCTAATTCCGGCAAATTCGATAACCAGGGAGATTATTTTTTTGTGAATTATGATTCTGATGCCGACTCTGTAATTTACTACCTGAAGGGTAATTCATTGAGCGGTTCATACCAGTTCGACCTGCAGGAATCTGCGGATGGTATAACTTATACTTCTTTAAAATCTCATACAAGTTCTTTAAATTCCATATCAAATTCATCCGTTATCAGATTTTCTGTTCCTGCATCGGTAGCATCAAGATTTGTAAAGTTCGTTTATACAACTAAAGTTGGCGGAAATATAGCTATTGATGATGTTACGATCGCTAAAAAAACAACCCCTGTGAAACTTGCCGTTCTTTCAGTGAATGGCGGAACCAATCCGGTTGTTGATTCTCCCTTTGATGTTGTTATCCGCTCGGTGGATGCTGACAATAATTTATCATCGGTTTCCCAGAATACGGATATACAGCTTTCTGTCGTAGCCGGTGCGGGTGCGCTGGGCGGCACGGTTACAGGAACTCTGCTGGCAAATACCCACACGCTTACTATTTCAGGCGTCGCTTATAACACTGCTGAAACAGGCGTTAAAATCGAAGCTTCAAGGATTAGCGGAGACGTATTGGAAGCGGATACCAGCGCTCCTTTTAATGTATTGGGCATAGCAACAAAACTTGCATTGGTTAATGTTCCGGTTGCGGGAATGCCTGATATTATACTCCCGCAATTCCAGGTTGAAGCAAGGCGTGCCGATAATACCGTTGATAATAATTTTACAGGAGATATAACCATTGCAAAAGTCAGCGGCGCCGGCACGCTTCTTGGAACGCTGGTTAAATCGTCTGTTTCTGGAATTGCTATATTTAATGATATTCAGTTTGATGCCGCAGATACTTTTAAGATCGAAGCAACGGCATTATCCCTGCTTCCGGATACAAGCCACGATATTATTATTTCCAGTACGGTTCTCGTTGCGACCAAATTAGCTGTAACCTCGATCAACGGAGGCGCCAATGTATATAAGAACACGCCTTTCAGCATAACGGTAGAATCACATGATATTAATAATTCGCCTATCAATGTTACAAATAATACGGATATCGCATTATCTCTTATCACCGGATCAGGAATTTTAGGCGGAACGCTCACTGCCAGCATCCCTGCAGGTTCCAATACAGTGACTATTTCAAACCTCACGTATGATGTTGCCGAAAGTATTAATGTCGCTGTTCACAGAACGGCGGGCGATACATTAACCGCAGACACATCTTCACTGTTTCTGGTAAAAGATATTGCTAACCATCTTCTCTTTGGAACGGTCCCGACAACCGGCACTGCAAATATTGCCATCGCTTCTTTCAATGTTGAAGCAAGGCTGGCTTCCGGCCTGTTGGATGCATCATTCCATGGTGATGTGACAGTAAGTATTTTTTCCGGGCCCGGTACAATTTCCGGAACACTCACAAAAACTGCCGTTAATGGAGTCGCTGCTTTTAATGATATTGCATTTAACACAGCGGGCACATATAAATTGTTTGCAGAATCCGGTGTTTTGGATCCAGATACCAGCGCTGATATTGTTATCACCAGCCCGCCGATGATGACAGAAGTTTATATTCCGCAATATATGCAGGGCATGAATGGTACGAATAATAACCGTACTCCGTTTACATTTTATGTAACGTTATCTAATTTATTGCCTAATGCGACCTATCGCTATATAGACAGGGTTGATACTTCTGCAACTTCGGAAAGTACTTCCTTAGTTGCCGGTGTTATGATCGGGGTTGCTCAGTCGGGAAATTTTGTAAGGTATAATAATCCCAGCTTATCAACAGCCGGATCGTATGCAACATTTGTTACGGATGCAAACGGTTCCTATTCCGGATGGTATATGGTTGAACCTTCTGCCAATGGCCGGTTCACTCCGGGAAATAATTTGTATATTAAGTTATTTATTAATGATGGCAATGATGGTTCTACGGTTGATCATGTTTTCACTTCAGCATCAACAATGAAGGTAATCAATTACAGTACTGGCACAACTAATGCAGGAACCGGCTTATGGAGTATTTCGCAGGGAATGCCAAAAAATTTTGCGCTTGTGTTCGATAACGAAGCGGGTAATGGCAGGCCGCTTTCCTGTGCGGTGATTGAACCGGATGGCGCTCCGTTGCAGACAACTTATCCCGGCTTTTACAGTACGAATGAATCAACCAATGGATTCTGGGGTGTGATCATTCCGAATATATTACCAGGCGGTATCCGCAGGATAGAGCAGAGATCGATTATAGATGCTTCGCTTGTCGGTTGCGCTGTTGATGCAGATGGTATATGGACAACCGGTGCGATTAATACTGTGAATCCTTCTTCAGGTATTGCCGCTTTGCAGATAGCCGGCACGGATGCTCCGCTCACAAACTGTATTATTCTTAATCCCGTTAAATTAGTAGTCACGTCTGTTAACGGCGGCGCGAATGTTTACCATGGATTACCGTTTAATGTAACAGTTACTGCTGTTGATTCCTTGGGCAATTCTTCGAATGTGCTTTCAAATACAAATGTCACATTAACCCGGTATGCAGGAACGGGTAATCTGAGCGGCACGCTTGCGGGAACTATTTCTGCAGGAACATACCAGGTTGTCATATCCGGTATCATGTATGATATCGCAGAAAATAACGTTAGTATAATTGCCGCGGATGATGCCGCTTTTTTGATTGCAGATACCAGCGTTTTGTTCAATGTACTTATGCCTCCGGTGAAGCTTGCCATTACTTCGGTAAACAGCGGAGCGGATGTATATGTGAATAATGCTTTCAGCGTTGTTGTAGAATCTCTCGATGCAAATAATAATGCTGCCGCTGCAACTTCTGCCATCAGCGTTCAGCTTAGTGTTGCCACAGGAACCGGCGCTCTTTCTGGAACGGTTACAGGTACTATTGCAGCAGGAACCAGTTCGGTTATTATAAGTAATATTATTTACAATGTTGCTGAAACCGGAGTTGTGCTGAGAGCATCTGATGTTGATGATTTGCTGGCAAGCGGCCTGAGCGCTCCCTTTAATGTTCTGTCGGTTGCTGTAAAATTAGCGATCGTTTCAATTAACGGAGGAGTTGATCCGGTTCTGCTTGCGCCCTTTGATGTTGTTGTAGAATCTCAGGATATTAATAATAACCCGGTTCCTGTTACTGCAAATAAGGTTGTAACTTTATCATTAGTTTCCGGAACCGGAGTATTGGGCGGACTGCTTTATGATACCATTCCTGCCGGTTTATCATCAGTGACTATTTCCAATATTACTTATAATGCGGCAGAACAGGGAGTACGCATCAGGGCCGCAACTACAGGGCTTCTTGCAGATACCAGCAATCTCTTTAATGTTGTTGTTGAAGCTGCATCCATTCCCACAAGTTACGCATGGGATAGCGCTTCTGTATATCCCGCAGGCTGGTATAATTTTGGATTAAATCTGTATACTAATTCAGGATATTATAATTTAGCTCCGAATGCCGGAAAATTTGACACACAGGACGATTATTTCTTCGTATATTATTCATCGCCTGCCAATCTGGTTGATTATTATCTCAAAGGAAATTCTCTTGTAGCGCCCTATCAGTTTGATGTAATGGAATCAACGGATGGTAGCGCTTATACAACACTTATGACACATACTTCTACTGTAAATCCACTTACCAATACTTTCCAGCATTTTTCAGCCGTTCCGAACGCTGCTTCAAGGTATATAAAGTTTGTTTATACCCAGAAAACAAGTGGAAATGTTGGTATAGATGATGTATTGATTGATTTTGTCAGCAGTTCGGATTGGAAGGGCGCTTCTTCTGAATTGAAGATGTATCCGAACCCGGTTAAGAATGAATTGAACTTGGATAATACCATGAATATATCAAAGATTAGCGTTTCAAATGTTCTGGGATTGCAGGTAAAATCTGTTGAGAATAATTTCAAAAATAAAATTCGTATTATTACTTCGGAATTTGTTCCGGGAGTGTACCTGATCTCAGTTACGGATAATACAGGAAATATTCAGACGCGAAGGTTTATTAAGCAATAAATAAAAAAACAACAAAGCCCGTTTATGCGGGCTTTGTTGTTTTTATTCATCAGAATTCTCTCAGCGTCTCGTGGGCGCCTTTATGAATATCATACCAGAAATCGAGAGCTGCGGCATGTTTATCTTTTTCAAAGTATTCGATCCATTTCAGTAATTCCGGGTCTGTGCAATTTTCAACCGCCTGTTTTCTTTTAAGGAATGTAAAAACATAATCAATATTTCGTTCAGACTCCCAGCACACGGATGAATTTCTGCTGTTGATGCGGCTTGCAATTTTACGCGTGCACTTAAGGAGTTTGTCTTTCATTCCTGCGCCATAAATGGATTCGATGATATCGGGAAGCATTTCTTCGGCCCAGCCCCTGTGAAAACGGCAGAATCCAAGGTTATCTAAAATTAATTCCTTAATCATCCGTTCGGCATTTTTCTGCCCGAGTTTCCTGGGTGGAACAAAATCATTTCCATAGTGCATATAATATTTTCCCATGACAGACATTGGCGATAATGCCCCGGCTACCCAATACTGGTTAGGCACCATCCATCCGCGGCGCGCATACGCGTTAAAGACAAATTTATCCATGATTTTTTTGTCTTTGCTCCGTGCAAGATCATGCGCCAGTTGACGCGGACCATGAATAAGGTTCAGGGTTCCTTTTTGTTGTATGATATTGTCAAGTAAAGCAACTCCGAGATCGGCATTATGCATGGAATCATCAACAATATCAAATTCTTTATAAGAAAATTTCGGTAATGCCGATACGCCTAACTCTTCAGGAGTAAGCAGTTTTTCATCCATACATTCCATGATCCATGAAAGGACGCCTCCAACGGATATGGCATCAAATCCGTACATGTCTGCGCGGTGGTTCAGTTTTTCTGCAGCCCGCATGTCAAAGATCCCGCAAAGCGGCCCCATGGTCTGGTAGGGTTCATAATCTTTTTTGAATTCTTCGTTCATTTTTTTACAAACAGCGGCGCAAGGTTCTCCGCAGTTGGCCTGTTGTTTCTTGTCAATGGTTTCTTCATTGAACTGTTTCAGGTAATGCTCCTTAATGAATTTTTCGTGTATTTCCACTCTTTCCGCTTCATCCATGAAAATGCTGCGGTAGTTGAAAGCCATTAATCTTCCGCCGATGGTTGCATAGTTGACTCCCAGCGTGCCGCCTGTATTAAAATGCGGATCGTAGCGGTATTTTGTTGTTGATTCAATATCTTCCACAGCTAATTTTTTATTGTATTTCTGTTCGAACCACGAATCGGCAACTTTCCTGTCCCTGAAGTCTTCGTGAATATAAGTGCCTCCATAAATAATAGCGCAGATACCGTGTTCCTGGAGCATTTTGGAGCCAAAACCGCCGCGGCCAGCCCAGGTATCCACAAAGGTATTTTTCCCGTGTTTTACAGGAACCGATCCGATGGCCCCAAAATCGGTAGTCATAGCTGAAGGGCCGACAGCAAGCACGCGCGGATCATTTTTATAATTTTGTAAAAATCGTTCCAGCGTATAATCAAGAACAGAGTAAAAACCTCCTCTTCCTTCTTTCCAAATGGATTTTATGTCAACAGGATGAATCTCGACTTCGATCTCTTCGCCATGCGTTCTGTTTAGATACATAACCGACGGGCTTCCCGCCTTGCCTACCAATGAAAGCATGTTTATGCCCAGGTTGTCAAAAACTAGGGCTGCTCCGCCCATGGATGAAATATAATAACCGCCCCAGCAGGGAGAAAATCCTGTAAATATCAACCGGTTTGATCCGGGAAATATGGATCCGCCGAGAAGCCCGGCGCCGATATTCAGACTGTTATGTTTTGCAGATAAATGGTATCCCAGGTCTACCGGCCCGAAATATTCGCCTATGGGATACCTGCTGATTTTATAAAATGAACTGCCGGCATCAACGGATAAAACTTTAAGATGTGATTCCATAAATTTAAAAATATTTTATACAATTTACTCAATTTCAATACGAATTCGCTGCGTTCCTGCAGCGCCGGAAATTTCCAGAATATACATCCCTGAAGAAATATTCCCGACAGAGAATTCTACCAGGCCGTGAGTCTGGTTTCTTTTATTTACAATTTCTCTTCCCGTGATGTCAACAAACCGGATCAAGATGGATTGATTAACAGAACTTCCGCTGAAATCAAGGTATATCTTATTTTTTGCAGGATTCGGAAATACCTGAACATTATACACATCTTCATCAAAAATGCCGGATGCAATTTGTATGGTTATTATCGAAGAGTCGGTTCCGCAACTGTTCGTTGCATATAATTTTACGGTATAGTTACCTGTAGCATTGTAAAGATGCTGCGGGTTTTGTAATGATGAAGTATCGCCGTCTCCGAAATACCATAAACAGGATGTTGCATTCTGCGACTGATTGGTAAAAGTCACGGAAAGATACGTTGCCTGCCACGAAAAAGCCGCATCAGCAAAGTTGCATGTAACATGAACCGTTTGCAGGGATGAGTCTGTACCGCATTCATTCATAACATATAGTTTTACAATATATGTTCCGGTATCGCTATAGGTATGCTGCGGATTCTGCACCGACGAAGTGGCTCCATCGCCAAAATTCCAAGAATAGGAAACAGCATTCTGCGACTGGTTAGTAAATTGTGCCGACAGATTTGTCGTCTGCCATGAATACGATGCTACAGGAGGAATACAGTGGTAAAATACCACATTATCAATATACGCATTGTCGAGTTTATACGGAATAATATAGGTAGTATCTTTTCCAATGTTCCTGGTTTCAAAAGTGATTACGAATTGCGTTCCTGCATATTGATCAAGGTTAATCGTATAGGTAACCCATGGGTCGGAACCTGCAGTTGTCGGATTATAAGTATTTCCAATTTGCTGACCATTTACAAGCAGCCTCATATTGCTGGCTTTTGTAAAGTCGTAGGTGGTATCCAAAAATTGACTGTATAAATTTCCGCCATGCGTTTGTTTCAGGTCGAATTTGAGAATTGCATTATTCCAACCGGTTGCATCCATGCAAAAGTTTGCTTTCGCAGAAAGGAACTCGTTAACAGTCCATGTATTCATTCCATCAGGGAACTGCAACTGGTCTATATACAACATGGGATTTCCTCCTGTCATCTGTAAACCCTTAGGCCCTGTGTGATGCGCTGCAACAGAAGTAAAAGCATGAGAAAACTGTGTTGTATTTATATAAAAATAATTACTGGATGCCAGCAAATCGAATGTAACCGTATCGTCTCTCAGAGAGATTGGGTTGGTAAGTGTACGTGTGATAGCATCATTGACAGTAAGCGTGTCATTGTAATAATGCGTCCATGCATCCATATGAAATGTTCCATGAAGGCCAGACAGGTCAACAGGCGTTGCGAAGGTGTATGCGATGGTGTCGCCCGGATGTATGGCAGATTGCGGAACATAATTTTCGTAAACAGCGCCGCCATCGTTTGCACTATATGCAAGCGCTATGGTATCTCCTGCAGGAAAGGAATCACAACCGAAGAAAAGAAATTTCACTTTGACAATTTCATTTATATCAAGACCGCATCCTGAAACCGGTGATGTGATTTTTGTCATGCCGAAATCAATATTCTGTTGCAGCAGGTTTTCGAAAGTATAATTTTTCAAGCTGTCGTTAAAAGCAGTTGCAGAATCCGTGAGGAGTTTAACCCATACATTAACCGTATGCTGTCCGACCACAGAAGCGTTAATCGGATTTGAAACCGTATAATTCAACGTATCTCCGCCATTCCAGTTGGCAGACAGGACAAGCGTATCATAGCTCAGCGATCCGCCATCAAGGTTGTAAGCAAGAATCAGTGTATCTCCCGCCTGCAGGTTCGTATCGCAACCGTTGAACAATAGTTTTACTTTCAGGTCTTCGTTAGCGAGGCCGCATTTTGTTACAGGCGAAAAAATATCCGTAATATAAACTTTGTCGTTGCTGATAGGGTATCCTATACCTACTGCTGCAAATGCATTTGCCACCTCTTGTACGGCAGGGGAACAGTGCCCGTAAAGATCAGATGCGGCATTTAATCCGGCCTGGTAGGCATCGCTGTATTGTGAAGTTTCTGTCAGGTAGGCTGTGAGCATACGATAGGCAATGGCCGCTGCAGTATCCATACCCAGCGCAGCGACCTGGTAGGAATAGTTGTTGTCGTTTGTACCCGATCCGCCTGCGCAAAGAAGATAAAACCAATAATTCAGAACTCCGCTGTTGGTATGCACTCCGCCGTTGTCGAAATTATTAGGATCCGGATCCCAGTATTGGCCGTGATAGGTATTGGGCTGCTGATACAGTTTCGGATTTGACATGGAACGGATGGGCGTACCTATGTCTTCGCCCATATCCCAATTAGGCGTTGCATCGGCAAAAAATTCTATGCAGGTTCCGTAAATATCGCTGAATCCCTCGTTCATGGCGCCGGGCTCATCCTGGTAAACAAGGTTTGCAGAATATTGAGTAACGCCATGCGTGATTTCATGCCCGCAAATATCAACAGTGGTAAATTCCGTCATCGAGGTTCCGTTGCCGTCGCCATACGACATACGGGTTCCGTCCCACTGGGCATTTGCTACGTTTGATCCGTAATGGACGTAACTCAATAATATTCCACCGTTATCGTTATAACTGTTTCTTCCATGTTCCTGGAAAAAATAATCATAAGTTTGTTCGGCAGACCAGTGCGCATTATTTGCTACAAGATCTGTATCGAAAACTGTATCGGTATCTGTTATATCTGTGGCAAAATTATAAGTCATGGTGTTGTGAAGGTCGTAGGTCTGAATACCGCCGCCCCTTCCCGTTTCGCGTAGACGGTAACTGTTCGTACCTAAGGAGTCGATCACCATCGGTTGCTGTCCGTTGTATCTTGTTGGAGCAATCACATTTTTGTCGGTAGTCTGAATCATATTAATAGTGTGGAGCGCTTCGCCGGTTTGCGCGTCAATATAGATGAACAGGCGTTTTAACGGAATTTCTGAATACACCTCGGTTTTATAAGCTAATTTGTATGCTTTGTTATCCTGCGAAAACTTTTTATCAAAATATACGAGTTCAGCCGTTGGATAATAAGTTGCCGCATTGTCGCTTTTAATTTTTTTAAGCATGGTTTCTGATACTTTATCTTCCCACATATATTTTGAAGCATCAACAAAAGAAATGGCTTTATTCACTGCATCCTGGGGTAAAATCAGGGGGATAGACGAAATATCAAGATTACGCACCGGCTTCCCGTTTGCTTTAACTGCCCTGCCGTTTTTTTCATGTACAAGATACACAGCGCCGTCAACAGGAACGCCTTTGTAATGCTGCTGAAACCGGTAATGATTATAACCTAATTTATCCTTTTCGGTTCTGACAAGAATCATTTTATCGTCTTTTCCAAGCCCGAAAGCGTCTTTTTGAAATTCAAAGATTTGTTTTGCATTGATATTTTTTCCGGGTTTTATGGTGATCCAGTCAGGATCGTCTTTGAAGGCAGCAATCTGTCTCAGTTTTGATAAATAGCCTGCAGGTTTCTGTGAAATATTTTGTGCAAAAATATTCCCCGTGAATACGATCAAAAGGAATAAGGCAATGTTTATGGATAATGTTTTCATAGGTATAAATTTTATATTTCTGTGAAATAAATAAAAATTTTCCGAAAAAAAAAATGTATTAAGAATTGTTGGTATCAATCATCCTGCAGTATCTTCTCTGCTTTGAGCAAGTCAATGATCCTGTCAAAAATCTCCTCTGGGCTAAGTATTGATTTCGCATCGCGGCTGCAGTCTATTCGCCTGAAATGCTTGTCGTCGTTAACCGCGGAAAGATAAACTTCTCTTACTCTTTTCTGAAAATCTAAGTCTTCTTCATGTATGTCTTTTTTCCCGTGAAGGTAATCCCGGTCATCGCCAGCTCGTTTGCCTGAAAGCTTATTTGCTGTGAACTCAAATGGAACATCAAGAAATATATTCAGGTCTGGCTTTGGGATTTTATAATAATCATATTCAAGATTTAAAATCCAGTCTTTTAATTTTTTCTTTTCTTCAGGTGATTCAAATTTCGCACACTGAAAAGCAATGTTTGAATAAACATAACGGTCAAGAATTACAAAATAGCCGTCCTGCAGCCATTCAGTAATCATTTGTTTTGCATCATTCTGGTCGCCTGCATAGATCAAAGCAACGAGATAAGGATTTACGATTTTATTATCTCCCAGGTCGCCGCAGAGGAACATGGATACCAGTTCTCCGAATACCGGCGCATCAGGTCTCGGAAAATGAACATATTTATATTTGATCTTATGTTCTGATAAGTATTTACGGAGTAATTCGAACTGTGTGGATTTCCCCGACCCGTCTAAGCCTTCTATAACAATAAATTTCATCTGTAAACTATATTACACTTCTATCTTCTGTCTTCTATCTATATTATCACCACGTCCGTACTCTTTAGCCAGCCAACGCTTCCATCAGACAATTTTATTTTATACCACTCTCCTATCTTATCCTGCACGCCCACTTTTAACCCTTCGTGAATCACAAAAAGTATGGTGCCGTTTTCGTCCGGCGAACTCTTTACATTAACCGTGGATGTGAAAACAATACCCTGTTTGTTGCCGTCAATTTCTTTTTTCTGATCCCATGCGCAAATAAAAGTGAGAAGGGAAACAATGAACAGCAAAACGCCGGTCCAGAATGCAATTTTCCGTATGATCAGGATTCTCATAAATAAATAAACAGACATTAAAACTAAGCAAAGCACAAATGTGATGATACTGAGAAACGACCATGCATCAGAGGTCATAGCGCCAGTAATTTTATTGATCCATAATGAAATAAGTATCTGCGGAAGGACTTCTATTTTATCCACCACATACCGTTTGGATAATTCGAGATTGAAATTAATGTCTTCATCACCGGGTGCAAGAATTTTTGCTCTTTCAAAATTTAAAATTGCTTCGGGATATTGTTTCGTTTTATAATATACATTGCCTAAGTTGTAATATATTTCTGCTGCTTCATATCCGGAATTTACAATTTTTTCATATGCATTAATTGCCATTTCATATTTGCCTTTTGTGTAATAATTGGCGGCGCTGTCAATTAAAGCGAAATGATCTTCTGCTGATACTGCGAAAAAACCGATAACAAAAACCAATGCAACAAAAACAACTTTCATATGTATTATCTTTCTACCTTAATTTATTTTCAAGATCACTGATAATATTGCTCGCTTCCGTATAAATCTTATCCATCTGGTATGCCTCTGACGATGGTGCAAAATGTGCATATTCGCAATTCTCGATCAGCGCCATTACTTTTGAAATTAAGTCTGTTTCAACCTGATGTTTTTCTAAATGCGAAGCTGCCGTATCCCTTGACAGATCTGCAACAGGAATAGACAGCTTATCGCCCATATAACCCCAAAGCGCTTTGAGCGTTTCATTATAAAACTGGGTTTTATTATTCTGCCTGAGATATTGTGCAGCCACTTTAAGTCGCCTTTTCGAAATTTTATTGGCGCGTTTGTTTTTAACCAGCGCAAGGTTGGCATTTTGCCGGATTCTCTCCCGCATCAGTATATAGAGTGTAATAAAAAGACCCAGCGCTAATAAATAACAAAGAATAAATTTCCATGATCCGAATAACAATTCTCCTTTTTTATGCAGTGTGAATGGATTTTTTTTGAGAAACCGCACATCGCTGCCGATATATTTCACATCTTCCTTTGTCATTCCGCTTACAACGCTTACGTTTTCTTCTTCACTCCCTTTCTCAACTTTAATTTTGAAGTCGTCCGACAAAATGGTTTTATATTGTTTTGATCCAAGGTCAAAATATGTGAACTCAATAGGTGGAATCGTAAAATTTCCAGCATGTCTCGGTATAATGAGATATTCAAAGACTTTGCTGCCCGAACCGCCTTCTGCCGTATTCTTAAAATTATTCGAAATTTTAGGATCATATTTCTCAAAATCTGAAGGCAGTTTAATATTCAGGGTATCCACAAGCTTGAGGTTTCCTGTGCCGGATACGGTTATTTTTAAGTTTATGCCGTCGTTGGTTTTTACCTGTTTTGTATTAATGGTTGCGGTCATATTGAATTTCCCGACTGCTCCGCTGAAGCTTTCCGGTGCATTCCCGGGCAAGGGTTTTACATTGATTTTTACCTGCGGGCTGACGATTTTCTTTTTTACATTTTGATAGGTTCCGAAAAAATCATCCCATATGTTACGGTTCTGGCTTCTCACCTGCTGGCGCACCCCGCATTCAAGCTCAAAAGGCTCAATCGTTAATTCCCCGCTTTTCTGAGGATAAAGAGAAACCTTTTTAATCAGGCATACATTATAAATTTGCCCGTTTACATTTTCACGCTGCTGAAAGCTGTATTGGGTGGGCGCTTCAATATCCTGCGAAAAAAATCCTTTAAAAGAAGGAAATTTATAATTCTCGAAACTGATTACATTCACTTTTGTATAAACTTTAATGATAGCGACTAAGTTCTCTCCCTGATACATCGAATTTTTATTCACGGTGATCCTTGCAAAAAGGTCTTCACCTTTTACATCCGGGATGTTTGTATTGGTGGCTGCATTTCCTTTATTACCCTGTGTATTTTGATTCTGATTTTGAGTCTGCGCTTTTCCGCCTGTTGCTTTAACAACCTCAACAGTTAATGAATTTGTCTTGTATTGCTTACCATTAACAGTAATGGTTGCTGGGCTGATCGTAAATTTACCTGTTTTGATCGCCTGTAGGATGTATGTGTAAGAATAGGATGAACTTTGTGAAACCTGTCCGTTGATAACCTGCATGTTTGTGCTTGACGAAGAACTGGGGCCTGATAGAATATTAAAATCGGTCAAAGGAGGAAGCTTCAGATCCGTTCCTTTTGCATTAACAGAAAATACCAGCCGGAACTGCTCGCCCACTTCAACTACATTCGTAGCCTGTGCAGTAAATTTCACATCCTGTGCAGACAGGCCGGCTGTTAAAAGAACCAGCGCTGTCAGAAGTAAAATAAACCTGTTCATAATTTTATTTTCAAAAAACAACGCAAATTTAATCAAACATAGAATTTTTAGTTATATTTTCTAAAAAATATTTCGCTTTTAAAAACGATTCCTTTAAAAAATATTGCATTAGATTTTAATATCAGGAAATATGAGCATTCAGGGATTCTCTGACTTTTGGCTTTAATCTTTTAGCTTTTGGCTTTTCACTTAATAATCGTATTTATTTTTCCATAAAACCGCAAGCCAGTTGGCGATTTCCTTTTCTTTCGGATTAACCTGGGGCTGATATATTTTTGTATTTTTTATTTTTTCAGGCAGAAATTCCTGGTCAACAAAATTGTTTTCAAAACTGTGGGCATATTTGTAATCTTTGCCATATCCGATCTCTTTCATCAGTTTTGTCGGAGCATTGCGTATATGCAGGGGCACGGGAAGGTCGCCGGTTTGTCTTACCAGTTCCAGCGCTTCGTCAATAGCCATATAGGATGAATTGCTTTTGGGAGAAGTAGCAAGATAAATTGCCGTTTCAGAAAGTATGATTCTCGATTCGGGCATGCCTATCAGGTTCACAGCTTCAAAGCAACTTGCGGCAAGCAACAGCGCATTGGGATTCGCCAGCCCGATATCTTCCGATGCAAGAATAACCATCCTGCGCGCTATGAATTTAGGATCTTCACCTCCTGCTATCATGCGGGCAAGCCAATATACAGCCGCATTGGGATCGCTTCCCCTCACAGATTTTATAAATGCGGAAATAATATCATAATGCTGTTCCCCGTTCTTATCGTATGTAGCAATGTTTTCCTGGAGTTTATCAATCACTTTTTTATTGGTGATTTCAATTTCTTCAGCGCTTTCCGAATTGAATATTAATTCAAGGATATTATATAATTTCCTGGCATCGCCTCCTGAAAACCTGATCAACGCTTCGTTTTCTTTGACAACTATTTTTTTTGTCTTTAAAATGGAATCATTTGTAATGGCATGGTCAATCAATTTCAGTAAATCTTCCTCTTCGAGATGCTTTAAAATATAAACCTGGCAGCGCGAGAGAAGCGGAGTGATTACCTCAAATGAAGGATTTTCGGTGGTAGCGCCGATCAAAGTAACAATACCCTGTTCCACGGCTCCCAGCAGAGAATCCTGCTGCGATTTGCTGAACCGGTGAATTTCATCAATAAAAAGAATCGGGTTGGGACTGTTGAAGAATTGTTGCTTCTGTGCTTTTTCGAATATATCGCGTATATCTTTTACTCCAGAATTAATAGCGCTTAATGTATAAAAAGGGCGGTTAAGATTATTGGCGATAATTCTCGCAAGAGTGGTTTTTCCTACGCCGGGCGGTCCCCAGAAAATCATAGAAGGGATATTCCTGGATTCAATGGCATTGCGCAATATGGCTCCCTTGCCGATTAAATGTTTCTGCCCCAGAAAACCGTCTATATTTTTTGGCCGTAATCTCTCCGCCAGCGGCTGATTTGAATGCATCTGAAACGAATTAGCGATTGAAATTTTTATATTTAATACCAATGAAAGTTTAAAAATATGAATATAGGTTTGAAATTTTACGACTTTTATCATTTTTTTTTAAACAGCGTTCAATTTCCGGCATTTTGTTTCTAATTTTGCCGATGATGATAAACGATGTGTATAAAACGCTGGCTGCTCCGTCTGAAGGGATTTTCAAAGACAGGGGAAGCAGGTTTATTGCATTGGCTTTTCCGGTTAACACAGAAGAAGAGATAAAAAGCATATTGACAAAACTGAGAAAACATTACCATGATGCGACGCACCACTGCTATGCTTACCGCTTAGGCGCCGAGCAAAATATCTTCCGTGTCAATGATAACGGGGAACCATCTGGTAGCGCCGGGAAACCTATCTTTGGACAGATACTATCGAAAAACCTTACCAATATACTTATTGTTGTTATCCGGTACTATGGCGGTGTGAAATTAGGCGTCGGCGGTCTTATTAATGCGTATCGCACAGCTTCCTCCAATGTAATAAACAACGGACAGATCATTGAGAAAACCGTAGATGTGTTTTTTGAGTTTCGTTTTGATTATTTATCCATGAACAAAGTAATGAAAATCATAAAAGACGAAAATATTAAACAGCATAACCAGCGATTTGATCTTGATTGCAGTATTACATTAAGTATTCGTAAAAAAGAGGCAGAAAGAGTAATGGATTCATTCAAAAAAATTGAAAAATTAGAAATAAAAATATTGAATTAATAATTCCTAATTTTACTTTTAACTTGATTAACTCATAAACTTTGTGATACTTTGTGTAAACCTTTGTGTGCCTTAGTGGTTAAATTTTTCTTACCACAAAGTAACACGAAGTACATCACTACGCCTGCCTGTCCGGCCTGCCTGCCGGTAGGCAAGGTAGGCAGGGAACACAAAGATGAATAAAGTGTTATCGTATTATATGAATTAACAGGGTTTAAATAAAAACATAAAAATGTTATTGAAATTATTCGCAAAAACAGTTTTCGGTATATCGGGATGGAGAGGTAAACCCTGGCCGGAAGGATTAACAAAATGCGTATTGATAGAGGCCCCGCATACCAGCATGTGGGATTTTTTCTGGGGCAAAATGTATTTTACAGCACGGGGATTACGCATGGGTGTTATTATTAAAAAAGAATCGTTTTTCTGGCCGATAGGCGGCCTGCTGAAAACGCTGGGAGGCATTCCGGTTGACAGGGCCAATGCATCACATATCGTAGATCAGATGGTAGATTATCTTAATTCTCAGGAACATTTGATTCTTACCATCACTCCTGAAGGAACAAGAAAAAAAGTTACCCGTTGGAAACATGGATTTTACCATATCGCCATGAAAACGAATCTGCCTATTGCCATCAGCTATATTGACTACAAGAAAAAAGAACTCGGGGTTTTTAAAGTTATCAAACCATCCGGAAATTTAGAACAGGAAATGAAAGAAATTAAAAGCCTCTATAAAGGAATCGCAGCAAAACATCCGGAAAATTTTACATGGGAAGATTAAAAAAAAATCAAAAAGAGCAAAAAAGCACATATGGATTTCAGGGAAGACTTATCCTGTTTTTATAAAGATAATTCATGGCAATTAGTTTTATTTGTTATTGTATTATGAGTTTTCCCGTTGAAATAAATCGTTTGTTATCTTTCACCTGGTAAAAATACATTCCTGTTGATAAATCCAAATTAATTGTTTCCTGATCGGTGTTTATTTTTTTTCAAAAACGGTTTTTCCGAAGAGGTCAAAGATTTTCAAATCGTAACCGCATCCGTCCGCTAACGGATTCGTTATTCGCAGGGAAACGGTGTTAGAGGCTGGCTGTTTCCCTTATCATTGCTTGGTTTTATAATAAATCATATTCTTATTTCACAACTAATTTTCCGTAATAGTTTTTTTCACCGATTACTTTTACAATATAAATTCCGGAGTGTAATTCTTTACTATTAAATTCATATTTTTCTTGCATGCTGTTGGTTTCCAATACGGGCTTACCAGTAATATCAGTGATGTTTATTGAAACAAGTTTACTATACGGGTTATTAAATTCAAGTGTAAATTTTTCATTGCTGGGGTTTGGATAAATTTTCAAGTAATTATCATTTAACATAGTAGAATTTATGCCGGACCCTCCTGTGGTAGTTTTAAGAATTGTTCCACCAGCACCAACAGCGTAACCTGTATTGGCATCGGTGAAATAAACTGAATATAAATAATTAGTTGTTCCGCTGGTTTGTGCTGTCCATGTGACTCCTGCATTGCTTGTTTTAATAATTGTTCCACTACCGCCAACAGCGTAATCCGTATTGGCATCGGTGAAATAAAATGAACGTAGCTCATTAGTTGTTCCGCTGGTTTGTGTAGTCCAATCTGCACCTCCGTTTGTTGTTTTAAGAATTCTTCCATTCATACCAACAGCGTAACCTATATTGGCACCGGTAAAATAAACTGAATTTAAAACATTAGTTGTTCCGCTGGTTTGCGCTGTCCAGTTAGTTCCGGCATTAGTGGTTTTAAGAATTGTTCCAGTATAACCAGGATTACCCCCAACAGCATAACCCGTATTGGAATCTGTGAAATAAACTGAAAATAAATAATTAGTTGTTCCGCTGGTTTGCGCTGTCCAGTTAGTTCCGGCATTGCTTGTTTTAAGAATTGTTCCAGCATTCCCAACAGTATAACCCGTATTAGCATCTGTGAAATAAACTGAATATAAAGTATTAGTTGTTCCACTTGTTTGTGCCGTCCAGTTCGTACCGGCATTGGTAGTTTTAAGAATTGTTCCAATATTAAAACTGTTGCCGCCCACTGCGTAACCTGTATTGGAACCTGTGAAATAAACTGACATCAAATTATTAGTTGTTCCGCTGGTTTGTGCTGTCCAGTTCACACCAGCATTGGTAGTTTTAAGAATTGTGCCACCAGCACCAACAGCGTAACCCGTATTGGCATCGGTGAAATAAACTGAACGTAAATCATTAGTTGTACCGCTTGTTAGGGCTGTCCAGCCGGATTGGGCAAAAGAAAGGGGAAAAGATAAAAGGGAAAAGACAAAAGATAAAAGAAATATTCTGATCCGGCCTTTAAGAGCAACAAAACTGATGAGAGTAAATAATTTTTTCATACTTTTTTATTTTTAAGTTATTAAATCGTAAGTAAAAGTAATAATTTTTTCCTAAGTACATGACAAAATTTTAACTATAGTCTGTATCTCTGATTCTATAATCGAAAGTAAAGCATGGGCAATAAAAATAAGACCATATTTAAAGAAGCTATGAACTGGGGAATTTATAAAAAATTTAAATAACAAATACCTACTAATAAGTAAATTATATATTAGAAAAGAGCCACTCAGGGGACTCGAACCCCCGACCCGCGCATTACGAATGCGCTGCTCTACCAACTGAGCTAAAGTGGCAATGCCTTTACAAAGCAATAACTTTATATTTAAATATCAAAATTTAATTCAAGTTCAATCATTACTCCCTACCTCCTGTTTCTTTCTTCATCAGTCATCAGTCATCAGTCGTCCGTCGTCAATCATCAGTCGTCCGTCGTCAATCATCAGTCGTCCGTCGTCAATCGTCAATCGTCCGTCTGTCTAATCAACAAACATAAACTCAACCCTGCGGTTCAATTGCCTTCCCGCTTCGGTTTTATTTGGGGCCACAGGCTTCTTTTTCCCGTAACCCGCAGATTTTATATGTTTCGCATCTATACCCTGAAGTACCAGGTATTCGGTAACGGCTTTGGCCCTGTTTTCAGACAAAGGCTGGTTGATCTGGTCAGAACCCTGGTCGTCTGTGTGACCGGAAATTTCTATCTTATAGTTCGGATCGGTTTTACCGATTTTTTCGAGCACTGTTTTCAACCGGTCGAGTTCTGCATTGGATTCGGGCCTTAGTATGGCTTTTGCATAATCAAAAAATATATTATTTATTCTTACTGCCATTTTCATTTTTTTCATTTCTTCGAGGCTGATCATTTGTATGTTTTCTTTAAGTTCAGTGAACTTATTAATATTGGTAACATCCACATTCTTTGATACAGGATAATAGCCTTCCTTCATGGCATAATACCCGTAATTTTTACCAACAGGAAGAATGATAAAATAATTGCCGTCGGCAGGATTACTTTTCAGGGAGCCGACTTCTTTATTCTGAGTCAGGTCTTCCCACACAAGGGAAGCATCCAGAGGGGTTCCGTGATTATCCGTTACAATACCCGAAATGGTGACAACCGGGTTCGGCCTCATATTCTCGGGCAGCAGTATCTTATAAATATCTTCTTTATTTTTTTTATCGGTATTTTCAGCGGAAAAATATGCATAGATGCCATATGTTGTGATATTGTAGCCCCAATCGGAACCTGTTGTATTTATGGATTTACCAAGATTTACAGGTTCGCTCCATTTTGTCCAGTCGTTGTCGGATAACCGCGTAACTTTGAAAACATCGAGCTTTCCAAGTTCATAGCGGCCATCGGAACTAAAATATAACGTACGCATATCCGGATGCAGGAAAGGGCTGCGCTCGCAATACAGGGTGTTTACATTTTTACCAAGATTAACCGGGGTTCCCCAGCCCTTATCAGTCTTCACGGAAATATAAATATCCGAGGCATAGGTAACATCCCCGTGATACAGATCTTGCTGCACATTCTTATTAAAACCGCCCGGCCTGTTCGATGTAAATATAATTGCTTTTCCATCGCCCGTGAGCATGGCATCGCCTTCCCAATATTCAGTATTGACAGGTGACGGGAATTTTTTTTGTTCACTCCATCCGTTAGCGGTTTTATCGCTGTAATAAATATCGCCGCCCGAAAACAGGAGCATTGTGTTGCCATCTACGGAAATAGACAAGGGCGCTTCGTTACCGTCTTTGGTATTGATGTATTTCAATATTGAAGCCTTGTTCCATGTTCCGACAGTGTCAATGAGCGTATCGCCTTTTGCAGTGATGGTAATAGGTTTCTTAGTAAGTTCGGCAGTAAAAATATCTTCCCTGCCAAGATTGTCTGCCCTGTCTCTTCCACAAAAATACAGGAGTTTATTATCTGCCGTGATCACAGGCGAATATTCCTCACCTGTGGTATTAATAGCACTGCCGGGATTTTCGACTTGTATATTCAGACTGTTTTCACGGATAAGCTCCAGCGTTTTTTCAATTTTTTTCATCATCGCTTCATCGCTTTTAAAATAAAACTTATAGTTTTCAACAGCAGTAACCGCATCGCTCCATCGTTTGTTTTTCAAATCGTTTTCGATCAGCTTCTGCAGGGCGACATAAGCAAGCTCTTTGGGCGCTGCGCCTTTGATATATTTATCGAACTTCAGGGCTGTTTTGGAGTTCACTTCGCAATTCAGACTCTTCTGCGAAAAATAATCGAATTCATAAATAAAATAATTTTTATCGGTTGGATTGTAACTCACCGTATCCGTAAATTCAAGCGACTTATTTCCGACCTTGATCCTTACGGTAAATATAGTGGGGTCTTCACAGCCCTTCACAGCAGAACTTTTATATTTCGGAAGAAACTTATAATTTGTAAGATATACGACCGAAACTTTATAATGCCCGGCAGGAGCGCCTCCGGCAGGCCAGTAAATATTTTCAATAGGCTTTGAAGAAACCCACCGGGTAACATCGGGCGGTAAGGATTTGTCGGCGGCATTATCGCCAATATCTCCTCCATATGCAAAATTCATATCAATATCCATTTCGCCTCCGGAAGCGACCTTTTTACTCTGATACCAGATTTCATTTCCGGATGGTTCGATACAGTGCAGGTCAAGGTCATTAAAATTATTCCACATCAGCGAAATCTGGATATCGCCGGTCTTTGCTTTCTCTCTTTCGAGACGTTTATTCAACTCATCATTTTTACCGGCTTTGCTCACTTCGGCAGAATCGAACGGGCTAAGCTGTATGCTCTCCGTCAAACCGAGTTCATAGGCTAATTTCGCCATTTCATAATCTTTTTTAAAAAAATCTTCGTCAACCGGGAAGTCGGGATATTTCTTTAAAAATGACTGGCAGGTTCGCAGCTCTCCATCGCTGAAATCATACTTGTCATAAATGGGTTTATATTTATCCAGCATATCTTTCCGCATCTTTTCATATTTTTCCTTAGCAGTTTTAAATTCTTCAGATTTAGGAAATCTCCTGATAAAATCCTGATAGGTCCTGAGGGTATTCTTTTTCTCAGCTTTTTGAAATTCCAGTTTCGATTTCCTTTTCTCAACTAATTTACTTTTCAACTCATTCACTTTTTGAACGTAATCATAAGTATCAGTATGTCTTTTCAAAAAATCATCGCATGCCTCAATGGTATTGGCAGCCTGAACTTTTACAAATATTTTTTTATTGATCTTATTTATCTCATCAGTAATAAACTGATTGTTTATGGGAACTTCCAGAAGGCTCTTCAACTCTTTTTCATCTTTGAGTTTATTGAACAACCGTTCTGTTGTTTTGATGTATTTATATGCTTTTTCGTAATCATATTGTTTGAATTGTTCTATATGGTACAAACGTGCAAAGACAAAATTATTCGTGATATCCGTTGAGTCTTTTGCAATTTTTTTCGATAAATACTCGTAAGCATCATCGAATTTCCCTTCTTCGATATATTTCAACGGTTTTGGTTGGGCAAAAATCAACAGAGGGTTCAGGAAAAGAAGTGAGAAAAAAATCAGACAGAATAATTGTTTATTCATAATCTACGGATGTTTATTGGTTACATTATTTATCGGCTTGTACTATTTCAAAATCTGATGAAATGATTCCTGCAAGGATTTTTTTCATAGCAGGAGCAGGGCCGTTTGAATAAAATTTATAATACGGATTCTTATTGCTTTCGTTAAGAATTTTCTGCAATGCAAGCAGGTCAAATGTTCTTTTTGCAACAGCGGGAGACGGATCTATAACCGTAGCCCTGTTGCCGATAATTTTTTTAATAAGGGGTAACAGGAACGGGTAATGCGTACAGCCCAGCACAATCTGGTCCACGTCTTTATCAAGCATTGGTATAATATATTTTTCGAGGAGCGCTTCAGCTTCCGGCGATTCTGCTTTGCCCTGTTCGACAATTTCAACCAGCCCTTCTCCCGCCTGGATCATCATCTTTTTCCCGTCTGCCCATTTCCTGCTTGTTTCCCGGAAAAGCCGCCCCTGAAATGTGCCTTGTGTAGCCAGTATGCCGATATTATCAGTCTTTGTACTCAAAGCGGCAGGTTTCACTGCAGGTTCCATACCTACAAAGTGTATCGGATAGTTATCCCTGAGATAATCAATTGCGGCTGCAGTGGCTGTATTGCATGCGACCACAATCAACTTGCAGTTCTGATGCAAAAAGAAATCAACAATATTTTCTGATAATGCAATAACTTCATCTTTTGTTTTTGAGCCATACGGACAATTCTTACTGTCAGCATAATAAATAACCGATTCGTTTGGCAGGATTTTAACAATTTCTTTCCATACGGATAAACCGCCGACGCCTGAATCAAAAACACCGACAGGATCAAAGGATGAAGCCATACTTTCTAAAAAATTAATTTACAGAAATACTCATGTTAGAGCCTGGTCGAATTCATCAGTATTTATGTTGTATTGTCATCATATCATGTGCGTTTGGTTATCAGGTTGGCTGAATTAATTTTTTCTCAAAAGGGAAGATATTTTTAAAATAAATAATTTATCATTCTGCTTTGGAGAAGGCCATTAGTACCGGAAACATAAGCCCGTGTGGTTTAATTTTACAATTATATTTGATTTTTATGTTATTTGATTTCATGCTACTAATTTAAGTTTTTTTTTTCAATTCAAATTTATGATAACCGCCTCTCAAATTAACTAAGTTCCACCAATAGCCGGATAAGCGGTTTTTTATTAATCGTTTTCTGATTTTATAGGTTTTGTAATGCTTCATTATTCCAAGATAAGAGTTCATGCAACTTTGAAAATTATTTATTTCTCTTTTATCCGGTTTATGATTTCTGATAATTATATTTTGCTTTTCTATAGCTGCGTAGAAATTACCTTTTGTTCGCTGTGCAATGTAAATTCTATTTGGTTTTATTAATGCTCCAAGAAATTGAACGCCTTTGCTGTAGTGCTGAAAATATATCTTTTCGGGATGCAGTTTTAGTTGTAAGCCTGACCCTTCGACTCCGCTCAGGGGGACAAGTAGAAAGTTATAAAGTGTTGGTATTATTGAATTCAGATATTCTTTATCGTTGTGAATAAGTACAAAATCATCAACATAACGACCATAGTATTTAATTTTCAAATCTCTTTTAACGAAGTGGTCAAATGGATTCATATAAATATTGCCGAACAATTGCGATGTTAGGTTTCCAATGGGCAAACCGCAATTTTTCTTTGCATGGAAAAGGCTTTTGGTTGGCGGTAAGCCTTCCCAATCGTGGGTTTGCCCTTTTACGATGCAGCCAATTTTAGGGTCGTTGAAAATAGTTTTTTCGAGCAGATAAAATACAAACGGAATATCAAATTGAATCTGATTTTTAACTTTTCTGATATGCTCGGTTAGCATTTTATAAAGCAGGTTTTTATTCATTGCCATGAAATAGCCCTTGATGTCGAGTTTAAGAATATAGCAGTCTTTTGTATAATTCTGCGAGCATGAACGAATAAACCTGTCTATTCTTTGTATTCCGTAATGAGTGCCTTTACCTGTTCTGCAAGAATAACTATCGTTGATAAAAGTTTTTTCAAATACCGGAGAAATGTAATTGAAAAGCAGGTGATGTATTACCCTGTCTCTGAAATCGGCTGCAAAAATTTCTCGTTTTATGGGCTTGTTTACAACAAAGCAGATACTTGGTTTGGGTTCATAAGTGCGGTTTATTATTTCTTCGTGAAGCGCAAACAGGTTGCTTTCAAAATACTGTTCAAATTTTAAGGCATTGATAGTGTTTCGCTTGTTTTTACGTGCATCGTAGTAAGCCTGAAACAAATCGTAAAGTAATTTGTCTTTATCAAAGGTTTCAAATAATTTTAGTTGTTGCATTTTCTGTTTGAATAAAAACCCATGCGGGAATTTCCCGCATGGGCATGTTTTCCTTTAAGTCCCTCAAACAGCGCACAGAAAAGCCATAGCTCTTATTGTTGTTGTTTCTGTTTACATTGCTGTTATTGTAGTTCAGGTTCCGTTTCCAGGCATTTGTTGTTGAGTTCTCGGTAGAACTCCACCAGTTACCGTTGTTTCCAATGTTGTCTGAACCTTGATTTTTTTGATTTAAGGATTGCCTGATTGAGTAAATTTATTGTTGTGAACACGCTTAAATGCTAAACTTTTTGCACCGAAATTTATAAGTAATCCTATCTCCATCTTATAGGCTTCCAGGTAATTCATTGCCTGAGCAAGATGAACATCCTCCAATGAAATGATGGCTTTAATTTCAACCATAATTAATCCTTCCACAAAGAAATCAACCCTGCGTGTACCTATTTGTTCATTTCTGTAAAATACCGGCATTTCTTTCTCCCGCTTAAAACATAAACCGTCATATTGCATTTCAATTGCCAGCGCCCTTTGATAAATAACTTCCTGAAACCCGTTGCCAAGTGTGGAATGAACACGCATTGCGCAACCTATTATCCTTTTGGTTATTTCTTCATATTTCATCATGGTAATCTCTTAATCCTTTCAATCATGGTTCAGACTTATTTTCGCCAACAGTATATTTATATTCCCTGCTAAAATCTTTCGTAAACCGAAATATTTCTAAAAGCAAATCATAGCATGCCTTATATACCGGAAGTTCCTGATGTAATCCCATTTTTCAAAAAAAAATTTCGACCGCAAGCGGTAATATTAGAATAGTCACCCTTCGACACACACAAACCTTACACATATGCTGCTCAGGGCAAGAATAGACAAATAGGGCTAAGTTCTAATATTCACAGCATTTTTTTTAAATGCCCTATATAATTTATATGCATCCGGCGAATCAAGGATAGCAGTGAACCATGTTTTTAATTTTTCTTCGGCAACCTTAAGGTCTCTTTGATACATAAAC
>JACREX010000193.1 GCA_016212695.1 Bacteroidia bacterium
ATCGCCCAGGTTCTTTGAAATGCCTCCGTACATTTTGGCAAGTTTATCAATTTTTTTATCAGATTCCTGAGAGATTTTAGCAAGTCTGTCTATTTTTTTGTCTGTTTCCTGAAACATTTGCCAGACTTTTTCAAAGGTCAGCGGTTCGGTATTTTGTTCTTGTGTTCTCATTTGAAAAATTTATTTTAAAATACGTATTGTAAAAGAGAAACGCTTTAAGCAACGCTCTTTAAGATTGTATCTTAGTTTTTACTTAATTATTCGTTTTCGTTTAACTATTTTAATTCGTTTATTTCTTTTTTTGACAAGCCTGTTAAATCAATAATATCTGTAATGTTCATTCCTTTTTTTAAACATTTTTTAGCAATCTCAAAAGCTTTTTCTTTACTTCCTTTTTCTTTATGAACTTTATAGTCATTATTTATCCGTTCCAAAATAATATCAACTCTTGATTTAGTATCAGTAAAAAATTCTAATAATTCATTTAAAGTTAATCCCATCTCATCTCCAATTTGTTCAATTTTTTCTCCTTTTTTTAATTTATTTAATATATATTGTCTAATCTCTCTTCTCTCTTTTGCTGTTTCCATTACATCTCTGTCTGCTGCAAGGTTAATTAAATATTTCTCATATCGCTTACGTGTTGCTTTGTCCATATTGAGTTCAGAAAGTTTTTTTGCAGCCTTATCAATATTCCGTGATTGAAATTCCGGTTTTACTTCCTGATTTTTTATTGCATAAATCCATTCGTCAATCTTACGTTTAACTATATTCTGGTATTTTTCAACTTTTATTAAATAATATTCCGGGAATATTTTTTTCTCTGTAAGTGTGTACTTGGAAGCAAAATTTTCGGTGATTTCAGATTTTTCTTTTACGATTAAAGGGTTTCCCGTGTTTATACCTTTAAATTCAGTTGTACCATAATAAAGATAATCATCACCTTTACCTAAATTAAAATAGAGAATGCTTACAGAAATTACTTTTGAAATGTTTTTAAAGTTTTCTCCCAAGTTTTGATTTTCAACAATTACTTTTGAAGTGCCGAATAAAAGACGTTCTAAATAATCGCTTTCGTGTGTGTTCTGTATTTCTATAATGATTTTACGATGTTTACTGTCTTCAACCATTAAATCAACCCTGTTAAATTTTTCAGTCTCATCAGCCGGAGCGCTTTCGCTTTCGAGGATATTCAGGATTTTTATTTTGTCATCGTCGAGTAATGCAGATAAAAAGCCTTCCAATACATCAAAATTGGCTTTGTCTCTCAGTATGTATTTCATTGCCCAGTCAAAGCGGACAATTGTATTTTTATTCATAATCTATTATTTTTTTACAAAATTAAGAAATCTTTACTCATAATCAAAATCTTGCAGTAAAATTTGCGGGAGGCAAAACAGGTTCTTTGTACAAATTGTTTTCTAATTCAGGAACAGGAAAAATCGGAAGTTGTATTAAACACCGCCTCTGCCGAGAAAAATAACGGGTAATGTATTGAATAATATTTCGATGTCGAGTTTCAGCGACCGGTTATCAATATAAAAAATATCCAGTGCAATTTGCTCATTAAAGCGGATTTTATTTCTCCCGAGTATCTGCCATAATCCGGAAATGCCGGGCTTTATGGCAAACCTTTTTCTGTGCCAGACATTCATTACTTCGTATTCATACGGGAGGCAGGGCCGGGGTCCGATCAGGCTCATTTCACCCCTGATAACATTTATCAACTGCGGAAATTCATCAATGGAATATTTCCTCATGAATTTCCCGAAACGGGTGATCCTGCTGTCAGATTTAATCTTTTCAGTGGGTTTGTTATTTTTAATAATATCAATAACTAATTTTTCATGTTTCTGATGGCTGCTCCGGTAATACATTGATCTGAATTTATACATGATGAATTCCCGTTCATCCAAACCGATAACCTTGGCTTTATATAAAACCGGGCCTCTTGAAGTTATTTTAATAACAAGAATTATAAAAAGCCAGAAAGGAAGTAAAATAAAAATTAAAGATACGGATATCAATACATCAAAAACCCGTTTTACAAATTCAAATATTGAATAATCCGTTTTTCGATGGAACTGGGAATATGCTCTGATTTGCCTGCAATCGTTTAACTGTTCTGCAAAAATTTCATATTGAGCATTCATCCGCATCCTGATGTTGTTTTAATCCCTAATATTTGAGAACAAAATTAAAAAATCATAATCACTTAAAATTCCTTTTTATCTGTATTTAATACCCATTGCAACAAATACCCAGAAGAATAAAATTGGGTATTATTTCTCCTTAAATTATTTTTCGATGTTGAAATTTTTTGCAGCGTAATCTAACTGCTCAAACCATTCAGCATTATATTTTCGAATCAAAGCATCTTTCACAAACATGTATAAGGGAATCATTTGCTGTGTGCCACATTCGGTTGCAGGTATGCAGATATCACGGGTATCATAATTTACAGCATCAAAATTTCTATGCCTTTTAATTCTTACCGGGTACAGGTGGCAGGAAAGAGGTTTTTGAAAATCTATTTTACCATCAAGAAAAGCTTTCTCAATAGCACATTTATATATACCGTTCTCAATTATTGAAAAAGTACAGTCTTTCGCTTTAATCAGAGGCGTAACCTTATCATGTTCTATATCTATTGTAAATATACCATTTCCCTCAATAATCTCAACTCCTTCAGTTCTCATGAACGGTTTGATGTCCATAAAAAAATCGGTTAACATATCAATTTCATTGTTTTCGAGAGGAGCGCCGGAGTCGCCGGAATAGCAACAGCGCCCCCGGCATTTTTCAAGATCGCAGCAGAATTTTTTTTCGATCAGGTCAAGGCTTACTATGGCATTTCCGATTTGGAGCATTTATAAGAAATTAGTCATTAGTCATTAGTCATTAGTCATTCCATTGTCATTCGTAGTTGTTGAACATTCGTTTTTTAATTTTATTTTTTTATTTTGTATTTTACTATTGACCATTGACTAATGACTATTGTTTTATATAAGAATTTTACCCGTCATTTCTTTTGGAATTTCCATTCCCATTATTGTTAAAATTGTAGGGGCGATATCCGCAAGAATTCCATTGCTGATTTTTTTGTATTTTTCAGAAACCAGGATGCAGGGAACAGGATTCAGCGAGTGTGCGGTATTGGGACTTCCGTCTTCGTTGAAAGCATGATCTGCATTGCCATGGTCGGCCATAATCAGCGCTGTATAATTGTTAGCTTTTGCCGTTTCAATCACTTCTTTCACACACTGATTGACAGCAGAAACTGCTTTCAGTATTGCATCATAAACGCCTGTATGCCCCACCATATCGCCGTTAGCAAAATTAAGGCAGATAAAATCGAGTTCCTGCTTTTTGAGTTCACCGATTACGGCATCTTTAACAGTAAAAGCGCTCATTTCTGGCTGCAGGTCGTAGGTTGCAACTTTAGGAGAAGGGATAAGTATCCGGTTTTCGTTTTCAAAAGGCTGTTCACGGCCGCCGGAAAAGAAAAAAGTTACATGAGCATACTTTTCGGTCTCAGCGATACGCAGTTGTTTTTTTCCTGCTTTTGCCAATGTTTCGCCCAGCGTGTTATGCACATTATCTTTTTCATAAATAACGCCGACATTATTAAATGTTTCATCATAGCAGGTCATGGTGTAGTATTTCAAGGGCAGCGTATTCATTCCGAAATCCGGCATATCTTTTTGCATAAGCGCGACGGTTAATTCGCGCAGCCTGTCTGTCCTGAAATTAAAACAAATGAACACATCGCCGGGTTTTACGATAGCTACAGGGTTACAGTCATTATCAACTTTTACAATAGGTTTAATAAACTCATCCGTAACGCTTTCTTTGTAGGATTCCTGCATGGCTTCTGCAATATCATGGGCAGGATGGCCTTTCCCATAAACCAGCAGGTCATATCCTTCTTTTACTCTTTCCCAGCGTTTATCACGATCCATGGTGTAATACCGGCCGGCAAGGGAAGCTATGATACCATTCGATTTTTTCAAATGATTTTCAAGATTTTTTATATACCCAAGTCCGCTGTGCGGATCTGTATCGCGGCCATCGGTGAGAGCATGAATAAAAACTTTTTTCAGGCCATAGTCTTTAGTGATGTCGCATAATTTATACAAATGCGTATCCATAGAATGTACACCGCCATCAGAAACCAGGCCGATAAAATGAACCGCTTTGTCATTTTCTTTTGCATAGGTGAAGGCTTCGATGAGTTTCGGGTTTTCAGCCATTTTGTTTTCGCGGATCTCTTTGTTGATACTGACAAGATCCTGATATACCACCCGGCCTGCTCCGATATTCAAATGACCGACTTCCGAATTGCCCATCTGCCCGTCTGGCAAACCCACATTTTCGCCACAGGTCAGCAACTGTGAATTAGGATACCTTGTTGTCAGTTCTTTCAGGAAAGAAGAGTCACCCGAGTATATTGCATCCGCCTTTGATTTATCGCCGATCCCCCAGCCGTCAAGTATGATCAATATTAATTTTTCTGAACTCATAATTCAATTTTTAAATTACACAAATGTATTTATTTTAAACTAAACAAATTAAAATATTTGGATGATATATGAAATAGTTTCGTATGACATCTATCAATTCAGAATTTAGTAACTTAACAAGAATATCTTGACGCTTTCTGGCAAAATATTTTGTCAAAGGTTGAAGGGTTAAGCGGCTGGTTAGGTTGATGGTCTTTGGTTATTGGTTTTTTCCCATATACTTTTGACTTTTTCCCAAACCAGTTGCCCTGACCAAAAACTTTTAACTTCTTTGGTTGTGGCTTGTCCACGTTAGGATTTAGGATTCAATATCAGGCTGGCGTGTAAACTTTTCCGGGTAAACTCTTAATCAAACCTGAAAACTCAAGATTCAATAGCAGTGCAGACAGCGTGTTCACAGGGATATCTAACTGGTAGCTTATACTGTCAATATTCATTTCTCCGGAATCTTTAAGAAGCCTGAATATGTTGTTTTCATCATCGGAAAGAGTGATAAAAGGGATTACCTGTTGTAAGTCTTTTTTATCAGATTTTGTATCCCAGCCAAGAATATATTCAAGGTCGTTCACTGATTCGATCAAGGCTGCTTTATTCGACTTGATTAGCTTGTTGCAGCCTAACGAGTATTTATCATTTATTTTCCCGGGAAAAGCAAAAACATCCCGGTTGTAAGAGTTTGCGATTTCGGCAGTGATCAGCGCCCCGCCTTTTTCAGAAGATTCAACAACAATGGTGGCATCCGAAATCCCGGCAATAATACGGTTTCTTTTTACAAAATTCTGCTTGTCAAAACTTGAATTATTCAGAAATTCCGTAACCAAAGCGCCCTGATCCAATATTTTTCGGGCAACAGTTTCATGTGCGGCAGGATAAATAATATCAAGCCCGTGACCTAAAACAGCAATGGTCTGAAGGCCGTTTTCAAGTGCCGCCCTGTGGGCAGATACGTCAATCCCGAATGCCAGCCCGCTTACAATAATAACATCATGGTTACGGTTTGCTATCTCTGAAATAAAGTCTTTGCAGATTTCCTTACCGTACCGGGTAGCGTTCCTCGTACCAACAATACTGATAACCTTCGGGTGGTTGAAATTTACACCTCCTTTTACAAACAGCATCACAGGAGCATCGTTGCAGTGTTTAAGCCTTTCCGGGTAATCTTTGTCAAGGTAAAAAAGAGTAGTTATTCCTTTTTTTTCTATAAATCCGAGCTCTTCTTCGGCCCTTTTTAATACATTTTGATTTGCAATTTCACGTGCCAGGTATTCACCGATCCCGGGTATTTTGATCAAGTTTCTCTCCTTTTCACTGAAAATCCCTTCCACGCTTCCCACATATGCAATCAACTTTTTGGCAAGGATGCAGCCTATACCGGGAATCAACGTAACCGCAATTTTATATTTCAACGTGTTATCCATAATGAATTGCAGCAAAATAAAGAAATCTAAGTTTTGAAACCAAAATTATTTGTCCTTATTATAATCTTCGGTTTTAAAATATTATTTGTTAATTAGCATCCTGAATTTTGAATATTTTTGTGGAATACAGCGACAGCGAATTATTGGCTCTCTTTCGGGACGAACAAAGCAGGAATAATGCTTTTAACCTGATCATCCGGAAATACCAGGAGCGGCTCTACTGGCATATCCGCAAATTAGTGATTAACCACGATGACACCGACGATGTACTGCAAAATGCATTCATAAAAATATGGAACGGGCTCGGTAATTTCCGGGAAGAAGCACAGCTTTACACCTGGTTATACAGGATTGCAACCAACGAAGCGCTGACTTTTCTGAACAGCAAAAAAAAGAGATTTTTACTGCCCCTTGCAGATTATGAAAACAAATTGGCCAACTCGCTCGAAGCGGATGAGTATTTCGACGGAGATGAGATGCAGATTAAATTACAGAAAGCGATTCTTACCCTGCCACAGAAACAAAGGGTTGTATTTAACCTGAAATACTTTGACGAAATGAAATATGAAGATATGGCTGAAGTATTGCAGACTTCAGTGGGCGCTCTGAAAGCATCGTACCATCATGCTGTAAAAAAAATAGAAAAATTTTTAGAAACAGATTAAACTATTCATAAATCCTATAGTCAAAACAATTGAAAACAAATATGACAAAATTGAATAACATAGAAAAAAAGAATCCTTTCAAGGTTCCTGGAAATTATTTTAAGGAACTTCCATCAAGGATACAGGATAAAATTACAGAACAAAAACTTTCCTCTTCAAAAAATCGAATTACGCACTTTCTCATGAGGCCGCAGGTTGCCGCAGCAATAACCATAGTTATTGTTTCATTAGTTATTTTCAGGATTTTCCATCACCATAACCAGGGAATCGCTGAACAGCAATTGACCGAAAATATTATTATTGAAAATTATATTGATGAAAACACCATCGTGAATGTGATGGCTGAAGACACGCTGCCTTATGTAGTTCCGGTTATTGAAAAAGACTCCACAATAAGTGAAGAAGAATTAGATTACGCAGCAAATAATATTGATTACGAAACCTTAATTGCAGAATTATAAATATATTTAATGTATGAAAACAATCCATCTGATTTTAGCGATCTCCATCCTGAGTTTTGGTATCGCTTATTCGCAGGACAAAGAAAAGGATAAGGGCGATGAGAAGAAAGATAAAAAGGAAAGAAAAAATAAAATTAAAGCACAGAAAATCGCTTTTATTACCAATAAGCTGGATTTGTCTCCTGAAGAAGCACAGGTATTCTGGCCGGTATATAATGAATACCAGAAAAAAATTGAAGATATTGGTGCAGAAAGGATGAAACTGATGAGGGACATTAAGAAGAATTCAGCTACATTGTCTGATAAGGAAATGGAAACCATTGCCGATAAAATTGTGGAACAGGAAATGGCGGAAGCAAGCCTTCTGAAAGAATACCATCAGAAATTCAAGAAAGTACTGCCCAAATCAAAAGTATTAAAACTTTACCAGTCCGAACACCAGTTCAAAAAGCAGCTACTGCGCGATATGAGAGGGCGGCACGAAGGCGGCGTGGGTGGCGGGTGATTAATTATTGGCAGAGCCAATGAAATAGTTCATAAATTTTGTGAAATCGAATAAATATCGAATAACGAACAAGGAATGATGAATGCAGAAATATTTTTGTGGTTTACTTCAATATTACTCAACTTCGTTTCGTGAGACCGCTTCGCTAAGTTCGATATTCCTTGTTCAACCCGCCTGCTGCGAAGCGGGCAGGTATTCATTATTCAGATATTTTGTGAATAATATAGGTTAGATTCTGTTGTTGCAATATTTACTTATCTCCCACTTTTACCCGGATACCTTCGGAATGTGAACTGAATTCCGGCGCATACATACATTGTATCTGTGTGATACCATTCGAGAAATCGCCATTGTGAGTAACTCGCAATGGATATTCGAAAACATAAGTTCCCTTTGGCATGTACGACATAAAAAAATTGGTGGCAGCATCCTTGGTGCTTTCGTAATAACCCAATCCATCCTGCCATTTATACCGTGAAATCACATTGATGGGTTCAAAGCCAGATGCACGCATGTCTTTCATGTGGACAAACTCCATGTTGCGATCTACACGCAATTCTATTCTCACGATCACTTTATCGCCTACTGTCAATTTTACTTTTTCATCTAAGGGCTCTATAATTTTTCCGCTTTTTGAATCCCGTTCAATGAATAATTTTTTGTTCAATTTTAATGGAGTTTCGTGCGGCGTGATTTTATCGAGTTGCTCAAAATACTGCCAGTAAATAGCTCCCCAGGATACGCCTTCATTGTTCTTAGTTACAGTGATATTCCCCATTTCAGGCACGATCTCGCCGCCTGCCCATGATGTTTTGTAATAACCGGTTCCTGCTTCCACTTTCACTCCGTCCATTTTTTTCGGATCCACATCAATATCTCCGAGCTTCACTTTCACTAATTCGTCGCTGTCGAGCCATTCAGCTCCCTTCAGCAATAATGCGTAAATCGCTTCTACGGTTGCTTTGGTCGTTCTCCAGTCCTGCGTCTGCTTTTGCTTGAGCAGCCACACTTTGAGATCATTCACCGCCTGTTCGTCTTTAGCCACTTTGTCGAACAACTCGATCATCAAAGCCTGCGTTTCAATAGGCGCCTGCCACCAGTTATACCCGGCTTCCACATCTTTCCAGTACATGCCCATTTCTTCCGATGATGAAGAATTTTCCCTGAGGGATTTTACAATATCCTGCGGTATGACCGGCGTACCGTAATTATACAAAGCGAAACCAATCATAGCCTGCATATATTTGCTCTGCGACAGCCAGTATTTTTCTGCCTGGCCTTTGTAATAATTGAATGCATCCTTGCAGCCAGATGGCAGATCAATCCGGTCTTTAAAATAACTTCTCGCATATAAATAATGTATCTCGATTTCACTCAGGTGATTTAGTTCCATTTCTTCCTTGGTATAGTATTTTTTAAGATATTCATAATCTTTTTTAACTTCATAGTCGAGATAATGCACAGCCCTCTCTACCATATTCCAGACTCTTTTATCTTCCTTAATTTTAGTAACGCCTAAATTATCGAGATGCGCCATTCCTGTAACCACATGCTGCGTGATATAGCGGCTTTCGGGCATCCCGGGAAACCACGGCCAGCCGCCATTTGAAACCTGCATATCGAGAAGTTTTTTCATGGCTGAATTCAGTTCCCGGCTCATTTTATTCAGATCAAAAAGCAGTCCCACCTGTTTCTTTCTGAATGTTTCATCCTGCGCGTTCAATACCCAGGGCGTTTCTTCGAGCAACAGCGTTTTTAATTCCTGGTTCTTTTCCAAGTTTGATAATAATGCTTTTGAATCAGGGGTATTTTTCCAGCTATCGAAAACTTTTTTAATCTTGGGTTTTGAATTGGCAATATGAGAAGCAAGGCTGTTTGCATAGAAGCGGCTGAATACCTGTTCTGCGCATTCATACGGATATTCCATAATATATGGCAGAGCCTGCACTGCATACCATGCGGGATTGGAAGTGAATTCAAGCGTGAGTTTCTGATTGCGGAGCGTTGAAGAAGATTTAAAATTTTTCAGTTTTGCGAATTCAAAATTCTTGGACGTTTTTCCCCGAATCGGCAAAGGGAATGATTCTGTAACGAGCATCCTGTTTGTGAGCACGGGAATTACATTTTCTTCGCCATCCGAAAACCGACCTGCTTTTGCCACCACTTTATAATCAATAGCGCCAATGCCTTCGGGTATTTTCAATTTCCATTTCAGGGATGTATTCTGGCCTGCGGCAATTTTAAACTCCTTTGGTTCCGTGCCACCATTTTCTGCAAAGATGTTACTTACCGGTTTCATAGTGATGGCGTCAAAGAATTCAATCTTTGCAAAACCGCTGATCTCTTTATCGGTTACATTGCTGATCTTAACAGGGAATTCTATCTCGTCATTTTCCCTGAAGAAGCGCGGCGGGTTAGGTATCACCATCAGTTCTTTCTGTGTAACAAGATCTTTTTTAATAAAACCATATTTCAGGTCTTTGGTATGCGAAAATCCCATCATCTTCCATTTGGTGAGGCTTTCGGGAATCGTAAATTTAATAATGACTTCGCCCTTTTCATTGGTTCTCAGGTCAGGATAAAAGAATGCCGTTTCGGCAAAATTTGCACGGGCTTTAACATTACTCAGTTCTTCAAACTGTCTCTCTTTAGGTTTTCCGTTCACAGATTTTGTCACTATGGATAACACGTCGCTTTCTTCTTCTTTTTTTTCACCGCCGGCATTTCCGTCGCCTCTTCCGAAAGAAACACTCTGCCCGAGTGCCGAAACAGCATCGCAGGCAACAGGAAGCTCTGTAACAATGGCAGCGTCGTACTCGGCTAATTCTTCTCTAAAAGCTCCTGCCATTGGTTCTCCCTTAGATCTTCTATATTTATATGAGTCATGGTAATAATATCCATAATTATAATCATAATAAAACCCGAACCAATTCAGCTTATCGTAAACATACCCCGGAGCATAGCAGTATGAATTGGGATTTTCGGTATAGAATTGCGAATAAGACGGAGTGAATGCCGTGGAATAAAGATACAACGTAGGATAACACATAGGATAAATATTAAAATCCCAGTAATTCATTTTGAATACGTCTAATGAAGCGTCATACAGGGCAGCCAGCATTTCGGCAGCTACTTTGTCTTTTTTATCATTCAGGATTTTCACGCGCCATTCTTCCTGCTGTCCGGGCTGCAGTTTATCCCTGAACGTTTCAAATTCGAGGGTGAGTTCCTTATCTGAACGGGGCACATAAATGGGCGCCGTATGGGTATAGAGCCTTCCGTTCTTGATAAATGTAAGGTGCAGTACGATATTGCCGCGGTGCGATTCGATAATGGGAATTTCAATCAGTTTTTGCTCATTGTTCAGTGTGATATATTTTTTCTCGATAACGGATTCAAACTGTTCAATTTCATAAAGGACCTTAACATTCTGCAAACTGCTTCCGACTATGAATTTTGCAATATCGCCCGGCTGGCACTCGATTTTAAGTGAACTGAACCAATCGGCAGTAACGTAAGGTACTTCTTTTTGTTCTTTGGAAAATACGGTGAAATATTTTTCATTGCTCACATCGTTCCCGAATTTATCTTTTGATGTGATCACAGCTACATAGCGTCCATTCTTCCATCCGCTGATCTCTTTAAGGAAAAGTTTTTTATTTTTTTCCGTATCAAAATCCCTGTCAAAAACCTGTTCCCCTTTCTTCATTTTGCGTTCTTCATTTTCTTCTTTATACACATTTCCCGGATATTCGGCATACCATTCCTGTTCTGAAAATAAATATTTATCAGGCCGTTCCCAGAGCCTGTCTTTTAAAACATTTTGCGGATCGCTGATCTTAAATATTTTCAGATTTCCTTTTGCAGGAATAAATTCAGAATTTAAGTTTTGTGTAAGTATTTTAATGGTATCAATCGCTTCTTTGCACATTTCCGGGTTCATATCCAGCCCCACGCTCAGTGCCACATACCCGACAATGATATTGCCCTGTGCGCTTTGCGTTTCACCATTAATATCCGTTACATCCACATGTATTTTATAATTAAATACAATATTGTTATCCTTAGCTACAGAAAGGTCGGGAAGGGCATTGAATTTTACAGAGAACTCGCCCTTTTCGTTTGTTGTAACAGCGCCGTTTGCTATTTCCATATCCGTAAAACGATACCAGCAGAACCACCAGCCCCTCCATTGCGGAGTGCGCACCACGCGATATGCTACCTTAACATCCGTGAGGTTTGCTCCTGAATAGGCCTTTGCCGTACCCTTTACTTCCACTTCTTCATTTATTTTATAGATGCCGTTGTTGGGAAGCATTTCTACTAAGAATTTCGGACGCTTGTATTCTTCAACAGAAACGGCTTTACTCCCGTAAGGCGTTGTAATTTGCATAACGCCATTTAACAAATTGGTAGGAATTTCGAAGGTTCCGTTGAAGGTGCCGAATTCATTTGTTGTAACTTTCAGATCATTTATTTTCTGATAATTTACATCGTAAAATGTTACGGTACATGAAAAATTGGGAACAATCGCATTGTTTTTGCCATCCGTTTCAAGTGTGATCCCTTTAAAATAAATGGTTTGTCCTGGCCTGTAAATAGCCCTGTCTGTAAAGAAAAAAATGCTGTTATGTTTTTTGGGCGGCGTATAATAATAATCGTAATAATAGGAATCATCGGAACTTAAAAAATCTTTGTCTTTGGTGAACGATACATAAAAAGTTCTGTAATCTTTTTTTCGGCATGGAACTTTAAAATACCCGTTCTGGTCTGATGTAAACGAGGGACCCATGTTGAATAAATATTTCTGGATCTTATAATTGTAATCATAATACCAGACCTGCGCCGAAACATTGGCCAGCGGTTCGCCGGTCTTTCTGTGGAACACATAAAAGTCGTAATTCCCGTCAGTTTTCCTGCGCTGCACATAAGTAAGATTTGTAACAGTTATAAAATCATACGCAACGATTTTATCTTCATAAGAAAATTTTTCATCATTCGAGATCAGCACCACATACGAACCGATGGGAAGTTTATCGGCAAGAATTTCTGAGGAATGTGTCTGAAAGTCTTTATCATCGGGCAATTCAATGATTTTAAATTGTTTGATCGCGCTTTCTTTTTTTAATTTTCCAATCAATTCTTTTCCATAATATCTTTCAGTGATTTTTCTGATTTTAAGAGGGTCAATCTGGGCATATCGGATATATAATTTAGGAGCATTTTTATAACTGATCTTCACAGCAAATTTCTGGTCTGGTTCAATATTTTTTTCTGTCTGAAAAGAAACAGCGGGCCTAAGTATCTCACACTTCAGGTTTGTGCATTTAGAAGCGCCGCTGGTATTCGGATATGCAGCAATCACCTTATCGCAGATTTCGAGCGCAGTTTTATTTTCCCACTTGTACTTTATCGTTTCTTCAATCAGCGGATTGAATTTTGAAGCCTGCCGGGAATGAAATGCCGCAATTTTAAAAAATATCTCTGATGAATAAGGAATGTCTTTGTATTTACTTTCAAGTTTCTTTAACATTTCAAAATACAAACTGTCTTTTTGTTCAATAACGGCAAAGCGGTTAACAAAGTCGAGCCTTTTCAGATCTGCATCAATAAACGCTTCTTTATTTGAATCGGCAAGCCGTAACCGGAGAAGAGCCTGTAATGCTTTCACTGCATAAAACCGGAGAGAGAGTGTATCGCCGGTTTCAATTTTTTTAACACCGAATTGTTCAGCGTCTGCAAAATAATCCTTGTCCCTCATTTCGAATTTATCAGCAGGTTGAGTAAGCGACAACTCGGCATTCGAGAAGAAGTCAATGGCTCTGTGGGCTAAAAAGTCATATAAGGTCGGGCGGATATTTACTGTAACAGATCCCTTTGTAAGCAGGTCTTCGATTGCGTCTATCGCTATTTGCTTAAGACTGTCAGCCTTTTCAAGCGAATTCATGTAATGCTTGATGCACCTGTCTGCAAGCCGGTTCAGATCCCATGTCTTAATGTCTTCCGAATCAAAATTCACAGTGGATGTCCGGCCATAAAATTTCCAGCGGTTTCTCTGATAATAAATCCAGTACATCTCCGCAGCCACGGAACTCATAATTGATTTTGTAGGAAAAGAAGCAGTTTTAATTTCTTTTTCAAACTCCAGGAGCTTAGTCTCAAAAGCGCCTTCTTCGTATGTATTCGTATATTTCAGTTTATAAATAAAAGTCTTTATAAACTGCTCATAATTGTTATCTTTTTTCGCTTTCTCATATATCTTCTCAACTATTTCGAGACCAGATTTGGGTAAGCCTTTTTTGTCTAAGGAATCAATTTTTCGCCACTCTTTCGCGAATTTCTCGTTGGTAGCAGTATTGATCTTTGCCTGTGAAAAACAGCATAGAGAATTTATAAAAAAAACAGTGGCTATTAAGATTAAAGTTTTCATAATTAATATTTTTAATTTTTATTTTAGGTTCAAGATAATTTCATCGTAAATAATATTCATTAAGTTTTATGTTCTCCATACTGAGCATAATTTTTAGACAATACAGGCAGCCCTACCCATAGACTAATGGCCTATATCCGGCATTGCTTCAAACAATCTCTTCCCGGTTTTTATATCAAGCACCTGCAAGTAATCGCCGTAAGCTTCATTTCCTTCAAGAATCAGTTTGTTTTCAAATAAGGTCAGGTGAACAATATTGAAATATTCTGAATGGCCCACCATCAGTTGCTTCACATCGCCCTTCCAAATGAGCTTTCCCGAATTTATATTGTACGCATTTACAGAACAACCGGTAGCAATATTGTGATAAGTAGCAATATACAGAACCGAATCTTTGAATACACATTTTGCACAATTACTACCAGTAGGATCATCAACAGCCCATTTAAATTTTCCAAACTCTGTTTCCATTTTTTTTTCACTGTCATTAAAATGGATCAAGCCTGCAAGCGCTTTTGTTTTTTCATCAATAATGATCCCACCAATAGAACATTCTATTTTCTTTTTTGTTCCATCAACAAGGTTCAGAATAATGGTTTCATGAGGTTTGCTGTAGTAAATGCTGGAAAAAATCATTTCCTTGTCAGTATGTGCAAAATAAAAAAGATAAGGAATGCTTTCAACCATGTTGCCCTCTTTTTTGTAAAGGGTATGCGTAATATTCCATTGATTGATTAGGGTCCCATTTTCATCGTATTTGCATATATGGTAACCGCTTTCTTCTGCCAGACGAATTGCGCAAACAACTCCGGTAGGTACAGCAAACAGAACTGAGTTGCCACAGATATTGTCAGTAGTTTTTTTCTTATCCGGATCAGAAACCGTTTTGATGAGTCTGCCTTTGCTGTCAGAAATTGTGATATCGCGGTTTTCTCTTAACTCAAAATTTAAATTTTTATATTCTGCAATTCTTTCATTTTTTCCCTGCCCGAAAAATGATGCATGATAACTTTCGCGTTGGATTTCAATGTATCCCTTCATAGCAGAAGTATCCTGAAGTTTGAGAGTATCAAGATTTAAAAAATGATTTTTGAATAGGTAAACGTGCGTCATAATTGAAGCATTCGTCACATCAGGATTTTTATTATTCTGTGCACAGGAAATTAATGTTGAAATTAATATTGAAAAATACAGTAAACTTTTCATGTTAAAATTAATTTATCTGAGTTCGCTTATATTATTTCAGTTTCTTTCTTGCCACAAAAAATACGAAGACACTAAGAGACACAAAAGAATTTGTGATATTTTGTGATTTCGTGGCTTCGTGGCATTTGATTTATTTTTCCCCAACTTTAACCCGTATCCCTTCACTGTGCGAACTGAATTCCGGTGCATACATACATTGTATCTGTGTGATTCCGTTTGAGAAATCACCGTTATGAGTTACACGCAAGGGGTACTCAAATACATAAGTTCCCTTTGGCATGTAGGACATAAAAAAATTGGTAGCAGCATCCTTGGTGCTTTCGTAATAGCCTAATCCATCCTGCCATTTGTAACGTGAAATCACATTGATGGGTTCAAAGCCTGATGCACGCATGTCTTTCATGTGAACAAACTCCATGTTGCGATCTACCCGCAATTCTATTCTTACGATCACTTTATCGCCAACTGTTAACTTCACTTTTTCATCCAGAGGCTCTATAATTTTTCCGCTTTTTGAATCCCGCTCTATGAATAATTTTTTGTTCAGTTTTAGTGGTGTTTCATGCGGCGTTATTTTATCGAGTTGTTCAAAATATTGCCAGTAAACGGCACCCCATGATACGCCCTCATCATTCTTGGTTATGATGATATCGCCCATTTCAGGCACAATCTCACTGCCGGCCCAGGAAGTCTTATAATAACCAGTTCCTGCTTCAACTTGTACACCATCTAATTTTTTAGGATCAATTTCCAAGTTCCCAAGTTTCACTTTTACCAATTCATCGCTGTCGAGCCAGTCGGCGCCTTTCAGCAATAAGGCATAAATTGCTTCGACGGTAGCTTTGGTCGTTCTCCAGTCCTGCGTCTGTTTTTGCTTGAGCAGCCATACTTTGAGGTCATTCACGCTTTGCTGGTCTTTTGCCACTTCATCGAAAAATTCAATCATAATGGCCTGTGTCTCGATAGGAGCCTGCCACCAGTTATAGCCCAGTTCCACATCTTTCCAGTACATTCCCATTTCCTCGGAAGTCATTGAAAATTCTTTAAGCGACTTGACAATTGCCAGCGGTACTTTCTGATTTCCCATGCGATTCAATGCAAGGCCTATCATACCCTGCATATATTTGCACTGTTGCAGCCAGTATTTTACAGCCTGATCCTTGAAATAATTGTAGGCTTCCTTATTCTTAGATGATATTTCAATTTTATCATAGAAAAAACTTCTTGCATACAGGTAATGGATCTGGGTATACCCGATATGGTTTTCTTCCAGTTCTTTGGGTTTGTACCATTTCTTCAGGTCTTCGTAATCCTTGCGTATTTCATTGTCAATATACTGAACCGCCTTTTCAACCATGTTCCAGACCTTTTTGTCCTCCTTCACACTGGTAACTCCCAAGTGATCGAGATGACCCATTCCGCAAACCACATGCTGCGTGATATAGCGACTTTCAGGCATCCCGGGGAACCACGGCCAGCCGCCATTGGAAACCTGCATATCCTGAAGTTTTTTCATGGCGGAATTCAATTCCCTGCCCATCTTATTCAGGTCAAAAAGGAGCCCGATCTGTTTCTTACGCGATGTTTCGTCCTGCGCATTCAACACCCAGGGAGTTTCTTCAAGCAATAAGGATTTCAGTTCTTGGTTCTTCTCTAAATTTGATAACAATGCTTTTGAATCCGGGGTATTTTTCCAGCTATCGAAAACCTTTTTGATCTTTGGTTTTGAATTGGCAATATGAGAAGCAAGGCTGTTTGCATAGAAGCGGCTGAATACCTGCTCAGCGCACTCATACGGATATTCCATAATGTAAGGCAAAGCCTGCACTGCATACCATGCAGGATTGGAAGTGAATTCAAGTGTGAGTTTCTGATTGCGGAGCGTTGAAGAAGATTTAAATTTTTTCAGTTTTGTAAATTCAAAGGTTTTTGTAGTTTTTCCCCGTATCGGTAATGGGAATGATTCCGTAACAAGCATCCGGTTGGTTAAAACGGGCAGCACATTTTCTTCTCCGTCGGAGAATGTCCCTGCTTTCGCCACCACTTTATAATCAATGGCGCCAACGCCTTCGGGTATTTTCAATTTCCATTTCAGGGAAGTATTCTGGCCAGCCGCAATTTTGAACTCTTTCGGAGCCGTGCCACCATTCTCTGAAAAGATGTTACTCACCGGCTTCATGGTGATGGCGTCAAAAAATTCCACATGGGCAAATCCAATAAGTTCTTTATCGGATACATTGCTTATCTTAACGGGGAATTCAATCTCATCATTCTCCCTGAAAAATCTCGGGGGATTAGGCATCACCATCAGGTCTTTCTGCGTAACCAGCTCTTTTTGTATAAAGCCGTACTTCAAGTCCTGCGAATGAGCAAAACCCATCATTTTCCATTTTGTCAGGCTTTCGGGAATTGTAAATTTTACTATCAGTTCCCCTTTTTCATTTGTTTTCAGATCCGGATAAAAAAATGCGGTTTCAGCAAAATTGGTTCTCGCTTTCACATCGCTCATATTTGGAATATCAGCTCGGGTATCTTTATCTTTTCCCTGTTGCCTGTCGTTCTGCATTTCTCCGCTTTGGGCAAGGGTAGTAACATCTCCCGCAATGTTTTTACTGACATCCGCTTTCTTTTCGCATTCTTTCAGATTAGGAGCGGCAGCAGGTAGTTCTTCAGCGCTTGATTCCAGCATTTCATCATCGCCTCCGCCGTTCTTTTTCATTGCCCTTTTGGATTTATACATCCTGTTCGTTGTAGATTTGCTACCGTCGCCCCCGGAACCTTCATAGTAATATCCTCCGTAATAATAATAAAAACCGAACCAGTTGAAACTGTCGTAATATGTATAAGGCATCGGGTGATACTCAGTATTTACAGTATAGGATGCAGAAGTGGAGGAGAGGAATGTGTTGGTTGCCCAATAAAGGGAAGCATAATACACTTTATAAATATTAAAGTCCCAGTAATTCATTCTGAATTTATCTAACGAAGCATCGTAAAGCGTGGCCAGCATTTCGGCAACCACTTTTTCACCTTTCGCTCCTTTGATTTTCATCTGCCATTCTTCCTGCTGCCCGGGCTGCAGCTTATCGCGAAATGTCATGAATTCGATATCGAGATTTTTATTGGTATAGGGAACGATAACGGTTTCATCATGCTTATACATCCTGTTATTTTTAATTATGGTGAAATGCACTGCAAAATTTCCGCGGTGCTCTTCGGTTACAGGTATCTCAATTACTTTCTGCTCATGGTTCAACGTCATCCATTCATTTTTTGCAATCTTATTTTTGTGCTCGATCTCGTAAAGGACCTTAACATTTTCTTCGCTGCTGCCGATCAAAAATTTTGCAAAATCGCCCGGTTCGCACTGATACTTGAGAACAGTGAACCAGTCTGTGGTTTTCATAGGAACTTCTTTCTCCTTATCGGAAAAGACCGTGAAATATTTTTCATTTTTTATTTCATTCCCGAATTTATCTTTGGAAGTAATCGCCACAACATATCTCCCGACTTTCCATCTGCCAATCCCTTTAAAATTGAATTTTTTATCTTTCTCCGTATCAAACTGCGTGTCGAAAACCTGTTCGCTGCGTTTCAGGTTCCTGAGGTTGTTCTCGTCTTTATAAATATTACCCGGAAATTCATTGTACCATTCCTTTTCTGTATAGAGATTATTATCCGGCCGTGTCCAGAGCCTTTCGCGCAATACCTGCTGCGGTTCGTCAAGTTTAAATACTTTGATATCGCCTTTGGCAGGAATGAATTCCCCGTTCAGGTTCTGCGTAATGATCTTTATTTCCTCAGCTTCTTCTTTATTTATTTCATTTTCAATTTTCAGATCAACACTTAATGCAATGTATCCGACAGTGATACTTCCCGAAGCGCTCTGGGTTTCTCCATTAATATCCGTAACATCAACATAAACCTTATAGTTAAAAACGATGTAATTATTTTTTCCAAGCGTGAGATCGGGAAGGGCTTTAAATTTTACTGAGAATTCTCCTTTATCATTGGTAGTGATTTTCCCATTGGTTATCTCAACATCCCTGAAATTATAATACCAACTCCACCAGCCTTTCCACACAGGGGTTCTCACGACACGGTAAGAGACCACTGCATCTGTGAGATTTGCTCCTGAAAAAGCTTTGGCAGTTCCTTTCACTTCCACCTCTTCATTCAATTTATAAATCCCTGTATTGGGAAGCATTTTGGCTTCGAACTTGGGGCGCTTATATTCTTCCACGGAAAAATATTTGTTCCCATAAGGGGTTGCAATCTGCATCTGCCCGTTAAGAACACCTGTAGGAATATCAACCGTACCACTGAAAGTGCCATATTCATTCGTTGTATAAACCTGGTCTTTTACCTTCTGATAATTCACATCATAAAAGGTAACGGTAACTGAAAAATTTTTGGCAATTTCGTTGGTCTCGCCATCCGTATCGAGGATCAGGCCTTTGAAATAAGCAGTCTGCCCGGGCCGGTAAATAGCCCTGTCCATAAAGAAAAACGTACGTTTCTGCTTCGGCTGCTGGTATGCATAATACCCGTAATAATAAGAATCATCGGAACTCAGAAAATCGTTGTCTTTTTTAAAGGTAAGGAAGAAAGTCCTGTAATTATTTTTAACATCAGGAATCCTGAAATATCCATCTTTACTGCTGACGAAATCGCCTCCTTTATGGGTTTCGTATTTTTGCGTCTTGTAATTATATTCCGAATACCAGAGCGTGACATTTACATTATCCAACGGATCGCCGGTTATACGGTGCACCGTATAAAAATCGTAAGAACCATCGTCTTTCCTTCTTTCAATATAACTGATATTTGTTACGGTGAGCAGTTCCATCGCAACATATTTCTTATCAATATTAAATTTTTCATTATCACTCACCAGGATTATGTAAGTACCAATAGGCAGATTATCCATAAGCGCTTCAACCGAATGGCTCATCATGTCTTTATCGTCGGGCAGGTCAATTGCTTTGAGTTGCTTCACTTCAGTCTCTTTCAGGATTCTCTCTATAAGGTCTTTCCCGTAATATTTTTCCCCCAGTTTTTTGTATTTGTCTTTATCAATGGGAGAAATACGGATATACGCTTTGGCAGCATTTTTATAATTTATTTTCACAGCGATTTTCTGATCCGGAAAATTAAATTTTTCAATATTAAAATTAAGCGTTTCGCGGGTGATCTCAAACCGTAAACTCTCACACTTCAATGCAGCCGTTGTCTTTGGAAACGAATTAATCACACGGTCGCATATTTCATAAGCGGTTTTATGATCCCATTTATAGGTATTGGTTTCTTCCTGCAAAGGGTTATATTTTGCCGCCCTGTCGGAATAATATTTTGCAATAAGGTACGACACTTCACCGGAATAGGGTAGGCTCTTATATTTACTCTCAAACTTTTTGATCCCGTCTAAGTAAAGACTGTCTTTTAATTCGTGAACAGACTTTTTATACACATATTCGAACCGGTCAATATCAACATCAATCAGCGCCTGTTTGTTGTTGTCGTTCAGATGGAATATAACTAAATTTTGCAGGGTCTTCACTGCATAATAAGATAATGAAAGCGAGTCGGGCGTTACAAATTTGAGTTTAGCAAACTCAGAGGCATCAGTAAAAAAGAAATCTTCTTTTAATTCAAAAGTTTCAGCAGGTTTGGTAAGCGTCAATTCCGTATTTGAAAAAAATCCGATGGCGCGGTGTGCGAGAAAATCATATAAAGTAGGCCGTACTCCCCGATCCATATTACCGGCAGTTATCAGATCGTCCAATGCATTCACAGGAAAACGCTGAAGACTGTCTGCATTTGCCAGGGATGCCTGGTAGTGTTTGATCACCTGGTCGGCAAGCCGGTTCAGATCCCAGGTTTGGATATCATCGCTGTTCACACCTACGGTAGCGGTTCTGTTATAAAATTTCCACCGGTTGGACTGATAATACATCCAGTACATTTCAGCAACCATCGAATGCATTATCGCATTCGAAGGAAATGCAGTGTTAGAAATTTCATTTTCAAGTTCTTTGATTTTTTTCTCAAACACATATTCTTCAACTGCCGATTTAAGCTTCATCCTGAAAATAAAAGTTTTAATCAACTGCTCGGGATTATTTTCTGCTTTTGCTTTCTTAAAAATCTGCTCCACCACATCGAGCGCAGACTTGGGCAAACCCTTTTTTTCAAGGGAGTCAATCTTGGCCCATTCTTTTTTGTATTTGGAGCCTTTTCCGAATTTCAACATGTCGTTGTCAGATTTCTGGGAAAAGCTGTACACTGAACTTATCAGTAATCCGGCAATAATAAGGAGGGTTTGTTTCATAATGATATTTTTTTAAATTAATTCTAAATATTCACAAACAAAAGGCTAAAAAAAAAGTTAACCGTTAATTGTTCATAGTTAATCGTGAACATCATTCTAAATTTCCAATGAACGGTGAACGATTAACCAATAACGAATAACTACAAAAAATAATTTGACATGGTTAGCTTTTTTATCATTTGCCTGCTGACTTTTCAAAGATATAAATTTAAGTGATTGCATATACAGGATGCATTAATTTTAAAATTCCATAAAAAAAAATAAAAAATTTATTTTGGGTATAGAAATCGCCGTGCGGTAGGAACGTAAAATAATTCAATGTAATAATATTACGCAGAACTTTATTTTATTGATTTGATATTTGATAAGCTACGCCTATCAGAACGAAGGGTTTTGAATAAGTATGTTTTTGTTTATAGCTATGCCACGGCAGTTTACTTTTTTAATAAAATTTTTCCATTATAAATCTTACCGCTGTATGTTGCTTCAATAAAATAAATCCCATTCCCCAGCCCGCTTATATCAATGTTTTTGAATCCTGTTACCGACATTGATTCATAATACACTTCTTTGCCTAAAATATCTGTGATTTTAACGGAAACGAATTGTTTTATATTATTATCAAATTGAATTGTTAACAAGCCGCTGCATGGATTCGGATATATAGTTAATTGATTCAGGTTTCGCACACTGTGTTCAGGAACGGATACCGCCGAAGCCTCACATAAGCTCGACTGCCGCCTGATATCATGCTGAAACATGAGCCAGGGCGGATCGCTGCCTATACCTGCCGAAAGCATATAAGCCCTTCCGTAATCGTTCTGAAAATCCGGATATTCGGCATGCCCGCCCACAACAAAAACTTCAAGCGTGTCATTATTATCAAAATCAGCAATCAGCGGCGCATGATCTATTTCAAACACATTACCATAATGCGCAGCTAGTGTCAAGTCAAATATTAAATGACGTTCTTTTTTATGTTGGATGCTGGATGTTAGATGTTGGAAAGATAAAGCATGTTTCTAACATCAAGCTTCCAACTTCTATCGTCGGGTACTTGACATTTTATACTTGACATATCACTA
>JACREX010000202.1 GCA_016212695.1 Bacteroidia bacterium
AATCACTGGAAAGATGATAAAGTTGTCGAAATTTTATGCGAGGAATTAAATGAAACAGAAACAAAATTTCCATGCACCGATTTGGTCATTATATACAAAATGGTATCTTCTTAGAATCCGTTGAGGTCAGTTAATCTGAAGTTGATATGTGTTTTTTTTACTGATACTGCGCCTCATTTTCGTGAGCATGGTATCGCTGATATGCTGCAGGGCTATGTCAAGATATTTGCAAATATTTTCTTTTTCGCGTATTACTTTCAGAATTTCAATCGGGAAATTAGCTGGATACAAGTAATGCAGGCGGATCCATTCAATGCCTTTTATCCCAGATAATCGTTCGATCAGCGTACCAAGTTTTTGTTTTTTGTACAGGTCCAGTCCATAATACGATAAATCCTGCGCTACCAGAATAAATTCTTTTACACCCTTGCGGGCTAATATTTCTGCTTCTTTAATTAGTTGCTCAACAGGTTTGGATACATGGCTGCCGCGTATCCTGGGAATAGCGCAGAATGCACAGGTGCGGTCGCAGCCTTCGGATATTTTAAGGTATGCGTAATGGCCGGGTGTGGTTAAAATTCGTTCACCAAGCAATTCCTTTTTGAAGTTTATGCCTAAGGTTTTTATAATATCCTTGAGTTGGTTAACGCCAAAATATTGATCTACCTCGGATATTTCTTTTTTCAGTTCATCCCTGTAGCGTTCAGAAAGGCAGCCCATCACAAATAAATTTTCGATATTGCCCATTTTTTTTGCCTGGACAAACTGCAATATCGTATTAATGGATTCTTCTTTGGCATCGTTGATAAAACCACAGGTGTTGACGATCACAATTTTTGCATCCCTGCGCGTGGAATCATGAACAACCGTAAAATTCCCGGCATCTAATTGTTTCATCAAAACTTCGGAATCTACAAGATTTTTTGAGCAGCCTAATGTAACGATGTTAATAATTTTTTTTCCGGGTTTTGTCATCAGTCATCCGTCATTGTTCGTTTGTTTGATGTTTGATGTTAGATGTTTGATGTTCGATTGTTTTTACGCTTCGCTGTTTATAGTCAATTGTCATTCATGGTCAGTCATGATCATTCATCGCTGTCAGTCGTCAGTCGTCAGTCGTCAGTCGTCAGTCGTCAGTCGTCAGTCGTCAGTCGTCAGTCGTCAGTCGTCAGTCGTCAGTCGTCAGTCGTCAGTCGTCAGTCGTCAGTCGTCAGTCGTCAGTCGTCAG
>JACREX010000017.1 GCA_016212695.1 Bacteroidia bacterium
CAGCATAATCAGAAATAGGAAACCTGTATTAAACACATTGATATCCTGATGATTAAATGAGAAAAACAATATGAAATTGAAATATTGTACGACAGTATGCGATTGATTATTAGGTAAATATGAAAGCCGAAATATTAGTCAATTTAATACAAAATTAATCGGCATTGTAAACGAAACTTTTACCGGGTTGCCGCCCATCTTTCCGGGTGTCCACTGAGGTAATGTTTGTATAACTCGAATTGCTTCCTTTTCCAATAAAATATCAGGGCTCCGAACCGCTTTAACCTGCTCTACTTTTCCCGATTTATTAATTACAAACTGTACCCATACTTTGCCCTGAACATTATTGTCTTTTGCTTCCTGGGGATATTTAACATTTTCTGCGACATATTTTAATAATGCATCTTCGCCTCCGGGAAATTGAGGAGGTTCTTCAACAAATGTATGAACTTTTTCGCTTTCTTCATCACCCTTTACATCATCAGGCACTTCAACAATCATTGGCACATCTTTTGGAGAATCATCAACTTTTCCGTCTTTTGAATTATCAAGAGCCTTATCGAAATCTTTTAAATCAGGCTTTTCAACCGTATCAACTACAATTGGAGGCCTGAAACGAATCTGGTTTTCAAGTTTCAGAATCGGCGGAGGTGGAGGCGGTGGAGGAGGGGGCGGAATATCTTTATCAAAATCCGTATTGAGTTTGGATAATTCTGCCAGTGTGTTTTCATTTATTTTAAAATGATTTCCCTTATTAATATTCGCAAGGATAAAAGGCGTTCCGACAGCTAAGGAAAGGAAACTGATGGAAACTAACAGCGCCATGGAAAGCGTGCGCCGGTATCTTCTTCTTAAAAAATATGCGCCATACTTTTTATTTCTTTTTTCGAAAACGATCTCATCGAGGTTCGATCCATTACTATACAACTTCATAACTCAAAAATTTTAAGGTTTAACTTTTTTTGAGCTAACACCAAGTATCAGTAATGGGATCCCGTAACTAAAGTCTTTTTGTTAGCATTCCAGACTTTATTCTTTTAACGCAGAAGCAGCATTACATATTATAATATGTATCATAATTTCTGAAAAATCTGCCGGGGACAGGCAATAAAAGACAGAGGTTTCCGTTAGATTATCCGTATGAATTACTCTAATTCAATTTAAAATTAATAGGTACGGTAAAGGCAACCCTCACAGCCCTGCCTGCCTGTTTTCCGGGTGTCCACTGTGGCAATGATTCTATCACACGCGATGCTTCTTTATCAAGCGCCGGGTCAACACCCCTCACGACTTTCACATTACTCACTTTCCCGTTAGGCTCAATAACAAACTGAATGTAAACTTTACCGGTAATATTATTTTCTTTTGCTATTTCAGGATATTTGATGTTAGACCCGATATATTTCAGCAATGCTTCTTCACCGCCGGGGAATGTAGGCGGTTCTTCCACTACTGTGAACACCTGCATTTCTTCCTGCTGCACTTCTTTTTTTTCTTCTTTCACTTCAACCACTTCTTCCTGCACCTGCTCATTCTGCGTGTTCTGAACAACTTCTTCCGTAACGGCAAGATCCACTTTTTCTTCAACCGTATCCACTACAACGGGCGCTGTAAATTTTACCTGCTGTTCCAAAGCCGGAGGGGGCGGAGGCGGCGGAGGTGGCGGCGGAGCTTCGTCTTCCTGCTGTTTATTTACATTCTCCAGGTCGGCAACCACCGAGTTGTCAATAATCTGCTTCCTGTTTGTGTTGAGTTTTGCATTAATGAAAACAGGCCCAACAACGAGAATAAGGATCGTAAGAGCAATCGTCATGGCAACCGTCATATGCTTCTTATATATCCGTCTCAAAAAATAAGCCCCGTAATCTTTATTCCTTTTTTCAAAGGTGATTTCATCGAGGTTCATTCCACTTATAAAAAACGACATAGGATTTTATTTTTTTTAATATATACTAATAACTGTCTGCACCGGATAATAAAGCGTTTAATTTTTTCAACTCTAAATCTGTAGGATCCACTACAGCATACCGGGCAATATTCGCAATGGCCATTTCATCAATGATACTGACAAAATCTTTGTATTTTGCCTTTTCCTTATCTGCTTTGATCAGAACAATCGGCCCCTGCTCGTCTGAAGATTTTATTTTTTTAATTTCGTTCTGGATAAGCAGGTTCATAATATCATTTTCAGAAATCGCCTTTTTCACATTATCAATAATCGCTTCTTTGCTCCTTTTTGTGAAGTTTGTATCAATATTCGTAAGCGTAACCTTTGCCTTGATAAATGCAACTAAAGAATCTTTTTTAAAGCCCTCGAGCATGGTTTGCGATTTTACTACGCCTTTCTTCACATTTTCTTTCAATTCGTCAATTTTCACAAATACTTCTTTATTTCTTAAAAGCAATGTTTTGCGAATGCAATTTTTAGCATCCGGGTCGAATGCCGCTTTGTAAAAATGAGGGATTGTGTCTTCTTTGTCAGCTGGATTATAGATGCCAATATACCAATAAATAGCGCTTTTATCAGTGATAAGAACATTAAGCGTTCTTTTCTTTGGCACCTTGGGTCCTTCGGTTTTATCTGTAGGTGGTTTTTTTTCCGGCAATACAATTTCCATTACCTTGGGTTTGCTGAAAGCGGTGGTGAGCATAAAAAAAGTAATAAGCAAACACATCAGGTCAACCATCGGGGTCATATCAATGTGCGCATGGCCTTTTTTGGGTCGCTTTTTTCCGCCTTTCTCGTGGCCTTCGTTTTGAACTATTTCAGCCATACATTATTTAGAATTTAGGATTTAGGATTTATTTGATATCCTCAGTTTTAATATTAACCTTCTCCAGATTTGTGAACAGGTTGAATTTATTTACCTGTTTTTCCTGGAGGATATCCAATATTTTTTTCACGACTTTATAATCAGCCTCACCGTCGCCTTTGATAGCAGCCTGCAGATTGGGATTTTCCGTACGTGCAAAAAGTATCCAGTTTGAAAGCTGGTTATCGGTTGAATCCATCGGAATACCATCTTTTTTCAGCTCTTTGAGCTTTTCCATTATCAAATCCCTTTCTTTCTGCTCAGCCGCTTTAATCCAAGTCTGGAGATTCTGAACCGGCAATCCGAAGGAAGCTAATTTTCCGAATTTTATTATTTCCTGCGGTTTAAAGTCCAGCTTGTAATATTCGCCCATTCTTTTCAGAATCTTTTCCCTGAAATGATTACTGGTATCGGCGCCATTGTCAATATTGAAAAATATTTTATTTTCTTTACTGATAAGAATGGTCATGACATTTTTTTCAGGCGCCTGCTTGTCGGAAACAGACGAAGGAGTATCAATCACTGCCGCTTCCTGCGGCCTGAAGGTTGTCGTGAGCATAAAGAATGTGAGCAACAGCGCAAACAGGTCCACCATAGGAGTCATATCTATATGCGGCGACTTGGTTGGTAATTTAATTTTTGGCATACCTTAAATTAATTTGTGATTCTAATTTTTTAAGTTTGCGGCAAATGTCTGGGTAATGCTGAAATTAGCTTCATCAATTTTATAGGTCATTGAATCAACCTTAGTTGTGAAAAAATTGAACATGATCAGCGCTATGGTGGAACCGGTAATACCAAATGCCGTATTGATAAGGGCTTCGGAGATACCGGTTGCAAGGGCGAGTGCATCGGGTGCGCCGGCCTGCGCCAGAGCAGCAAATGCGCGGATCATTCCTAATACCGTTCCGATAAGACCAATGAGTACGCAGATTGAAGCAAGCGTTGAAAGGATCACTAAATTTTTCGACAGCATCGGTAATTCCAATGCGGCTGCTTCTTCGAGTTCTTTCTGAAGCGAAAGTACTTTCTGGTCGTTCTGGAGGTGAGGATCGGCCTGAAGATCTTTATACCTGTGAAGGCCTGCCCGGATAACATTGGCAAGAGAACCTTTCTGCTTATCGCAGGCAGCTTTTGCTTCATCAATCTGGTTGCTTGCCAGCATGTCGCGGATATTTGCAACAAATAAATTCAATTTCCCTTTTCCGTTTGCTTTCCCGATGGAGACAAACCTTTCGACAGTGAATGTAATAAGAACAAGGATACAGGTCATCAACAACGGAACAATATAGCCTCCTTTGTAAATCATAGAGAGATAATTTCCCGGAATCGGTTTCCACATATCCCGCGGAACTTTATTGGCAATTAAGGATGCGCCGCCTTCAAAATTCACCGGATTGCCCATAACAAAATGCCAAACAAGAAATCCGATAATAAGTGAAATCACAATTGAACTCGATGCAAACACGGTTTGTAATGCTTCTTTTAATCCGCCTTTTTTCTGAGCCATAACCATAAAATTTAAGAATTAATAATAATTTTGATTGACACTACTTTCTATAATTTAACTGACAAATATAAAATTACTTTTTAAAAATATCAAATTGATTTTATTTTGTTTTAATGTTTTTCAATTCCTTTGAAGCCAGGGCTATTGTAGCCTTCTGATTTTTCGGATCAATGGCAAGGATCCGTTCATAGAACCGTTTTGCCGTAACCAGATCTTTGGTTGTAAACAAGTTAAAAGAAGCTATAAAATCAAGCGCTTCAACGAAGTCTCTGGCGTATTTCATAGAATCTGCGCCTATTTTTACAATCTCTTTTTCATACCAGGGTTTTGCAAGTCCGAGTTTTGATTCCGGGTCAATTTTTACGTTAACCCGCGCCCTCCATTCGTATCCATTAAAAACATCAGGCTGCCTCGAAATAAAATATCCGAATAAGGTATCGGCCCTAATTATTTTTGCAGTATCGTCTTTGGTTTTGACTGAGTCGGTCATATTGTAATACGCTTTCCCAAGGTTAAAATAATCCATAACAGACGCCTTGTTCATTGATATTTTTTTTTCATATAAGGGCGCAACTTCATTTAATTTTTTCATTTTAACCAATACTCCGGCTTTTTCAGAATATGCATCTGCATTGTTGGAATCAATCTTAATCGCAGCATTGAACTGGATGATGGCAATTGAATCTTTAGTGAGTTTTACCAGCGTTTTTCCCTGGCAAAGATAGTCGTTCGACAAGATTTTTTCTGGTTTCACTTTTCTGAAAAACCGCTCGCTATACTTTAATGCATCCGCATATTTGGCAGTTTCAAAAGAACAATAAGCCGCCAAACGGTTTAAAACAACCGACGAGGTATCTATTTTAAAGACTTCATTGATATACCTGATGGCTTCATCATATTTTTTAATCAGGTAAAGAAGCGTGATATATTTTGTCTTTGCGGCAAAGTTGTTGGACAGATCAAGATATTTTTTATAATTTGATTCCGCCTTATCGTATTTGCCGGCTTTGTAATACAATTCTCCCAATTCCCTGTACACAGGCGCAAAATTCGGGTCTATGGTAACAGCTTCTTCAAAAAAAGGAATAGCAGCATTCAGATTTCTTACCCTTACATAAATATTACCGACCTTGGTTTTTGCAAGAGTTGATTTAGGATCAAGTTCCTGCGCTTTCTTATAATTAGCAATAGCTTTTGAGCCATCATTGTCTTCGAGAAAAATATCACCGGCTATAATATATACCTGCGGATTATTTTTATCGAATCTCAGCGCTTGATTAATCAATGCCGTATCGCTTCTGATATCTTTAAAGTCGGAATAAATATTTGCTTCAGCAATCTTTGCAACAGATAGCGCCGCTTTTTCTTTGGTTACAGGACTATCTTTATATTTCTTACTGGGAATAATTTCCTGAACCCTGTCGAAATATTTTTTAGCTCCCTGAACATCTTTCCTGTATAAAGCAACGCTACCCAGGCCAACATAGTTTAAAGGATTTGCAGCATCGGATTTAATTCCTCTGCTATATGCCGAATATGCGGAATCAAGCATTTCTTTAAAAGAAACAGCGGCAGTATCGGCGAAATATGATTTAATAAAATTATCGCCATAATAATAAAAAATATCTCCATTTTTAGAATCTTTTGACAATAAATCCCTGAATGCTTTTTCGGCTGCTTCGAATTGTTCGCTCTGGGTTAATTTTACAGCGCTTTTTAGATCCTGCGCGAATATGATTACAGGGTTGCAAAAAAGTAAAACTCCCGCCAGACATCCCAAAACTTTTCCTGATATTTTCACCATACTTTTGTGATTTACGATTTATTATTTTACAATAGTTCGGTAATTTTTTACTTCAAAAAGGGCTAAACCCCTTGATACAAGCGGGTTTTATGTATTACCCCGACCTTGTTTTCGACAAGCTCAAACACCAGTTCGGGGTAAGTCAAAACACCTGAAAACAGAGGGCTTCAGCCCTTCATAAAAAATATTACCGAAGTATTGATTTTACAAATTAATAAAAATAAATTTTAATTTTTTATTAGGAATCCTTAAATATTCAATACAACCTATTCTTTACTGACTTTCACCAGCCGGATCGGCATGGTAGCCGGAACCATTCCCGACCGCAATACAATCCGCTGCCCGACATCGCTGGCCACCCAGGCTACAAAACCCGAACCCAAACCGGTAAATAATTCACGGCTTATAATATACACGTCTCTGACAAAAGGATAAGATTTCTCTGCAATGTATCCCAGGTATGGTTTCAGGTACACATTTCCTTCGGTAGTGCTGCCCACGGCAACGATGTTGATATTCTGTAAAAATTTCTGCGTTACTGTATCTTCTTTATTATTGATCCAGTTTACACTTACGATCCCGATGTCTCCTTTGTTTTTCTCAACAAAACTGATCACTTCCGGGTTTGAATTAACGGCATAGCAATATTCGGGAAACTTCGGCGACAACATAAAGCGATCAATAATATACCGGACATTCCCGGATTTATTATTATCAAATACGACCTTGATATCTTTCAGTTTTGATTTTTTATTGATCTGCGCCCAGTCAGAAACATTTCCGGAAAAAATATCCTTAATGGTTTCAAACTTAATTAATGTATCGGGATTGTCTTTATTAACAATAAAAGCCAGCGCATCATAAGCGATCTTTGTGGTTTTCGGAAAAATACTGTTGCTTTTCAGCCCGTTTTCTTCGGCAGTTGTGAGTTTCCGGGTAGTTATGATAAGCCTTACGGAGTCTTTAAAAAAATCGGAGAACAGATCATTTTCCGTTTCATATGCGGCATTAATTTTTGCATATTTATAATTATGTTGAAATACCTCGATCTCCTGTTCTATGAGCTTCTGGAAAGATTCATCCGCAGCAATCTGGATATTGCCCCGTGTAGGCGTTTCATCAATTATCTTCTTCCCGTCACTCCCGCCCTGGTTGCAACCCCACAATAACAGGATAGAAAGCGCTATAAACAAATTTAATTTATTCATCTCTTTTTTCTTTAAATTTCATATAAAAGCGCACTAAGCGAAAAAAGCCATATGCTAAAAAGAAAATGCCGAAGATCGTCTTCATGTTCTGCGGTATATACATGAAAATCGGGAAAAAGATCAAAGAAACCCCCAGCCCGATATATACAGCTATCATCACGATACCGAATACGAACATAAACTTTGCAAGGAACGATTTATTCATAATAACGCAACATCCTTTAAAAACTTGCTAAGTTAATAACAATTTTTTTTGAGGGAATTTATTTAATTAAAAAATATACACAGGTTAATAATTTAATGTATAATTATAAAAAAATATATCTTTGTAAAAAAATACGCGTGGACAGCGAAGATCTAAAAAAAATACAGGAAATTGCGCTCAGGCAGCTTTTGGAATCCAACGAAGCTCTTGAAAAAAAAATTTCTGAAAAGGATTTGGAAATTATAAAATTAAAAGAACTTTTACATTCTGATGTCTCTCCTGAACAATATGATATCGCTGAACTTTTAGAAAAAATCAGGGTACAGGATCAAAAAATCGCTTTACTCGAATCTGACCTGAATAAACTTAGAAATACTTCCATTTCAGAAACACTGCTAACAGAACCCGTACAACTTACCATCGCAGAAGACAAGAAAAACCTCAGTAAAAAATTCTTAATAACAACTATAGATTCCACAGTACTATATCTTATTTCTTATATTTTAATTTTCTCTGTTTTTAACCTGATTACTTTATATGTAGCACATGGTTACGGTATAAAAGGCTCTATCCGGTATTTTGGTATTTACTGGAATGTTCCGGCAGAGCATTATTCATGGTCTCCGAATGCCATCACGGGTACTTTTATTTCAGGTCCATTACTTTCGCTCTTCATCGGCGCTTTTATTTTTTTCGGGTTCAGAATATTCAGAAAATTTTATTATAAAATAAAACTTTTGTTTGCATGGACGATGCTTCACTGCTTTAATCTTTTTTTCGGTTCCTATATATCCGGTTTAATATCCGGCGAAGGGGTCGGGTTATTTGCAGCCAATATACAGATTGATCTGCAAAATGATCTTTTTATCGCAATCTTAGTAGTCTTGTTTATGTATTTTATCGGAACCAATTCCGCTCCGCCTTTTCTGAGATCAGCCTGCAGTGCAGGTATAATTGATAAGCAAAAGCCTTTCTTACTATACCAGGTCCTGCTTCCTTATTTTGCCGGCAGCATATTGATCATTGTCTTCAAACTTCCGGGAATTACGCTTAATGAAATTCTTTCACTTGTAACACTTTCTTTACTGATAGCGCCCATGTTTTTCCCTTCATCTCTTATCTTCGTTTCGAATAAACCCGTCAATATCTGGAAAAATTACAGGGTTACCCGTTTCGATAAAGAACTCCTGATTTTATCATTTATCCTTTTACTTTCTTACAGAATATTTTTGAGATAATTGCAGAGTTCAGGCACAAACACGGTGAATAAACAGAATATTCCTTTTTGGATACTTACTGTATCTGTATTAATAATACTGATTGTTCCCGCGTTAATACAAGACGGGATGTTCATGGACGGGCTACAGTATGCCTGCGTTTCAAAAAATCTTGCAAACGGGTTGGGATCTTTCTGGCATCCTTTTTTAAGCGCAACCTGGTGGAAAAACGGATTAAACTTTTTTCTCGAGCATCCTCCTTTGGTATATGGCATTCAATCTCTCTTTTATAAAATATCCGGAAACAGTATTTATGTTGAAAGGCTATACTCTTTTTTTACGGCGGTTGTAACAGCATTTCTCATTATCCTGAACTGGAGAGGAATCTTCACTGATAATTTAAAACTCAGAAATCTGGCCTGGCTGCCTATGTTATTGTGGATAATTATTCCTGTTTGTTTTTGGTCGTACCAGAATAATATGCAGGAAAACACGATGGGGATTTTCACTCTGTTGTCAGTATATTTTATATTCAAAGCGCTTCGGATAACCCCATATACCTATATTTTTCTTTTACTCTCCGGAATCTCTGTATTCCTGGCTTCTTTATCAAAAGGACTGCCTGGGCTATTCCCGCTTGCTGTAATTATATTATATGGTATCGTTTTCAGGAATATTTCTTTTCGCAGGATGTTTTTTTATTCGATCGTTTTGCTTCTGATACCCCTGATCCTTTATGCGCTCCTGATGCTGAACCATGAAGCGTATGACAGTTTAATATATTATTTCAGACACCGGCTGTTGTTCAGAATCCGTGAAGAGCCCACTGTATCGAACCGGTTTTTTATTCTTGTTACATTGGTTACCGAGCTTTTGCCTGTACTGATTATTTCAACCGTTTTTCTTATATATTCCCGGATTAAAACATATCTATCAGAATTGGGGAAAGAATATAAAAATCGCATTATTATCTTTTTTTTAATCGGGTTAGCAGGCTCTTTGCCGTTAATGTTAACGTATGTTCAAAGCGGATTTTACCTTGTTCCGGCGCTGCCTTTTTTTGCTACCGGGTTTGCGCTGTTAATTGCTCCAACCCTATCAGGCCTTGTTTATCGCATAAAAATAAATACCAGGTTTTTCCTGATTTTTAAAATTTTCTCTTTTTTAATACTTATAATATGTATAGTTTATTCCGGATTGCAAACCTGTAAAACAAGAAAAGACCATGACCTACTTAACGATGTTTACCTTATCGGGAAAATAGTTCCGAAAGACAGCATGGTGAAAGCAGAACAATCAACATACCAGAACTGGTCGCTGCAATTTTATCTGCAACGGCATTTTAATATCAGCGTGGATCAGTTGCAGCAGAGTTGTCATAAATATTATCTGAAAGAAAAAAATAAAAACATATTGCCTTCGCTAAAATATAAAGAAATACCACTGAAAACAAAAATTTATGACTTGTATGAATTGCAGTGAAAAAAATATTACTCCATAAAATCGTCGCTGTACAAACCGCCGAATTTTGCCAAACGCACATAGTTCCTGAACTTTTCGGAAACTTCTTTTTTCATTTCTTCCGGTTCGGGATCGGAAATATCTTCAATAAAGCAGGCGGGATCTTCGCCGAATACATCGCCGGTATGATAAAATGCCCGTTTGCTTTGCATGTGCTTCTTACTATTGCGCAATAAAACATTATAAATTGTTTTTTATTATCTTTCTTCTATAAAACATTTTCAACTTGTTGAAAGTTAGTTTTATATCCCGTTTATGTAAAATTCAATAATTTTATGTAAGTTTGTAAATGTTTAAAAAATGAAAGAATTAAATAGTACCTAAATTTCTAATTTAGCTTTTTTTTGAAAAAACAGAGCAGTTCAAGAGGTAAAATTACAGACACTAAAAATTTTCATAAATCAAAAATCTCCGAAGTTCCTTGCGTTGCTTGCAATTAAGGGTATTCGCAGAATAA
>JACREX010000195.1 GCA_016212695.1 Bacteroidia bacterium
AGTTCCTTATCCCACTCGTCCCATTCATACAAGGTTTTTCCCCAGCGGTTCGTGATGATTCCATGGAAACTTTTCAATGTCTTTCCGCTTACCTGGAAGTAATCATTTTTTTCATCTCCATTGGGTGAGAAAATATTCGGCACTATCAATTCCGATACTGATTCCAAACATACCAGGCCTGAGTCGCTCCAGTCTTCGCACTCCTCTTTGCTCCAGGCTATCAGGTATACATGAAAACACCCTTTATCGCTCTTTTCTAACGAAGTGTATATATGCGACGGGTTCTCAGCCGTTGAGGTACTTCCATCACCAAAATGCCATTCATACCGTTTTCCCCCTACTGAAGTATTGGTAAAGAAGAGTTCGCTATAGCCCGGTATCAGATGTTCCTGATGAAGAACGGCGGTATCATAGCTCGCTGTCACCTTTCCTGTATCCGGTATCAAAATAATCAATGTATCGTTACAGAAAATGTTTGGCGACCAAGACTCATACCTGAACCGGATATGATACGGATGATCTGGTGGCAGGTCAATTTGGAACAGCGCTGTCGGATTAGATGCAAATTCAGGATCAAGCCAGAAATACGTTGTGGATAATAAATCAATAGGAAATACGAATATTTTCCCATTTGCCTGCATGCAGGTTGTCGGAACAATCGAATCTAACGGATAGAGGGGCGCTGGTTCAAAAATAGTATCTGTTACAATATTGCTGTAGCATCCCCATGAATTGGTTGATACTAATGATACTATATGATACATTGTATGCCCCGTGGTGTCCCACGATACCATGAATATGCTGTCAAACTGGTTAGTTGATGGATTGGGCCTTACAGATTCTATAGCGCCGTTATTGAAATTCCATGTGAAATGATCCGGTTTTCCGTTTGGGTCGAACCAGGGTGTAAGCAAAGCCGTGTCTCCGTAACAGTACGGGTTTCTTGATTCGATCTGACCGGTAGGTATCCTTGCAAATGTAATCCGTAAGGTATCCCGGTCAATGCAACCATGAGAGTACGGTGGAGCGTCTATCACGCTGTTATCAACCTGCCAGATGAATTCATAATAAGGATTTAAAGGATTATCCGAATTATAAATTGTCGAAAATGCAGTATCATTGGCCATTCCGCTTGTATTTGAATTGGTGCTTACAAAGCCTCTGTTCGGCCAGCCTGTTGTTTGCCATTGGCCGACAGGACTACCTGTAATATATGGGTCTAACGCATATTCTAATCCGCAGGCGGTATCTGTTTTAATTTCAGAACCATTCCCCCAGTTATGCGCATTTCCGCCTGCATTGGCAACGGGTATTTCGATGAACCGGATGGGTACGGCATCTGATGAATCCACGCATACAGAAGTTCCATTCGGACGGATACCGTTTCTTACAACCCAATAAAATATATGTAATCCGTAGCTTTCTACAACAGCGCTGTCTACATTATAATTATCAGGCGCTGGTGGATAAAAATCAGTAGTGCCTAAGTTGTCAACCCAGTAACCATGACCCTCGGGAGGTATCTCTGAATTTAACCCGCCATAATTTCTTCCGCACTGTACAGTATCCCATTGCGAATCCACATATTCTATGGCCGGATACCAGACAAAGAAATATACATGAACCGTATCCTTAGAAGCACATTGTGGAGTCGTTGCTATTGTTGGGAAATTATATTACTGCCACACGAAATTTACAGTATCATTAAATGTATGATAATGTTGTGCAATGGTAACAGGATCTTGCTGTGCGGTGGTGTCGGCCTGGTGAGTTATGCTGTTGTACCAGGTTACGGGAGAAGTTGACCATGTTTGTCCGGCGCTTGAACCGCTGGGAAGCGCATGCAGATAAACCGTGTCGCCGCACACCCACTGGTCGTCGCCGCCGGAGATTGTCGGTAATTCAACAAATTCTATCTGAACGGTGTCGGTTGTAGAACATAGATTATTGTACAGGTTTCTTTCTCTCCACATAAATGTGTAAACTCCATAACAACTTACCTGGATTGCTGTGGTTGGATCTGTATTATCACTAAAATAAGTGTTACTGCATCCCGGTGCTGGAGGGATTAATAATGTCCATTCTCCTGCATGTGCGGAGATCGTAAATCTTCCGGGTAAATAACCGGATAAGCCGCAGAACGCCACATCTTTTCCGGCGCTGGCATTAGGGGTTTCGTAAAAAGTGACATTTACGCTGTCCCGTGCAACACAATTCCCGTTAGAAACCGTCCAAAGCATTGTTACGGTATACTGTGAGGAATCACCATAGTTTGTTGTTGACGGGTTGATGCTGATATAGGTATTTGCATCCAAGTTATCTGCAATAATCACATTACTGAATGTGGTTGACCATTGCCCTGTACCGACTACACCCTGAATAATACCGTGCAGTTGAATGGTCGAATCGCATGTATAACCGTGGAATCCGGCAGAAACCTGTCCGGGTCCTGCATATGGATTAAATGTAATTACAACAGCATCCGAATCTGAACAATGTTCATTTGACTGGTGCCACTGAAAGGTAATATTTTGTTGTACTGTAAAGGGAAGTATCATCGCTGTTACATTCGGAGTAGTATCATTCGGAGTATATAACGTACCGTTAGGGCCGGTCCATTGACCAAGGAATGTAGTCCCGTTCGGGGTTCCGGTTAAATTAACGGTATTTCCGCAAACCGTGGCATCAGGTCCTGCATTTGGATTAGGTATGGCAAAGAAATTAATGGTTACGGCATCTTCAGCAGAACAAACCGTATTATCTAATGTCCATACAAATTGATATTCTCCGGGTACAGGAACAGTAACCGAGGAATTTGCCGCATGGATATTTGAGAAATTTACTCCAGGGGAAGTACAGGTCCATGTGCCTGTCATACCCCCAGGCAGGTTACCCTGCAATGTGTATGATGTTCCGCAAATGAGTTCATCTATACCTGCAACCGGATTCGGATATTGAAGAAAGTTCACAACTATATCATCAGATGAATTGCATGCTCCGCTTTCTCCATACCAATGGAATGTATATTGTCCGAAAGTTGTAACTGTAACAATTGCGGTAGTATTATGTTCATCGCTGAATGATGAAGTTCCGGCGCCGGATAACTGGCTCCATGTTCCGATACTGCCGCCCGAAATACTTGCATTAAATGTATAATTGTAACCGCAGACGCTGATATCCGGGCCAGCATTAAGAGTAGGCGGAATGCAGCAGTTGGGATTGTTTGCCGGAACTACAGCTATCTGATTGGTTGTAGTTGATGTGCAACCCGAAGGGTTTGTTATGGTAAGCGTGATGTTGTAATAATTTGTATTTGGAGTATTATCCCAAATCCAGTAAACATTATTGATCGGCCCAGGTCCTGAAAATATTGACTGGGGTTGTGGGTTTCCCGACAAAGACCAGGTATAAGTGGCTCCTGCTTCAGCAGTGCCTGTCCATGTGATAGTAGCCAAGTTTATTGCACCGGGTTCAACAGATGCGCAAACAGGGGGTGCGGTAAAAGGAGTGGTTGGATTTAGATTTACCGTTATATTGACATATTCATTATAAGACTGGCAGGCATCATTTACAGTAACCGTATACATGGTAGTAGAAGAAGGGGTTACCGTAATATTGCTGGTGTTTCCGCCACCGCTCCATGCATAGGTATAAGGAGTGATACCTCCTGTTACATTTACATGAATGGGTGCAGATGCTCCCTGGCAGATTGCCGTGTCATTACTTGCAGTTAAAACTACCGGTTGATAATCCCTGATATATATTTTTATTGTATCGCTCTGGCAAGGGCTAACCGATGTGATAATATAAACTGTTTCGATAGGCGCATTGCCTGTTCCGATTAATGGATTAATAAGTATTGTCCCCGTGGTTTGTCCCGCGGGGATGATCACCGAATTTCCAATTGTAGTATAGTCTACACCATTTTGAGCTGTACCTCCTATCTGATAGTTAATAACTGTGTTTGTAGATAATTGCTCCGGGATGGAAAATGTTACCAAACCCTGGGAGCAGCCCCTGATAGCAGTAGTGTCAATAGTAGATGTATATGTAACCTGGGACGTGATGCCATTAGAGATGAAACTCCCTGCTTCAAGGAATACCGCAGAGTCGTAAGCAGAGTCTCCCGCATCGGCAACAGCGATTTTTATGTGATACACCTGACAGGGTTGGACAATTCTCCATGCGGTTAGTTTTGTTGTAAAACCGTCATACTGTATAGTGGCGCCGCCGCAATTGTTAACATAATAAACGCAATTTGTGCAACCGGTGGGACTGCCGCCGCATGAAAAATTTCCCATGTTGACATTATCAATTGTAACCGGCAAAGCAGTTCCCGGAATAATAGCGATATTCACAGCATTATTTGAATAAGGCCCTGTGATCCCAGGTCCGCTCAGGAAAAAGCCAAACACATCATTAAAACTTGTGTTCACAAATTCCGGGTATTCTTCTGATGCAAAAATATAGTTAAACCGAATGGTATCTGATAATGGTATAAAATCAAATTCTAAAACACCCTTATCGTTTACGGAATATCCGGGTATCAGCATTTCAAGATCAGGATCACTGCCAGAACTGGTATTAGCGCCGGAACTGGCGCTATTATTCGGGCCGGGAGCCAGAGTAACATCGCCGCTGGATAGTATAATACCTGTGGTCATACCAAGGTTCGTGGGGTTTACACCAGTTGAAAATCTACCTATCTGCTGGGGCAACTGGCCTAGAAATGTTACATTTGTAACGGTAACACCACCCCCGACAAGGATATTTTGAACCAATTGCTGAGGTGTCATACCGGTGTTAGTCACAACTAATTGTCCGAAGATATTGCCGGCCAGTAAAAAACTTAGCACAACAAAAGAAATTCTTAATATTCTCATATTCAGATAAATTTAGATAAATGCAAATATATTAAATTTATTCAATTTTACAACAATAATCAGATGTTGTAAATCTAAGACAATTTTACTATGCAAAACGTTGTCCGGGAAATAAAAAATTTTCAATAAAAAATAATTGACTGGTAATCAGTTGATATTTTAGTTGTTTTATGAATCCGAATTTTATCCCGTTCATAGTATAGTTTTATTTTTGAGTTATAACTTTACAGGGTGTTTTATTTGAAATAGTAATATTATACTAAAAACAGGATAAATAATCGCATTTTGAAAAGTTGGTAGTAGTAGTTGGTAGTTTGCAGTAACAGAGCGACTACCAACTACCGCTGCCATCTTCCAACTCATATTTTGTTGCGGAAATTTACACCGTCTGCAGTATAATTTCGATTAACAGATGGATGCTTATAAAATAAAAGAATACAAACCCTCGCGTTTTGGCTTTGGAGAAGGCCTTGTTGAACTTGGCGGAAAATATGAGAACATCATTATCCTTGGAGCGGATATAACTACATCCGTGAGTCTGAATTTTTTTGCTGAAAAATATCCCGAACGCTTTTTTTCTTTTGGCATTGCCGAGCAGAATATAGCCGGTGTTGCAGCAGGTCTTGCATTGGGTGGAAAAATACCATTTTTTTCAACATATGGAGTATTTGCAGCGTTGCGAACAACAGACCAGGTGCGTGTTTCCATCTGTTATAATAATCTGCCTGTAAAGATGGGCGGCGCTCATGCCGGTATATCCGTGGGAGCGGATGGCGCCACACATCAGGCCTTGGAAGATATTGCCATCATGCGGGCATTACCCAACATGACGGTTCTTTCTCCCTGCGATTCAAACCAGGCAAGGCTTGCAACGATTGCTTCTGTAGAGCAAGTAAAAGGTCCATGTTATATCCGTTTCGGAAGGGAGCCGGAACCGAACTACACCGATTCCGCTATGCCATTTGAAGTTGGGAAAGGACAAACTTTCGCGGAAGGGAAAGATGTAACGATCATCTCAACCGGGCGTTTAACATGGGAAGCCATCGAGGCTTCATATATTCTCATGGGTGAAGGGATCTCAGCCGGAGTCATTAATATACATACCATAAAACCGGTTGATGAAAACATAATTATAAAAGCGGCAAAAGAAACAGGTGCGATCGTTACCGCCGAGGAGCATCAGGTTATTGGAGGGTTGGGCAGTGCAGTTGCCGAAGTGGTTGTAAGTAATTTTCCAGTGCCGATGGAATTTATCGGAATGCCTGATTGTTTCGGCGAATCGGGGAAACCGGAAGAACTGCTTGAAAAGTATGGAATGAAATCACAGCATCTTGTTCAGGCTGTTAAGAAAGTTTTAAACAGAAAACTAACAAGGTAATTTTATATTTGTTTTTACAATACCTTTGATGCCTGAATAAAAACTGAATATTACCTGTCATGAGCGACGCAGTTAAGCACGAATGCGGCATTGCATTAATCCGGTTATTAAGACCTCTTGAATATTACAGAATCCGTTACGGTACATGGATGTATGGGTTAAATAAATTATACCTGCTGATGGAAAAGCAGCATAACAGAGGGCAGGACGGGGCTGGCGCCGTATGCGTGAAATTCGATCTTGAGCCCGGAAAAAAATATATCAACCGTCTTCGTTCCAATAGCGATTCACCGATAAAGGAAATATTTGATGCCATTCATCAGAAATTTTCCAAGGTAAAAGAATATAACCCGGAACTTCTTAATGATCCTTTCTGGGCAAAGGAAAATCTTCCCTTTGCAGGCGAATTATACCTTGGCCATCTACGCTATGGAACCTTTGGAAAAAACAATATTGAAAATGTTCATCCTGTGCTGAGAGAAAACAACTGGAGGTCTAAGTCTCTCGTTCTTGCAGGAAATTTTAATCTTACTAATGTAGATGAACTATTTAATCATTTAGTGGAGTTAGGCCAGCATCCGGATGATTATTCAGATACCGTAACCATCCTTGAAAAAATCGGGCATTTCTTAGATAAAGAGAACGAGCGTGTTTTCAGGGTTTTTAAGGATAAAGGACATACCAATACTGAAATATCTAATTTAATATCGCAAAATTTAGATATCGGCTGGATACTCAGGGAATCATGCAAACGATGGGATGGCGGGTATGCGGTAGCCGGTTTGTTTGGACATGGCGATTCATTTGTTATTCGCGATCCTGCCGGAATCAGGCCGGCCTATTATTATTATAATGACGAGGTTCTTGTAGTAACATCGGAAAGGCCTGCGATTCAGACTGCCTTTAATGTGAACTACAATCAAGTGAAAGAATTACAGCCCGGGCATGCTATAATAGCCAGAAAAGATTGCCGGATAACAGAAGAAAAAATTTTAGAACCCGTAAATGTCCGGCCCTGTTCTTTTGAGCGGATTTATTTTTCGAGAGGAACAGACAAAGAAATTTATAGAGAGAGAAAAATGCTTGGCCGGCTGCTGTGTCCGCAGATTTTAAACGCTATTCATAATGATCTTGAAAATACTGTTTTTTCATATATCCCGAATACGGCTTCAGTTGCTTTTTACGGAATGCTCGAAGGGCTGAACGAATATTGCGATCATGTTAAAAAAGAAAAGATACTTAAACTTAAGAAAGATCAAATCACCGAATCCCGGCTTGATGAAATTTTTAAGCTAAGCCCCCGCATAGATAAGGTGGCAGTAAAAGATGCACAACTGAGAACCTTCATTACCCAGGACGAAGGGAGAAATGAACTGGTAGGGCATGTGTATGATGTTACCTATGGCGCTGTTCATACAAATGCCGATACACTGGTTGTGCTCGATGATTCTATTGTGCGCGGGACCACGCTTCGCGAAAGCATCATTAAAATACTTGACCGGCTTTCGCCAAAAAAAATTATCATAGTTTCGTCTGCTCCCCAGATACGCTTCCCGGATTGTTACGGAATAGATATGGCAAAATTAGCCGATTTTATAGCCTTTGAAGCGGCTATTAAGATGCTTAAAGAAACCAACCGCTATTCTGTCATTAATGAAGTTTACAGGAAATGCAAGGAACAGGAGCAAATGCCCAAAGAAGATATCATAAATTGTGTGAAGGAAATTTATCTTCCGTTTACAGATGATGAAATGTCTGCAAAAATCACTGAATTACTGAAACCCGAAAAGCTGCATGCTGAACTTGATATCATATACCAGACCATAGAGAACCTTCACAAAGCAATACCAAGACATAACGGCGACTGGTATTTCACCGGCAATTATCCTACGCAGGGCGGTAATAAAGTTTCGAATACCTCGTTTATAAATTTTATTGAAGGTAAGAACCAGCGGTCGTATTAAACTAATGAATCCTGTGTATAAATCCCGGATTGTAAAAATCGGCAAGCTCTGCATGGGCGGCAATTATCCTGTCCGCCTTCAATCCATGACCAATACCAAAACTCTCCATACTAATGCAACAGTTGAACAAGCAATAAGAATTTTTAATGAAGGCGCTGACCTTGTCCGCATCACTGCACAGAATATAAAGGAAGCCGAGAATTTAAAAAAAATAAAAGCCGAACTGAAAAAAAAAGGCTATGATTTCCCGATTATTGCAGACATACATTATAATCCGCAGGCCGCAGAAATCTCAGCCAAAATTGTTGAGAAAATCAGAATTAACCCGGGAAATTATGTAGATAAAAAATCTATCCGGAAAATTAATTATTCTGCTAAAGCGTATCAAAAAGAGATTGATAAGATAAGGGAAAAAATCACTCCGTTAATTAAAATCTGCAAGGAGTATAATACTGCCATCCGCATTGGTTCCAATCACGGGTCGTTGTCAGACCGTATTTTAAGCCGCTATGGCGATACTCCTTTGGGTATGGCGGAATCGGCCATGGAATTTTTAAGGATTTGCCATGATCTGGATTTTCACAATATTGTTGTATCAATGAAAGCGAGCAGCGCCCGCGTGATGATCCAGGCAACACGGCTGCTAGTTAAAAAGATGATGGAAGAAGGCATGAATTATCCCCTGCACCTTGGCGTTACCGAAGCCGGAGAAGGAGATGACGGAAGAATTAAATCTGCTGTGGGAATAGGAACTCTTCTTGCCGACGGTATCGGAGATACCATCCGCGTATCGCTCACAGAAGCGCCGGAGAAAGAGATTCCTGTTGCGAAAATAATTGCAGATTATTTTTCACCGAGAAAGGAAAGAACTACAGAAACCCTTTTTACTCAAACTGCCTTTAATCCTTTTGAATATAAAAAAAGAGAAACCATTGCAGTAAGAAATATCGGTGGCAACCATGTCCCTGTGGTAATAGCAGACTTTGGTAAATCAAAAGAAATTTCATTTAGTAAGATTGATTCGGATTATTTTTTTACAGGAAACAGAAAATTAAATTTTAAAAAGTATCCCAATATTAATTTTATAGTTAGTTCAAAAACCTGGAAAAATAATTTTGAAATAGGCTATGTTTTTCCTTTATTTTCTAAAACGGAATATATCAAATCAGAAAATAAATCTGCGAAAATAAATTTCATTCAGGCAGGCTGTAACGATTTAGATCATGAGTTCTGTGAAGTCCTGAAAAAGGATAAGACAGCCGTATTATTTTTGACAGAAAATAATTTTCAAAAACTGAGAGCCGGTTTTATCAAATTAGTAAAGCAAAAATGCAAAACACCTGTTATAATTTGTAAGTTATATCTTGAAAATAGTTTAGAACAAATTCAGATAAAATCAGCATGTGATTTCGGTCCCCTGCTGGTAGACGGATTTGGCGATGGCATTTTACTCGGCAATCAGGGTCAGTTAAATGTAAATAAATTATCTTCCATTTCTTATGGCATTCTGCAGGCAACCGGAACCCGCATCACAAAGACCGAATATATTTCATGCCCCACATGCGGAAGGACGCAGTATGACATTGAAAAAGTTCTTGCTTCGATTAAAAGAAAAACTTCGCATTTAAAAGGATTGAAAATTGCAGTTATGGGCTGCATGGTAAATGGCCCCGGCGAAATGGCCGATGCGGATTATGGTTATGTGGGAGCCGGGCCGGGCCGCGTCAATCTGTATCACAGGGGCGCCTGCATAAAAAAAAATATTCTTTCATCAGATGCCATAAATGAACTGATCTCCCTGATTAAAGAAAACAGAGATTGGATTGATAAATAATTTCTATAAATTTGCCCCTCATCAATAATAAATTGTTTCAAAATAAGTTTATTATCATTAAACGCCCCTGACAAGAGTTATCAGCGATGAAAATTTTTAAACCCGTAAAAGAAAAATTCAGTTTTCTGAAAAATAAGAAAGTAAAATTTGGAATAGCCGCCGTGGTTTACCTGCTGTGGGTGATCTGGGTTGGCAATTACTGGCTGCTGTTGGGCCTTCCGGTATTATTCGATATTTATATCACAAAAAAAGTTCACTGGGCTTTCTGGAAAAAACGCGGGGTAAAGAAACAGACGAAATTGGTTGAATGGATAGATGCATTGATTTTTGCTGTGGTAGCCGCCACTCTTATCAGGATGTTTTTTATCGAGGCATTTACAATACCTACACCTTCCATGGAAAAGACATTGCTTGTGGGCGATTACCTTTTTGTCAGCAAAGTAAGTTATGGCCCCAAAATTCCCAATACTCCGCTGTCGTTTCCTTTTGCCCATCATACGCTTCCTTTAACTGACGAAACCAAATCCTACTTAGAATGGCTCAACTGGCCCTATCACCGCCTGGCAGGATTATCAAAAATAAAAAATGACGATATTGTGGTATTTAATTTTCCCGAAGGAGATACCGTGTGCATTAAAAACCAGGCGCCCAGTTATTATCAGCTTATCCGGGAATACGGACGGAAAGTTTTGTGGACTCCGAATAATTATACGGGCGAGAAACCTTTCGGAGATATTATTGCCCGGCCCGTGGATAAAAGAGAAAATTATATCAAGAGATGCGTGGCAATACCCGGAGATACTATAAAAATCATTGACGGAATTTTATTTGTAAATGGCAAACAACAGGGCGATATTGAAAAAATGCAGTATGATTATTTGGTGGAAACAAACGAATACGACATCAATCATAAAGTTTTACGCAAGCTCGGGATCACTGAATATGATATCGAATCATCCAAATCAAAACCCAAAGTGCAGGATGCTGTTTATGTTTTGAATGATTCTCTAAAGCCAAATTCCATTAATCTCCGGAATGTGTCAGTTTATCCGCTTACCAAGGAAAATGCAGAATCCATAAAAAATTTATCCAATGTAAAATCCGTTAAGAAAATCATTAACCGTAAATATTACCCGATTGATATTTTCCCGCACAGCCCGAATTATAAATGGAACGTGGATAATTTCGGCCCGTTGTGGATACCCAAGAAAGGCATTACAGTGAATCTTACCCTCGAAAATCTCCCGGTTTACGAAAGAATTATCAGTCTTTATGAAGGGAATAAACTGCGGATTGACGGAGATAAAATTTTTATTAATGACAAGCCTGCAACCACCTATACTTTCAAAATGGATTATTACTGGTTGATGGGCGATAACCGCCACAATTCCGCAGACTCGCGTTACTGGGGATTTGTTCCCGAAGATCATGTGGTGGGCAAAGCCGTATTCATCTGGTTGTCGCTGGATAAAGACAAGACTTTCCTCGGAAAAATAAGATGGGGCAGGATGTTCCGGTTTATTCACGGTTAAGGAACAAGTATGTATTAATTTCCTAAAAAGAATAATGAATAAGGAACACCGATTAACGAATGATGAAGTAAATCGTTAATCCTTGTTCTGAAATCAACGACTTAAAATAGAATTTTATTTCATACTTATTACTTTATAAGGAATATGTTTTTTAAAAATGCCGGTAAAAAATCAGACAGAAAAAAATCGTTAAAAGATTGGTTAAATGCCGTTCTTATAGCCCTGCTGATTCTTTTATTTTTCAGAATATTTATCGGACAATCCGTAACCATTCCTTCATCGAGAATGGAAAAATCAGTAATGACCGGCGACCATCTTTTTATAAATAAACTCAAATACGGAACCCGGTTGCCGATTACATTGCTCACCATCCCTTTTACAGATAATACAATTCCTTTTACTGAAGCGCCGTCATATCTGGGATGGATTCAACTGCCGTATTTCAGATTGCCCGGATTTTCAAAAATTAAAAGGAACGACTTAGTCGCATTTAATTATCCTTATGAAAATGATGTGCCGGTTGATTTCAAAACCGTGTATGTGAAGCGGTGCATTGCATTGCCGGGGGATTCATTAATAATCTATAATAAAAATATTTTTATAAATCAGATTCAATTGCAGACCGACAGCGAAAATGTGCAGTATCGTTACCGGGTCGTTGTGAAAAAAGGAAAATCACCCGGCAAAGATTTCTGGGGAAAATATGAAATCTCCGAAGGGGGTTTTATTACCGATTATGTTTATGATTATAATATCACATTGAAGAATGCTGCACGGATTGAGAAAGACAGCATGATAACGGATGTCAGATTATTGCGTCAAAATCCGGGACAATCATCAAAAATTTATTTTCCAAACGATGCGTTTTTCAACTGGAATCCTGATTATTTTGGCCCGGTAAAAATACCCAGAGCCAAAGACACTCTGAGTTTAAGTATTAAAAATCTTCCTGTTTACAGACGCATCATCGAAGTATATGAAAAAAACAAGATGGAAGTATCGGATGAAAAAATACTGATAAACGATGCGGAAACCTATAGCTATGTGGTGAAACAGAATTATTATTTTGTCCTTGATGATAACCGCGACGATGCCAAAGATTCACGGTATTGGGGTTTTTTGCCCGAAGACCATATTATCGGAAAAGCCTCGTTTGTATGGTTTTCATTCGATAAAAATAAATCCGGATTTGGCAATATCCGTTGGAGCCGGTTTTTCAAATCTTTATAAAAAGCCAGAGAAAACCTGTCAGGTCTATGCCGGCTTGTGCGAGGTGTCCTGACAGGTTTGAGGGTTGAAAATAAAATTAAAAGTCGAAAAATCAGAATATGGTTATTCGATTAACGATTAACGATTAACGATTTGACCAACGCTATCGCCACAACAGCCCTTCTTTCTACGGCCTATCTGCCGCCAGTCCAGTATTTCACTAAATTTCTTTGTTGTGAAAACATCCTTATTGAACAATGTGAGAATTACTGCAAGCAATCGTATCGCAACCGTTGTATGATATATTCCTGCAATGGACAACTTTCGTTAAGCATTCCCGTGGAAAGGACAGAACACCCGAAAAGACCTGTAAGGGATATAAAGATTGCGTATCATTCCGGCTGGCAAAAAATTCATTTGCGCGCCATTATTTCTGCCTATAACAATTCCCCGTTTTTTAAATATTGTATGGATGATTTTTTTCCGTACTACGAAAAGAAGTTTAAATTCCTTTTTGACTACAATATGGAGTTGCTCAATATTCTTCTCCGGCATTTAAAAATTCCGCAAAAAATACGATTTACAGAACAATTTGAAGCCAATCCGGGTGACACTATTTTTGATTTTCGTAATACCATTCATCCAAAGATTGATTACTTATCGCACGATCCCTTTTTCAATCCGCAAAAATATTACCAGGTTTTTGATACAAAATTCGGGTTCATTCCGAATCTCAGCATCATTGATTTGTTCTTTAATACCGGGCCTGATGCAAAAAAGATACTGGAAGCAAGCATTATAAAAGTTTAAGAAATTCCAAATTCCAAGCCTCAAGTCCCAAGCCCCAAGAAAAAATCAATTGCCGAAATAACAATGTCTAAAACGGTTTTGTAAATTTGATAATTAAATATTGGAATTTACCTGCCTGACGGCAGCTACCGTGTGGACACATCTTTTTCAATTTGTTTAGCTAATATCCAACCCTTATAAATCAAATCGAACTTGTCTAATCCCCTTTTTAATGTGATAGGGCCAGGTGGTCTTTGTTTCGTATATCCCTTCCATCCAC
>JACREX010000199.1 GCA_016212695.1 Bacteroidia bacterium
AAGCAAAAAAAGAAATTCATCAACATCATCATTTAATTTTAAATTTTGATTTAAGTTTGTAAAAGAAAAAGAAATTAAGATTCTATATTTTCTGTCCTAATAAGGGGGTACAGTTTAATCAAAAGAACCATTCCAAGGTGAGAAGTGTTTTATATCTAATTTCCTTAGAATTTTACCACCTAAAAATGTATCACTTATTGCCTCAATTTTTACATATCCATAATCAGGTATCTGGCCTTCTCTATAATTATAATACCACGTAGCACCAATAGGTGCAAATTCTTGAGCAATTACTATTTTAATTGATAATTGAAAGAATAATAAAAATAAAAGAGGTAAGAACTTTTTCATAAGGAAAGGATTAGAAATAATATGCAATATAGAAAAAATATATATCATGGTAATGCGATTATAAAACTATTTTTTCGTTTGTTGATATGTTTTTAATTATTGAACCGGATTGACCCCAGACTATTAATGCACTTTGATTTTCATCGTCACTACCGGAAGGACATTCAAACTTTACATTAGCAAGCGTGAGTCTACTCCGAAAAGTAAATTCTTTATTAACTGGAATAATGGAATGTTGGAATAATGGGCTTTCCCAATATTCCATTTTCTCATCATTCCAAAATATCGGACTTTTCAGAGTGGACTCAATAATATCAACTATAGAGAAATACCATTTTCCCTGCTCATCGTCCCATTGACAACGAACTTGTTTTTCGTTAAATAATTTGACGGCAGTTTCTTTTGTCATTTTCTTTTTATTATTGAATCCACTCCGAATAGTCTCTCTCGCTGATTCCGCTGATGTATGCAGAAAAAAAACATACAGAAAATCAGCAGGTTAAAATCTGCGATAATCTGCGTTATCTGCGGGAACGACAAAAAGAACGCTTTTCGAAGGAGACTTATTATTAAATATTCAATAGTACGCTTCCCCATGCAGCCATTATCTGGGCATGATCAGGACTTTCGCAATTCGGGAAACGGTTTTTGAATAATGATAATATCTTCGGGTGGTTTACGGGGATGCCTCCGGTGATCACAAGAAAATCATCAATATGAGATATTTCCATACAACGGTCAACGATCGAATTATAAATCCCCAGGATGATATTTGGCAGCGTGATCCCTTTTTTTATCATCCCGATAATTTCTGATACGGCAAAGACAGTGCAATAACTGTTGATCTTAATATGGTCTGTCGCTTTTTCGGCAATATCTCTGAACTCCGAGGGCGGCACATCCATGCGGTAAGCAATTTCTTCAAGAAAAGAACCGGTTCCTGCCGCGCATTTCCTGTTCACTTTGAATTTCTCGACCTTTCCATCAGAAGTAATCTTAATGAATTTTGTATCCTGTCCGCCAATATCAATAACTGTGCACTTTTTCTGATAAAATGTAAAAACCGCTTTTGCCAGGGCTGTAATTTCCGAATTAGACACCGATGGCAGATCTATTTGTTCCCGGCCATATCCGCAGGTATAAACAGGATATTCTATTTCGCTGTTTTCTGAAAGTTTTTCAATAATTTTTTTGGCAGCCAGGTTAAAATCGAAACCTGTTTTTACAATATGGCTACGGGCAATCAACCCATGTGCATTGATGAGTACGCCTTTGGTAAAAGAAGAGCCGAGATCAATTCCGATCTTACACATGGACGGCAAGTTGATCAATAAACGTTTCGATAGCAGTAATACTTTGTTCCTCGCTATAACATCTGGAATCGCATAAATCTCCGTTAATTTCCAGGAATGGTATTTTTGTTTTTTCAAACAGCCTGTTTTGTAAGCCAAAACGATTATTGGAATTTCTGCTGCACGTTTTAGAGTCGTGGTAGATAATACCGTTGCATGAGAAATCTGCCAGGAGATTTTGTAAAACAATTTCTTTTTTCTCATCGGTTCTTACAATAAAGAGTTTACTGTAAGCATAGGCTGCAGAACCGAACGGGTCAGCAGGATCAAGGTCGTCGAAAACCCAACTGTTGCAATAGGTTGAAGCTACAATGCAGGTATCTAATCCGGCAAAGAGTTTAGACATGCCGCTGAGTTTATACCACAGGGGCATGCCATCCCAATATATACGGAATTGCTCCTTGGGTAATGAGCCGGAATTATTTCTCACCTTTTCTTCGAGTTCGGCAAGTAGTATTTTATAATAATCAACAGCGTACTGCGTACCTCTCATTACAACGATCGGCCCCATGTGAATGGCTGAATCGAAAAAATTTATCGGAGAGGGTTTGTGTTTGGCTGTTTCCAGCACTTCTCTCCATAAAGCGCATCCATCGTGCGACAGTCGCGTGGTTTCGCGGTATTTATCAATGTCAAACTTTACCCCGGATATTTTTTCAAGTTCCGGTACAAGGTCTTTGATCTGGCCTGCTACAGCGTTTATAATATTTGATGAAAGTTCTTTTATTGAAAGAGGCGTACTTATACCCAGAACCGGCGCTTTAAAATGCCTGGCATAAAAACTCAACCAGTCGTCAACTTCTTTGCACTGGTTGGTATTAAAAACCAAAACATCAGGTCTGGGGACAGATTTGAAACCACTTTTTTGCAATGGCGTTTCGTTCAACAGGAAAGCCCCGATATCGCTGGTTAAATAGGAACAGATGTCAGGAGAATATCCTTGTGCAACAGCGACAGGAATATATTTATCAGCCATCTTACCGGCTCCCAGCATTGCCCCATGGTTTTCCGGAAAATACACTTCGAAACCCATTGAATATAAAAGTTCAGCAGGGCCCACGCTGGTGCACCATGCAATTTTTTTGTTTTTTGTTTCATCGGCTTCTCTCAGCCGAGAAAAGTAGCCATCCATTGTTTTGCGGAGGTCGTTGACACTGTTTAATTTTGCAGGTTCTTTTGGTTGTCGGCTCATATTAAAATTATGTTGACATCGGATACAAATTTTTTCTTTTAAAATAATATTTATTTTTCTTTTCTTCTTCTGTCTGTAATTTCCAGATTATTTCATTTGTTGTCTCAATCCATTCCAGAATTTCGGTTACTGAACGCTTTTGATGCTCCTGAATCAGGTTATCAGTAACTTCATAATAGAAGCCGGATGAATCGTCTCTACTCATTGGATTATCGAAACTCATTTATTGAGAAATTTAGATAAATTCAAAATATCCTGTTTATCTTGCTCCCGTCCTGTATGGGTTTTCATGTCAATTAAATGTTGTAGCGAGATAAGGTAAACAAAAAAACCGTCTGCCTTTCTTTCTACTTTTTCTTTCCACATAGCTTCAAATGGATAGGGCATTTTAATCAGGATATCCAGATTCATATAAAAAGCATCAGGGTTAAAAAAAGAGAAGGCAATCAGGTTTTTTAGTTCAGTAAGTTCTTTTCTGTAGCTTTCATTAAATAATTGAAATAAATCGGCAGAAATTAATTTTTGATAATTCAGTTTTTTTAAAACATCTTCAAATTTAATCAGGTTTTGTTTATCAAAATCAATAATAATATCAATGTCCGCTGTCATTCTCGGAATACCATAAATATTTACAGCAAGCCCTCCGCACAGCAAATAGCGGATATTCTCTTCATAAAGTGTTTTTAATAATTTAATATATTGCATTTATTAATCCTTAACAATTTTTCCAGGCTGGTTTTCTTTTTTCCATAAAGGAATTAATGCCTTCATTTGCATCATGGGTTTCCATCAGGTCTTTAATAAACATATCGGTAAAAGCCGGAAGATTTTTCAGCATAAAATAGTCAAATGAAGCACGGGCTGCTTTTGTAGCATATATGAGAGAAGATGCGCTTTTTCCGAGTATGTGTTTTTTTATCCAGTTGTCAATTTCTGTTTCCATGGTTTCTTTATCTTCGAATAATTCATTCAGCAGTCCGATTTGTTTGGCTTCTTCAGCAGAAATAATTTTACCGGTAATAAGCAATTCATCAGCTTTTGCATTTCCTATTTTCAAAGGAAGGATCGTTGATGCAGGTGGAGCAAATACACCTAATAGAATTTCAGGCTGACCAATTTTTGCAGTTTTGTCTGCAAAAATGAAATTGCAAACCAAAGGTAATTCGAAGCCGCCGCCCAAACATTGACCTGATATTTTTGCCATCGTGGGTATATGGAGATCAATAATAATGTAAAATATTTTATGGAAACTGTCGAGCATTTCAGCAGCTTTATCTTTTGTATGTTCTTCAACGCTTGCGCCGTAAGAAAAATTTTTACCCGCTCCTTCAAACGTAATGAGTTTAATATCATTTTTTGTTTTAAAAGAAGTGAGAACCTCAATGAGTTCTTTCATCATGATATTATCAAGCACATTGCCTTTACCGTCATCGAGGATTATTCTGGCAACTGTGTTTTCGTATAAAAATTCAACTTTAATTTTGTTCATTTTTCTAATATTTTATTTAATATTATCGTTTATGGTTCACGGTTCAACGTTCAACGTTTACTGTTCATTGTTCACTGTTCTTGAATCAATTCGAAATTTACGTTTTATGAAATTTGTGACCCTTCATTTCCGAGTTTTTCAAATAAGTTATCAAACTTCCAATTTTTGAAATAATGCTGTTTGTCACGTTTTGCTGTGCTGGTTTCTATAGCCGCCTAAGGACGCTGCAATCAATAAATTTTGCAGCCAGTCATCATGATACTTGAACTTGTTTAATCTTTCAAAAGGGCTTACCATATTTTTGTGTTTTTTTAT
>JACREX010000196.1 GCA_016212695.1 Bacteroidia bacterium
GGAGGTTATACTATTACTTTAAAAGGTAATTTAACAAATGCCGGAACTTTTTCAGGAACCGGTAAAATTTATCTGAACTCAGGTTCTGCTTCTCATACAATATCAGGCGTAGGAACATTCGGAAACCTTGAATTAGACGACACACAAGGAGCAAGTTGGAGTGGAACAGGAATTACTGCTGCGAGCGGAAATGTAACAGTTACAAACGGAACTTTATCGCTTGGCGCTTTTACTACCAGTCTGACAATTAACGGCACTACTACAATTAATGTTAATGGGACATTATCTATAACCAGCACAACCGGAACGCATAATTTTGGCGATGTAACTGTAAACGGGATCTGGTCTGACGCGATAAATGAACCTGTTACAATTTCAGGAAATCTTACAGTAAATACCGGAGCTACCTTTACGGCAGGCACAGGAGTTTATACGCTTTCAGGTGCAACAAAAACGATAGGCGGAACAATTACGTCTTTCACAATTGATAACTTAACAGTTACCGGAACTTATACCAACAATATTTTAACAACAGGGCTAAGCGTATCAACAGCATTAGCAGGAGCAGGAACATTAACACAAGGCACAAACTCATTCCTGAATATCGGAGGCACATCGCTGACAATAGTGTTGACAACAACAACAAATACACCAAATACAGTAAGCTATACCTCAGCAGTAGCGCAAAACGTAAAGAGTACCGACTATTATCATCTGACTTTTACAGGAGCAGGCACAAAAACATTACTTGGAGCTATAACGGTAAACGGCGACTTAACCGTTTCTGCAGGTACCTTAGCTGACGGAGGTTTTCAGATTACCGGTACAGCTCCCGGAACATTCAGCGTTGCATCCGGCGCTTCCTATACGACCACCAGAATTGCTACTCCATGGTTTCCCACGCTAATGGCAACAATTACATTAGATAATAACAGTACTGTTAATTTCAATGGCGCCACAGGTTTTACACTTCCTGCTACGCCTGCCACATATGGAAATCTTAGTATTGCCGGAGGAGCAGTCATAAAAACAGCATCAGCCCCACTTACCATTAACGGAGCATGCACAGTTACTGCCGGAACTTTTAATACAGGAGGCTTCGGCATTACTATTGCCGGTAATCTTGCAGGAGCAGGCACATACATTAATGCAATAAATTCTACTACAAATATCGGCGGGAATGCTACTGTTACAACATTAACTGCCACAGCAGTCCCGAATACAGTTAATTATAACAGCACAACAGCTTCACAAACCGTGAAAGGGACAATATACTATAATCTGGAAACGAATAATACCGGTCAGATTGCCACATTCGGCGCTAATCCTACAATAAATAATAACTTGAATATTGTTTCAGGAACGCTCCAAACCGGTGCCTTTACGGTAAGTGTTACAGGGACAACAACCATTGATGGAACATTAGATGTCAACAGCGTTACAGGGACAAAAACTTTCGGGAATTTAACAATTAACTCTACCGGAACATTTACAAATTCAGCCAACGAAATCGTTGCAATAACAGGAAATTTACAGAATGATGGCGCTTTTACTTCAGGAACGGCAGCTTACACATTATCGGGTACAACCAAAACCATCAGTGGAACAAATCTAATTTCCATAGCAAGTTTAACCTTAAGCGGCACATATGCAAATAGTGGAAATTTAACTGTAACAACCACATTTGCGGGCGCCGGTACATTAACACAAAATAATGGTTCTTATTTAACAACCGGCGCTGCAACAGTGGTACCAACACTCGCTGCAAGCACTAATTCCAATACTGTGAAATATAACAGCACAACATTAGCTCAAACAGTAAAAGCAACTCCCTATTATCATTTAATAATTGATTGTTCCGGACAAACAGCGACGCTCGGCGGAGCAACCACTGTTAATGGCAACTTAACAGTTTCAACAGGCACATTAGCTGACGGAGGTTTTCAGATAACCGGCACTGCTCCCGGAATATTCTATGTTGCACCCGGCGCTTCATACACAAGTACAAGAATTGCTACACCATGGTTCCCCACGCTAATGACAACAATTACGTTAGATAATAACAGTACAGTTAATTTCAATGGTACCACAGGTTTTACACTTCCTGCCACGCCTGCCACCTACAGTAATCTCAGTATTGCCGGCGCTGTTACCAAAACTCTCGGAGGAGCTTTAGCTATCAATGGCACGCTTACTTTAACAAGCGGAATTCTCGCAATTGCCGGTTTTGATCTTACTTTAGGCACAAGCGGAGCAATTGCAGGAACATTCAGCGCAACAAACATGATCACCTCTACCGGTGGTAATATTATTAAGCAATTTACATCTGTTCCATTAGCATTTACAGTATTTCCGCTTGGTACCGGAACGGTATATACACCCGCTACAATCGCCTTTACTGCTGCAACATTCGGAGGAACAGGAAGTATTTCCATACGGGCTATAGCTGCCAAAGCGCCTAACCAGGTTGATAATACAAATTCATTATCCAAGTACTGGACAATAACTACAAGCAACATCAGTGGTATTGATGCCACTTTAGATTTTACTTACGACCAGACAGAAGCGGATGCCACATATGAACCGGCAGGCTCATATGTTGGGGGCTATAACCCGGGAACTGCGCCGCCATGGGAAATAGGCGCTGATGATTATACTTTAAATATAATTTCATTTACAAAAACTGCTGCTTCGAGCCTTTCAGGAGACTGGACTGCGGGCCGTGAATATGGATTAAATGGAACCACTACATATTATAGCCGTGCAACCGGAAATTGGGAGACTATTACAACATGGTCAACTATTAGTCATACAGGAGCTGCTGCTACCTCATCTCCACCGGCAGACTCGAATGTTGATATTGGCGGAGGTTTTACTGTGACTAAAACGAGCAGCGCTGCGCTTTCAATTAATTTGATGCAAATTGATCCAACAGGTACGCTGAATATGGGAACTCAAACCGGATTAACTATAAGTACGCTTAATGGCGATGGAATAATTCAATTGGCATCAGGGACCTTCCCTACAGTAACTACAAATAATTTTAATACTACTTCAGGCAGCACTGTAGTATATAATACTGCAGGCTCGTTCACTTTGCCGGCTTCACCGGCTTCATACATGAACCTTACCGTGAGCACAGGCGGAACAAAAACTTTAGGGGCTGATATTACTGTTAATGAAAACTTGAATATTCTCACTACAGCAACATTGGCAGACGGAGGTTTTACGCTCAATGTAAAAGGCAATGTTACAAATAACAGTACTCATTCCGGTTCAGGAAAAATTTATTTAAACGGTACTTCAGCTCAAACCATATCCGGCGCTACAAGTACATTCGGAAATATTGAATCAGATAATTCTGCAGGCACCGCTTTCAGCGGAACCGGCACAACAACTGTAAGCGGAAATGTAACAGTTACAAACGGAACTTTATCGCTTGGCGCTTTTACAACATCATTAACCGTAAACGGCGCAACCACTGTAGCTGCCTCTCAAACACTGAGTATTACCAGCACAACAGGAACGCATAAATTTGGCGATGTAACTGTAAACGGAATCTGGTCTAACGCTATAAATGAACCTATCGCCATTTCAGGGAATTTAACAGTAAACACCGGGGCAACGTTTACAGCAGGCACAGGAGTTTATACGCTTTCAGGCGCTACAAAAACAATAGGCGGAACGATCACTTCGCTCACAATTGACAGAGTATCCGTTACAGGGACCTATACCAACAATATTTTAACAACAGGGCTAACTGTATCAACAGCATTAGCAGGAGCAGGAACATTAACACAGGGTACAAACTCATTCCTGAATATCGGAGGCACATCGCTGACAATAGTGTTGACAACAACAACAAATACTCCAAATACAGTAAGCTATACCTCAGCAGCAGCACAAAATGTAAAGAGTACCACATATTATCATCTGAGCTTTACGGGAGCAGGGACAAAAACATTATTGGGCGCTATAACGGTAAACCGCGACTTAACAGTTTCTGCAGGCACCTTAGCTGACGGAGGTTATCAGATTACAGGCAATGCTACCGGAACAATGAGTATGGCTGCCGGAACGGGTTTAACTTTAGGAACAGCAACCACTGCCACAGCTTTCCCTGCAAATTTTATAACCGGTAATATAGCTCTTAATACTAGCACGGTTAACTATAATTCAAATGCAGTGCAAAGCATTTCCGGAGTTCCGACATATGGAAACCTGACTTTAACGGCTACAGCAGGTGTAATCAAAACAGCAGGCGCTGCTGTTACTGTTAACGGTGACTTAACGATTGGCGCAAATAATACGCTTGCAGACGGAGGTTTTACAATAACGGCAAAAGGCAATGTTACAAACAACGGTACACATTCAGGAGCAGGAAGAATATATCTTAATGGAGGTTCTGTTTCTCATACTATTTCCGATGGAACCAGCGCTTATGGAAATGTAGAACTGGCTGATGCTAATGGAGCAACATGGAGTGGCTCGGCTGCCACCACTGTTTCAGGAACATTAACAGTAACAACCGGTACCTTGTCGTTAGATGCATTTACAACATCCATAACTGTAAACGGCGCAACCACTGTAGCTGCCTCTCAAACACTAAGTATTACCAGCACAACCGGAACGCATAATTTTGACGATGTAACTGTAAACGGAACCTGGTCTGACGCAATAAATGAAGCTATCGCCATTTCAGGGAATCTTACAGTAAATACCGGAGCTACATTTACGGCAGGCACAGGAATTTATACGCTTTCAGGTGCAGGTAAAACAATAGGCGGAACAATCACGTCTCTCACAATTGGCAACTTAACCCTTACCGGAACTTACACCAACAATATTTTAACAACAGGGCTAACCGTATCAACAGCATTAGCAGGAGCAGGAACATTAACGCAAGGCACAAACTCATTCCTGAATATCGGAGGCACATCGCTGCTCACAGGGCTGACAACAACGACAAATACCCCGAATACAGTTGTTTATAATGGCTCAGGCGCACAAACAATAAAGGTTCCAACTCTCTCAACTTATTATCATTTGACAATTTCTTCATCCAATACTGCAAGCCTTGGTGGAGCAACAACTGTTAACGGAAACTTAACTGTTACCGCAGGAACATTGGCTGACGCAGGTTTTCAGATTACAGGCACTGCTCCCGGAATATTCAATGTTGCACCAGGCGCTTCTTACACGACTACAAGAATTGCTACACCATGGTTCCCTACGCTAATGACAATTTCATTAGATAATAACAGTACTGTTAATTTTAATGGTACAACAGGCTTTACTCTTCCGGCTACACCTGCCACATACAGTAATCTCAGTATTGCCGGCGCTGTTACCAAAACTTTAGGAGGAGCATTAGCAATCAATGGCACACTCACTTTGACAAGCGGAATTCTGGCAATTGCCGGTTATGATATTACTTTAGGAACAAGCGGAACAATTGCCGGAACATTCAGTACATCAAACATGATCACCTCTACCGGTGGTAATATTATTAAGCAATTTACATCTGTTCCATTAGCATTTACAGTATTTCCGCTTGGTACAGGTACGGTTTACACTCCTGCTACAATCGCTTTTACTGCTGCTACATTCGGAGGAACAGGAAGTATTTCCATACGGGCTATAGCTGCTAAAGCGCCAAACCAGTTTGATAATACAAATTCATTATCCAAGTACTGGACAATAACTACGAGCAACATCAGTGGAATTAATGCCACATTAGATTTTACTTACGACCAGGCAGAAGCGGATGCCACATATGAACCGGCAGGCTCTTACGTTGGTGGCTATTGGCCTGAGAGTACGCCATGGGAAATTGGTACAGATGATTATACTTTAAATATAATTTCTTTTACAAAAACTGCTGCATCTAAACTTACAGGAAACTGGACTGCAGGCACTGAATATGGTTTAAATGGTACCAATACATATTATAGCCGTGCAACCGGAAATTGGGAAATAAATACTACATGGTCAACAATCAGTCATCTGGGAGCTGCTGCTGGCACAACTCCACCAACCGGCTCGAATGTGGACATTGGCGGAGGTTTTACTGTGACTAAAACAACCAGCACTGCGCTTTCAATAACTACGATGCAAATTGATGCAAACGGTACATTAGATATGGGAACTCAAACCGGATTAACTATAAGTACGCTTAATGGCGATGGAAAAATACAATTGGCATCAGGCACCTTCCCTACAGTAACTACAAATAATTTTATTGCTACATCCGGCAGCACTGTTGAATACAATGGCGCCTCATTTACTTTACCTGCTTCACCGGCTTCATACATGAACCTCACCATCAGCGCCGGCGGAACAAAAACTTTAAGTTCTGCGATTATAATAAATGAAAATTGCAATATCAGCGCCGGAACATTAGCCGATGGAGGTTATACTATTACTTTAAAAGGTAATTTAACAAATGCCGGAACTTTTTCAGGAACCGGTAAAATTTATCTGAACTCAGGTTCTGCTTCTCATACAATATCAGGCGTAGGAACATTCGGAAATCTTGAATTAAACGACACACAGGGAGCAAGCTGGAGTGGTACCGGTACCACTACTGTAAGCGGAAATGTAACAGTTACAACCGGAACATTATCGCTTGGCACTTTTACCAGCATTATAACAATTAGCGGTACTACGACAATAAATGGGACTTTATCAATAACCAGCGCAACCGGAACAAAATCGTTTTCTGATTTAATAATAGGGGCAACAGGAGCTTTTAATAATAATACAGTTAACCAGGCAGTAACTCTTACAGGCAACTTACAAAACAACGGTACATTTACAAGCGGAACAGCGGCATATACTTTTAGCGGAGCAAATAAAATCTTATCAGGAACAAATCCTATAAGCATTGGGACAGCATCAAGTTCAGGGGCTTTAACCAATAACGGCACATTTAATGTTACTACGTTTACGGCAGGCAATACTTTTGCAAATAATGGTACGGTTAGTGTTTCTGCATTGACCTGCAATGGAGCATATACAAATAATGTAACCACTACGGTGAGCGGGGCAACCTTTGCCGGTTCCAGTTCTTTTACCCAGGGAATTAATTCAACCTTAAATACCGCTATTACACCTACTGTTACTACGCTGAGCGCATCCAATTCAGGTAACACGGTAAATTATACGGGAAGCGGCATCAATGTAAAATCAACAACTTATTATAATTTAAAGATTAGCAATACCGGCACTAAAACTTTAGCAGGAGCAATAACGGTTAACGGAGATTTGACGATTGACGGCGGTACCTTAGCATCAAGCACGTTTCAAATTTCAGGGAATGTGACACTGGCAAGCAAATTTACCATGGCTGCAGGAACTGCATTTACTTTAGGTTTGACCACCTCTGCAACCTGTCCGCAATTTCCTACGAATATCACAACAGGAAATATTACCTTAGACCCGGCAAGTTCTGTTACTTATCAATGCAACAGCGCTACGGACGTAATTTCTGTAACTCCGGCTTATGGGAATTTATACATTACAAACGGGAATACAATCCTTACAAAAACATTATCGAGTACACCCTTAAATATAAATGGAAATTTTGATATTACCGACGGAAGTAGCGCTTTGACTGTTGCTGTAGGCGCTAATACTGTTAACATTGGAGGAAATCTTACCGGCAATGCGGCATCCACACTATCAACCGGAACAATCAACATCGGGGGGAGTAACAACAGCTATACAGGAACGGTAACCATTGGAAATTCATTAGTTAATTTTAATGGCACGGGCCCTCAAAGCGTCAAAGCGCTTACATATTACAATCTAAAGGTTGACAAATCAAGCGGTACGGCAAGCCTCACCGGAACAACCGCTGCCGGCGGCTATCTGACAATCGCCAACGGGACATTATCAACGGGAGCTAATCAATTATCCGTAACAGGCGATATGACAATCAGCGCAGGAACCCTGTCTCTTGCTGACAATAATTTTACAGTGTCCGGAAACTCAAGTATTACAGGAAATATTAATTTCACCAGTGCCACCGGTACAAAATCGTTTAACGGCAATGTGGTTTTAAATAATGGCGGCGTATGGAATGCAAGCGCGGCAATCCCTGTTACTATTAACGGGAATTTACAAAACGACGGGGCATTTACTGCAAATTCCGGAGCTTATACTTTTACAGGATTAGCTAAAACAATGTCGGGAGCAAACAGTCTCTCTTTTGACAATGTGGCAATCAATATCGGGGCAACATACACAGCAACTACAAATACAACTATTACTACGGCTCTGGCAGGTGCAGGTTCATTAGCTGTTGGCGCTGATAATTCTTTAACTTTGGGGGGAACATGCACGGTTACTACTTTTATTCCGGAAAATAACAATGCTACCGTTTATTTTAACAGCGCTACGGCAGGGCAGACCGTTCCTGCAACTACTTATTTTAATCTTGTTATTGATAAGACTGATCAAACAGCCACAGCAGGCGGAAACATTACTGTAAGCAATGATTTGACAGTAACTTCGGGCGGGCTTACTGTTGGCGCTAATAATATTTCTGTTGCCGGAATAACCAACATTGACGGAACCTTAACATTATCAAGCGCAACAGGCACAAAAGCATTTGGCGATTTGAATATCAATTCTACCGGAACCCTGACCAACAGCGGAAATGCCAATGTAACTGTTAATGGAAATTTTTTGAATGACGGAACATTCACAACACCGGGCAGCGGCGCTTATATATTTGCCGGAGCGGGAAAATCTATCCAGGGATCAAACGGTTTTACAAATATGAATGGTATTATATCAGGAACCATTACTTACAATTGCGCAACCAATTCCTCGTTCGGAACATTAAACGTGAGCGGCGTTGCGGCACAACTTACCATTGCCAGCGACAGGGGGCTTGATATCAATACCTCTTATACAAACAGCGGCACAACCCTGGTAGATGCCAGTCCAAACGGACATTCAGGCTCGCTTAAAACTCCTGCAACCATTACAAATACCGGCACCTGCTCATTTAAAACATCCATAGCTAAAAATAAATGGCATTGTATTTCTTCGTCTGTAACAAACGCCCAGATACAGGCTGTATTTACCGACCTTGCCAGTCATAATAATAATTTTTACAGGTATGATGAAACGAGCGCTGCCGGATATTGGGTGCAACAAACAACAGGCACAATGAACCCGGGACAAGGGTATTACTTATATTATTTTAATAATAAATATAAAACATATTCAAGCGCAAACAGCACTTATAACACAGGTAATATAAATGTACCCTTAACTTATACCGCAGGCGGAAGACTAGGCTGGAATTTTGTTGGAAACCCTTATCCGTCTGCTGTTGACTGGGACGCTGCCGGCTGGACCAAAACAAATATGGAAGATGCCGTTTATATTAAAAACGGCTCAGGATGGGACTCATATGTAGGCGGAGTAGGCGATTGCAGATATATTTATCCGGGCCAGGGCTTTTTTGTGAAAGCATTATCAGGCGGCGGCACTCTTGGATTTTCTAATTCCGTAAGGCTTCACCGGACATCTGATAATTTAAAAAACACTAAAGAAAACAATTCTGTTACCGACCCGGTTTTGAAATTGTCTCTTGGTAATGATACCTCTGTTAATAATACTTACATACGCTTCAAAGACGATGCCACCGCAGGTTATAATGGAAAGTGGGACGCCTATAAAGTTTTCTCGGAAGTAGAAGAATATCCCGAACTATATTCGCTCACTTCTTCATTTGACAGCTTATCCATTAATTCCACTCCTTTCATAAGCAAAGATACGATTATCCCGCTCGGAATAAAAACCGGAGCGCCGGGCGCATACAAAATAAAAGCGGAACAAATTTTAAATTTCGGAGAGAATATCGATATTTTCCTTGAAGATATCACAACCGGAACATATACTAACCTGAAAGAAGACTCATCCTATACGTTTAGCTCCGGTATTATTAATAACGCTAATCGTTTCAATTTACGTTTTATCAAAAACAATTCGCTGGTTCCGTCTGAGCCGGTAAAAAATAAATTCAGCGTTACCCAGCCGTTTTATAATGGAAACGAGATTTGGATTATTGTGAATTATTCTTCAGAAAAGCAGATCAGGGTTGATTTATATGACCTTTCAGGCAAACGGATATATACCAACAATTTTACTATTGAAAACGAAAGCCAGTTTATTTCGATAAAATTCAATTCGCTTTCTGCCGGTATGTATTTGCTTAAAATAAGTAATTCCAGGGAAGCTCTTGTGAAGAAATTTATTACCCTTGGCTATTAAGCCAGTTCGCGTATCTTTTGCAGTTTTTTCTTATCAAGCAATTCGAGCTTCCTGCCGTCGAGGTTTATAATTTTATCGCTTTTCAGTTCTGACAGGATTTTTATAGTATTTTCAAGGCTTGTATATGATAATTCAGCGATATCTTTTCGCGTTAGCTTCATATCTATTCTATCCGTATTAAAAAGCTCGGAAAGATAAAGCAGGGTATCGGCAATCCTCCCATGAGGATTCTTTTGCGACAGCACTTCTACCTTTTTTAAAAAATCGCTTTCTATACTGCATATATAAGCTAACACTTCAAGGCACACTGCATGATTTATATGAACAATCGTCCTGAAGGTTTGAATGTCGAGCAGGCAGGCATATGAATCATCAAGCGCTGCAACCGAATAATGAAACAATGGTTCCTTCCCTGAAGCGCAATTGAATGAACTCTGGATTCCTATATAATTCTGTGATGTTAATATACTAAGCAGAAAATTATTATTGCCTTCGATATACACTTTTGCAATTCCATTGTAAAGGCAGATAATATGAGTCGGCGTTGTACCCTGCTTACAAATCAGGTCGCCTTTTTTATATTTTACTTCAAGCCGGTTCGAATTCAGAGCGTCTAACTCTTCGGTGGTCATTAATGAAAAGAAATGTTTCTTGAAAGTACAATCAACACATGAAGGGATGAGCATAAATTTAAGATTTTTACTATACAAACCTAAAAAGTAATTTTGATATTCACAAGTTTATTTTTTCCGGCAGGATTAATTTATGATGGAATAAATTCTTTGAATGTATTGTTGGAATAAAAAATAACAATTTTCTCGATAATACGCTGTTTTTCATCTGGTTGTTTTGAAATGACAGGCTGTATATCTTCTTTATTTTTTAAAATATCCGATTCCTTTGACGCTTGATCCGTAAGATTCAAATCTAAAGAGGTTTGAGCGGTTTCATTTATTTGATTCTCAGAATTCAGGTCGATCTTATTTGTATTTGGCGCCTGATGTTTATACATTTCGCCCTTCCCAAATAGCAACCACTCAGGGTTTATATACTTGAATTTCAATAATATTCTCTGAATAAAATCAAGGCTTGGATTATTCCTTCCAGAAAGGTAATGAGATATGCTTGAACGTTGAACACCAAGGATATCAGCAAATTTTGCAGGTGTAATCTGCTCTTCTCTCATGATTTTAGTTATCCTGTCTTTCATATTAACTGATTTTTATTATTACAAATGTAAAACAACTTTTATTTACAAATGTAATTAATTAAAATTATTTGTCTATTTACATTTATAAACATCATAATTGTATTATTCCACCGTAAAATTATTAAATATATGTTTAATAAGTTATTAGTAATTTATAAGTATTTAAAGTATTACATTAATAAATATTAGTTATGAACTGATAATCAAAGTTATAAATGTCATTTTTATAATAAATGTTAATTTAAATTTAAGATTGTAACTTTTTAATTAATGTAGTGATGTAATTAAAATAGATTATAGATTGATAAATAGTATTATAAAATAATATTTTGATATAAATTATTTTTTTATTCAGGAGATAGTATTTTGTATAGGAATGTAATTGATTTATAAAGCATTTATTTAATACAACAATGGTTAAATTTGTAAATTAATTACATGGTTGAATTATACGATTTAGAATTGTGATTTACAAGATGTGTGATAAAACGACTTCATTAAACCGTTTCTAATCGCACAAAAGTAAAATTTCGGGTATTTGTCAAATGAAAAGAAATAATCCGTTTAATCGCCTTATTTAAAGCTGGGGCTCTCCTACCCTTTACTTCATAATTAGTGTCTGTCTTTAAAGTCGCCTATAGGAACAATAGAATAACGAACAACGAATTTAGAATTTAGAATTCAGAATATCAACAACTTCGATATTCGATATTCGTTATTCAACCCGCCTGCTGCGAAGCGGGCAGGTATTCGTTATTCAAAAAAATATGATATTATAGACAAACTCTAATTAGCTATTTTGATTTAGGATTGTTTTAAAAACAAAATGGTACACTGATATTTCGACAGGCTCAACATAAATAAAACTGATTATACTGATTTTAAACGATTAAATCAGTGTTGATCAGTTGCACCTGCCCGCCGCTTTGCTTTGGCAGGCGGGTCAGTAAAATCGTGTGCTATCAAACCGTTATCAATTGGTTTTTTTCTGATAAGAAACCATAAATACTCCTAAGAAAATAAGTAATCCTGAAACAATCTCCTGCCATCCCAACGTATCTTTACCTAAGATAAGGGCAACAATTGTCGCAATTGCAGGCTGAAGATAGATGTAACTGCTTGTAGCCGCAGGACTGAGAACCACTAATGCATAATTATAAAGAAGGTATCCGAGGAAGGTTGCCGCAATCACAACATATAGTATCGAAAGCCATATAGAAAGCGGTATTGAATGAAAATCAGAATGGATAAAATTGCTCAGGCAAAACGGAGTGATAAGTATAAAACCAAATGTAAAGAGCCATTTCATAAGGGTTACCGGGTTATACTTCTCTGCCATGGATTTGATTAATACAAGGTAAAGCCCAAACGACGTTGCATTGATGAAGGTAAAAAGATTTCCTGTAAAGGTATTGGAATTGAAAGAAACCTCCCCTGTTTTTAGTATAAGCATGATGGCGCCTGCCACTCCGGCTAAAATCCCGGCGATCTTTACAACCGTAATAGTATCCTTGATAATAAAAAACGACAGGGCAAGCACAAGTATCGGCGTGATGGTCATGATAATTGATGAATTGATCGGGGTTGTAAGATTCAAACCTTCAAAGAACATAATCTGGTTAACAGCAATCCCGAAAACAGAATAGAAAGCGATCTTTAACAGGTCTTTCTTTTCGATCTTTTCTTTTACAAAAATGCCGTCTATAATCCAAAAAAGGATCATGGCGCCGCTCACCCTGATAAAGATAATGGAGCGCGGCGTAAGATAGCCGGGCATAATGCCTTTGGCGATTACATAATTCAGCCCGTAAATCAGGTTCGATGAAAAAACCGCTGCATGGCCCTTTATGGTTTTTCCGGTATTCATCGGGCACGAAAGTAATAAAATAATCCCGACTTCAGTAGTTTAAAATTATGAAATAACAATACCGCGGTATATGGGAATTTGGCTCAGGCTGGTAAAAATAAATTTTATTGAACAACTAACTTCTGCTGTTTATACTCCTGAAAAATTCGTTGAACTCAGTGTTGATTTTTTCGAACAGGCTGCTGTCAACGCTGAAATCTCCATACCAGATGAATTCGTAAAGAACGCTGAGCGATATAAAACTTTTTTCATGATTAGTTCCGGTAATTTCTACCCGGTAATCGGAATTGGTTTTGTGGTTTGTCCATTCTATGATATTGTTTTCACTTAGTGTTTTCAGCAGTTTCAGATACATATAGCGTATGGCTCCCCGGTAGTTTCCGCAGGATGTTTCTTTTGCAATAAGCCCGTCCATGTCTACTTTATTGATATCTTCAATAAATTCATCGGCGGTGAGCGAAGCGGTTTTCCTGTTCCTGAAAAATAATGCCTGCGGTTTAATTTTTATGATTTTCAGAATTACAAATATCAAAAATGCTATCATAATCAGCCATCGTATAATCACAGCAGGCCCGTGATCGCTGAAAATTATATCCAGGAACCGGTTGATAGCGTATTTTATTTTATCCCAGAAAGAATCTGCCGAAAGCGGGCTTATCCGGTAATTCAGGTCATTGTCTTTTTTCAGGGCGCTGATCTTTTCTGCCGAAGGCGTTCTCAGGGTTATATCAGATGTGTCGTTTTTTATGGGAATGGAATAGGATACACCAAATAATAAACAGAAGAAAAGAAGTAATATGGTTAACCTGCAAGAATTCATCAACTGCTTACTGTGTCTGTCCCAGTTGGTCTATCTTTTTCAATAACGACGGGCTTTCTTTTTTTTCCACAATATTAAAATATTGCAGAGCAAGCGTTATGAAAGGTATGACGCCGAGAAGCGCATTAATGAAAGTGATAACAGCCGTAACAATAAGCATCATATCCTTGATTGTATCGGGAGCGCTGCCTCCATGAGCAATCTTGTTAAAACCCCAGACAAACGAAATGATCATTTGCGGAACGGCAAGTATATACGAAGCCACGCCCACTATCATATAAATCACTATCAGCAGAAGCAAAGTCCACCACCAGCTATAATGCGTGAGGCTGAAGCTTCTTGAGAATGCGCTTCCAAAACTCAGGTCTTCAATAATCATGATAGCATATATCAGCGAAAGCGAAACGCCTAAATAGATACCGGGAATAAAACAAAATATACAACCAATGCAAACAACGAGAAATACAACAATGTTTGCGCCCAGCACTTTAAAAAAATTCCGGGCTATCAATTTCCCTATTTCGTCAAATTCAAAACCGTCTTTCCCTTTTTCAGCATATAATTTTATAAAGGAATATACAGTGGTTAATATCATGGTATAGCTGAGAATGGAAGCAATCATCACCAAACTCAGGTTAAAGAATATTTTTTCAAAAAAATCGCTTAAATTAAAATTCCTGATAAAAAATGACATGTCAATAATCGAAGACTGGTAATACCCCATGGCAATTGCCTGAAGCAGGATAAACGGCCCTGCATACACGATGAGCGCTTTAAAGAGCGGCTTGAAATTCTGTTTGATAAAAACAAAGGTGCTGTTCAATATCTGGCCAAAGTCTCTGGCTTTTTTCAGTTCAAGCGGCGGGTTGTTCATAGAAAAGAATTTTTATTGGTTAAATGATGAGCCTGTTCCGAAAAGTAATTTCTTTATAAATTGGAATAATGGAATGTTGGAACTGTGGGCTTTCCCGATATTCCATTTTTCCATCATTCCCAAATATCGGACTTTTCAGAGTGGCCTCAATGATAATTAAAAAAAATTAAATGTCAGATTGCCTCAACGTCATGTACAAATATAATCATTTTTTTTGTTAACGGTATTCTATCGGGTTGGCTGTGCGATTGCGTTTTAATTTTTTTGTGTTTGTCTTTTTAGCGATGGCAACGATGGCTTGTGTGGTTATGGTCAAAGAACATTCAGAGCGGATGTAGAAACATTCAAAACGGATGCAAGATTATTCATTGCTGATGCGAAAACAATCAAGGCGTATCCAAAAATACTCAGTGAAGTTAAAAAATCACCCGGTGAAGTTGAAAAATCATTCAGTGAAGTTAAAAAAACACTCAGTGAAGTTAGAAAAACATTCAGTGAAGTTGGAGAAACATTCAGTGAAGTTGAAAAATCATTCAGTGAAGTTAGAAAATTACTCAGTGAAGTTGAGTAATTTTTCAATGAAGTTGGGAAAAAACTCAGTGAAGTTGGAAAAAAACAGAAAGCAGTAAACTTGCTATTTCTTTATTTTCTTGAATTTTAAGCCGCTTATCTGTTTATATTGAGGACTTGTGGCGCCAAAAGCAGATTTGAAGTATTTTTTTACAGCTAATGCGATATCACAAAGCCCTGTTTTATCAGTATTTAAAATTTTATCGCGAGCTATCCGGGCATCTTCAAGGGCTGTAGCGGCATTAATAACGGCAGTATTTGAAGATTCCATCGAGGTTAAAAAAGCTTTTAAAGCGACAATTTTTAAATCGGGTTCATTTGGAGTATATAAAGGTTCAGCGGCAACAAGGGCTATAAGTTTTGTAAAGTGTTCGACCAATAAATCGAAACTTTGCTGGGAGGTAGATATAAATTTATGCTCTTCGGCCACTTCGACAGTTCGGCCGTGCTCACTGCCGGCAGGCTCAGTGACCGCAGCAGAAGTTGTTTTATGGGTACTGTCAATAAAAGCATCAAGGGCTTTTTTTGATTTAGGGGCCCTTGCGCCTTCTATTTTCCGAACAATTGTACGTGCATCTTTAATGGTTTGCTCTGTGGCATCTGCAGAGGCAAGGGAGTTTATAACACGAGTGGCAAGGGTTTTAAGGGGTTTAAAAACAATTTCTCTTTCATTGGTTGCTTTTTGCCAAATTGCATAAGCAGAATCAACTGATGTGGGGGCATCGGATGAAATACTGTCTTTAGCGGTTGTATGCAGGGTATTTAATGCAGGAAGCTGCAGGGCTAACCGAGATGGGGCATAAGCAGCGCCCTGACTTATACAATGTGCAATAAGCGTTTCAAAATTTGCAACGTTTTTTTTGGCTCCGGTATCCATAGGATAGATTTATGATTTATAATTCTACAAAGATAGAAAAAAATTACTGAATTAAAAACGAAATAATTATTGAATTATTTTATTTGAAAAGACAAAAAGTGTAAATTGAAGTAGAGAGAAGATTAATGTTAACTGCTCTCGACAAATTTAATTTTATTTTTTTACGGTTGTAGTTGTCGGAGTATAGATACCAAACGTTATGCCGCCAACCAGCAGATTCACAAAAGTGAATTTTGTGGTTACCGTGTAATCTTTTGCGCCGCCAGCCATTGCTTTGGAATCAGAGGTGCTTACAGGAATCAGGCCGCCTATTAAGTAATGATTCCATTTTTTTTCTTTTTGATTTCCTTTAGCGCCATCACCCACAACGCTTGTGTAGGTAAAGCATGAAGTTAAAAAAACCGTACATAACAAGAACGTACAAACAAGAACATTCAAAAATACTTTTTTCATAATTTTAAAATTTTTAATTTCCCCTACTCTTTTCAGGATTTCCCGCCTGCGGCAGGCAGGTCGGGTTACTCCTTTTTTCAAATTTCAAGGCCCAAGCCTCAAGTCCCAAGAACCAAGACTTACACTGCAAACCCTCTTTGAATTTGGAATTTGGAGCTTGGAATTTGGAATTTCATCTGTCTTCAATCGTTAATCAAATATTCATTATTCATTTTCCATGCTTCTCCACAGCCACCTGCCTGTTTATACCAATGCTGAATAGGTTTGCTTTTCTGCTCCACAAAAAATCTTACTTCTTTTCGAAAGTGTATTTTTCGCTCACTGTAGTCTCACTCCAGTCTATGTCGTTGTCATAATAATAATATTTAGAATGATAAGAATTAGAAGCAATCATTTCTTTGTTAGAAAGCCGGTCAAGATGGTACTCGTCGTCTGCCATAAACTCGATCTTATTTTTATAACCATCCAGCCAAAACCAGTTGCCTTCTGATTCATCTGAATTTCCGTTCTTGATTCTTGTTGACTTGTATGTTCCATTTTTATTGACGGTTAATGTGTGAGAATAGGAATATGTTTTTGTCCAGGTGGTGTCTCTGTACCCCCCGTTATAATACTTTCCAGAAAATGTTTCAGTCATAAGAGTGCCGTCAAAGTTATAAGTGTAAGTTCTATTGTTACTAAGACTGCTCCCTTTGTCGATATCAGACCTTTCGTACTTCGCCAGTTTCCATTCACCCGTTATTCTTGCATCTCTTGATCGAAAAGAAATAAACGGATCGTCAGGTCCTTTTCTGCATGACGTCAAAACTGTAACCGATATAGCTGTAAATGCTAAAGCAAATAATAAAGATTTTTTCATTTTGTCAAAGTATTAATTTAGTTTACCTACTCATCTGGCTTTTCGGCATCCGCCCCGTTTTTTTAATGGTTTCCGGTATCCACTTTTTTAAACGCTGTTTTCTGTCTGTTGCGAACTGTTAAGAAGTGCCGCTAAATATTTTTGGCGGTTCTCTTGTTTGTCTGTGTTGCCGTTTTTTTAACTTGTCCATAATCTCCGGATTTTCAATTTTTTTTTACATCGTCATTCGTTATTCTATTTGCTTTTCCCTTTGCGCTGCATTACGCTGCGGTGTTTCAAAACAATTGCACATCGTGCAGCGCAGGATTCGCTGGGTATTCATTTCCCCTGCGCTAAAGCACAGGGTTACCAATATTTCGCCCTTACAGGGCTTTTTCACGTCGTCATTTATATATACTTTTTTTCAAATTTTTTGTAAGCCCCAAAAGTATTGCATAAAAACCGCCTGAACTTTTATGCTCTGTTTTTCAGTCTGGCTGAGTTCCGCTGCTATGAATGCACATTTTCAATTTAATGATCCCGATGCAGCGAAAGGGACAATGCACTCGTTGCAAACGAATGCCAGTTTGGATTCTGTATTTGCTGCCATAATTAAAAAATTTAAATGTTTAGAATAGCAAAGGTAATGAATTGTTGGAAAAAGATAAAATATTTGAAAAAAATTATCTCCCGCATCTCCCTTGATTTTAAGGGAGAGCGGAAGGATAAAAAATTATTCTTTTACAAATCTTTTTACAATAGTTGATTTTTCGGTGTTTAGTTTAATCAGATATACACCGCTTGGCAAAGCTGACATATCAACTGTTGCTTTCTTTTGAATGGTTGATGTAATGAGTGATTGACCTAAGATATTCAGAATTTCAAAGTTTGATGTTCGATGTTCGACGTTCGATGTTTGAAGTTCGATAGTCAATTCGTTTTTTACAGGATTAGGATAAATGATAATATTATTACATAATAGATAATTTTCGCTATTAACAAGATATGTAATATTGACATTAGCATTAATTATAGCATGATTGAACCCATCAGATGCATTATATTCAAATGAGGAATTACCATCCCATCCTGAATTTGGTATAAAAACAAGGTCTTGGATATTATTTTCAAGGATATTTTGATATACCATAACAGGAGAATTATTTATTTCTAAAATACCATCTTCAGGAAATGATACTATCCTAATATGTTTTAAAGTATTACCATCTAAATCTACAAATTGATTTATAAAATCAGAGTTTGAAAAATGAACTGTATCTGTCAGATTGGGTGTAGTTTTATTAATATTACTGATAACAGGAGCATGGTTTGTTCCCTGAGTAATTGAAACAACTTGTGGACTATTAGAGACATCAGAACTACTTATTGTAACGTATCCTGTTCTTGAACTACCTGTATTATTTGTAGCATATGATACAGAAATCACGCCATCATTCACTCCGTTTGGAGGAGATAATAATAGCCATGTATCTGAAGTCTGTGCATTCCAATTAACTGTATCTGCACCAATTACTCCAACATTAATGGTAACTGAACTATTTGTAACAGGAAGTTCACTATCCTGATAAAAATCTGTAGAAATTAGCAACTCAGGTGTTCCTGAACCTGTTGATTTCTCTGCTATTACAGTAACCTGTCTATTTGGTTCGTCAGAGTCATTGGAATTAATAGTAATTGTAGCCGTTTCACTTATGCCTGATATTAAACCCCAATCAGGTATAGTAACTGTTATTAATATTGACTCATTAGGTGCTAAAGGGGATACTGTTTGCGGAGTGATTGATAACCATGGTTCATCCAGAGAAATATTGTTTATTGCCAAATTAGCATTTCCCGTATTTTTAATAGTAAATGTACCTGATGAGACGACAGCTGAATCAACCATATAAATACCTTTTGCATAAGATGCTCTCATTCCAAAATTAACATCATCAGTTACGTCATCATAAGCAATACGAAAATATCCGGTTCCATCATGACCACCAACTAATGGGTTAGTACCCCAGCTATTTTTTACTTTAAAACATTGTTGATTATCATTATAACCAACTAAAAGAACCGAATGTAGACTACTATTATCACCATTTTGATAATTGTAAATACCACTATGATAATCATAGAAATCAGGGTAAACTTTCATTGCAACACACACAGGACCATCTTGTAATGCAAACTTTAAATCATCTACCGTTGGATTATCCCATAAAATATCCCAGAAAGAAAAATCATTAAACTGTGAAATGTTTTCAACGAAGGTCGGGTTAGTACATTGATTGGCGCAATTATTATTGGTAGCAGTATATGGGAAACAATTTTCAGGAATAATTCCATTATCTTTTACATAATCAAATGCATTGTAATACCACCCACCGCTACAGTGATTAGAAACACAGGATACTATAACTTGTTCAGAAAGATTTTGTACCCCAAACCCTGCCTGATTAGCTATATTTTCAAGTAACCCCACTGCTGCAAATGCCCAGCAAGAGCCACATCCTCCCTGATTTTTTACAGGACTATCAAAACCACTCCAATCTATTATAGTGCTTTTATTTAAACCATATTTTGCAAGCATATTTTTCCGCCAGTTTTCAGTAACTGATTTAGGAACTATTACTCTTGCAGCAAGACCTCTATTATTCTTATCCTGCAGTAAGTCGCTATCAGTAATTTTATAAGGAATGTAATTAAAATAGTTACCACTTTTTTTGCTTTGTTCGTAAATTGTTAAAGAAGTAGGGGTAACATCAATATCAGGTACAGATATTTGAGTGTACATTCCCGAAGCAGTTGATGTATTTCCATTAGTTACATTTACAGACTGACTCGCCGGAGCAGTCCATCCAGAAACATTATTGAAACCGACTAAATGATTTCCGGTTGAAACACTTGGCAAAGTATATCCGCTTGCATAACTTCCTGAGCCGTCGAGATTCCATGTTGCACCTGCACTCACTGCTGCACTTGGAGTTATTGTAACATATACAGAACCGTATTGAGTAATTGGAGTGTATGTTCCCGAAACAGTTGATGTATTTCCATTAGTTACATTTACAGACTGACTCGCCGGAGCAATCCATCCAGAAACATTATTGAAGCCTACTGTATGATTTCCAGTTGAAACATTAGGCAAAGTATATCCGCTTGCATAACTTCCTGAGCCGTCGAGATTCCATGTTGCACCTGCACTCACTGCTGCACTTGGAGTTATTGTAACATATACAGAACCGTA
>JACREX010000197.1 GCA_016212695.1 Bacteroidia bacterium
ACAGTATATTTACAAAGTAAAATTGTATCATACCGATACAAAAAAAGAATGGGACAAGGTAGTCGTCTTAAACAAAGCACAAAAAGAACTGGTAAAGGTTTTAAAGTGTAGTGTATAAAATTGAGGGTAAATTCAGGTAATGAATACTGTTTTGAAAAAAATAATCTGTTTTGCAGCAATACAACTTTGCTGTAACCTGTTTATTTTTTCACAAAATATCAAACCCGATAGTCTTATACGGTTGTCAGGCAAACAGCGCCAGGATACCGTGCAATGCCGGTTATACTGTAAAATAGGCGTATTATATCAAGGTAACGGTAAATACAACGAAGCGATAACTTATTTTAATCAATCATTAAATATTTATAAAAAGCTCCTTATCGTAAAACATGAAAATATTACATATAAAAAAGGTATTTCAGAATGCCTGCATAATATCGGCATGGTATATGACAGTCAAAGCAACTATACAAAAGCAATTGAATATTACCTGGCAGCCCTAAGGGCGGCAGAAGAAATCAACAGTAAAATACAAATTCAGGAATACCTGAAAAGCATAGCTTTTACATATAACAAAATCGGGAATTTAAAAGTTTCCATAGAATATTTTACCAAATCGTTAAAGATTGCAGAAGAGCTTGGCGATTCACCCGAAATAGCGACAGCTACGTCGGGTAAATCGCGAATTGCCTGGTGCTACAACAGCCTGGGCGTTGTGCACAGAGACCGGAATAATTATGATATGGCAATAAAATTTTTCGGAAAAGCCTTACTGTTATTTCAGGAATTAAATGACACGAAAGGGATTGCTTATTGTACGGGAAATCTTGGAATGATTAATAAATACCGGGGAAATTATTATAAAGCAAAAGAGTATTATGAGAAGTCGTTAAAAATATCTGAAGAACTTGGCGACAGGAATGCGATATCTATTAGCTTGAATGAAATCGGGAGTATTTATAATCTGATTGGCGAATCGTATAAATCCATAGAATATAGCGCCAGGAGCTTAAAAATAGCTAAGGAAAATAAATATCTGCAGTTGCTGCAGGCTGTTTATTTTAATTTATATGAAACCTATAATAAAATTCATAAACCCGATTCCGCTTTAAAATATTTCAAATTATCTGCACAAATAAAAGACAGTATTTCAAATTCCGAAATGCAGAAACAGATTACCGAAATGCAAACCATTTATGAAACGGAAAAAAGGGGAAGGGAAATTGTTTATCTGCAGAAAGAAAATATTGCAAAAGAATTAGACAACACCAAACAAAAAAACATACGGAATGTATTTATCTTTTGTGCTTTGCTTTTGCTTATCGCTTCTGCGGCTTTATTCGTACTATTTTATCTTAAATATAAGGCGAACCGGAAATTGTCGGAATCAGAATCCTCGCTTCGGGAGCTTAATGCGACAAAAGATAAATTCTTTTCAATCATTTCGCATGATTTGCGCGGCCCCTTGGCCTCGATTAGAACGACTCTAGGTATGTATGCGGAAAATACGGATAGTTTTTCGAAAGAAGAGATGCAGGCTTTTACCAAAAGCATTCTGCAATCAACAGATAATATCGGCAACCTGTTTGAAAACCTCCTCACATGGTCAAGAACTGAAACAAACAGGATTGTATGTAAACCCGAAGAGTTTGATTTATCTGAAATTGCCGTTTTAACTGTAAAATTTCTTGAAACGAAAGCTTCTCAAAAACAAATTAAACTGTCCTGTCAAATGGCAAAAAACACATGGATTTATGCAGATAAAAACATGGTAAGTTTTGTTTTAAGAAATCTGGTTGATAATGCCGTCAAATTTACAAATGTTGGCGGTAACATTATTATTAATACAACTGTTCACGATGAAAATTTTATTGAAGTTTCCGTTGCAGATAATGGTATCGGGATACCGGAAGAAAACAGGGATAAACTATTTCATTTGAACTCGTCGTTTTCAACCATGGGCACGGGTAATGAAAAAGGTACAGGTCTAGGTCTTGTTTTATGCCGTGAATTTATATCGCGTAACAAGGGCGAAATATGGGTTAACAGTCAACCGGGCAATGGAACGACTTTCTTTTTTACGTTGGAAAAAGCCGAACCGGATTAACGGCAGCAACCTCTTTTTTGTTATTACGTCTATATTATACTTTGAGTGGAATAAAATTATACATTTTACATTTGGTAATCAGTATTCAGTATTCGGTGATCGGTCATTCTGAATACCGTTTACCGACCTTGCCTGCGGCAGGCAGGTAACCGATTACCAACAGTATAATTTCCTGCCCCGATTTGTCGAAGGTATCCCGTTTTTAGTATAATACCATTAAAATTATATATATGATTGACACAATTCTTGTAGATAATGAAGAACATTTTATAATTGGTTTTTCGAAACTTTTAAAAAACAATTTACCCGAAATAAATATTGTTGCAACGGCAAATACAATTGCCGATGCCGTAGAATTAGTTAAAGAAAATAAGCCCCGGTTGGTTTTTCTCGACATTGAGATGAATAATGAAACCGGGTTCGACCTTTTCAAGCATTTTAAAAAAATTGATTTTGATATAATTTTTGTTACCTCACACGATGAATTTGCAATAAAAGCCATTAAATATGCCGCTTTTGATTATATCCTGAAACCCGTTGATGTTGAAGAACTCCGTTTAACAATTGACAGGTTAATATCTAAAGAACCTCAGAAGATAAGCCAAAATAATGAGATGATAAACCTGCTTTTAGATAATTTTCATACCAGGTTATATAAAAAAATTGCGCTGAGCGCTTCCAAGGGACTTCGTATCGTTCAAATTGACAAGATAGAGCGATGCCATGCAGATGCAAGCTATTCTTATGTATTTCTTTCAAACAAGGAAAAAATCACGGTATCAAAAAATTTAACTCAAATTGAAGAATTGTTGCCGGAAGATATTTTTATCAGGTGTCATAAATCCTACTTGGTAAATATCAATTTCATTAAAGAATATTCTTATGAAGATGGCGGCACTATTGTGATGATGGATGCCGTTAAAATACCGGTCTCGGTCAGGAAAAGGGAATATGTCGTGAATATTATCAAAAAGCTGTAGCCTCTATAAAACAATTTCCGGCAATAATATTCAAAACGGGGAATAAGAACAAACCTGTGAGGTCTCAGCCTGCAATGCGCATGGAAACCTCACAGGTTAAAAGTTTAAATTTCTACCGTTTTGAATATCTTCAAATGAATAACGCCTTTAATCCTTCCTCTTTTTCTTTAAAAGCTAATACCCCACGAATATAAATTCATTCTCAACGTTAGTAAATTTTCTCTCAACGGTAATCCGATAAGTATTGGATAAGGCTATAGCTATTTATTAAATTTGATAAGAATGAATTTAAAAAGTGGATGCCGAAAAACTTTCTATAAAAAAGAGTAGGCAAAATTTAAAAAATTATTTATATGAAAACACTAATTTTTACATTCGGTTTATTCCTGCTGTTTATAATAGCAAATGCTCAGCAGAATGCAAATATTGCATTGAAACAATTCAAATGCGGTACCACAGAATATATGCAACAATTAACGGCTGAAAATCCTTCTATGGAAATTAACAAACAAAACCTCGAAAAATTTACAAAAAACTGGATAAAAAACAACCCTAATGGTTCAAAAGCAACCATAACAATTCCGGTTGTTATACATATAGTATATAATACAACAGCGGAAAATATTTCCGATACGCGGATAACAGAACAAATAAATGCTCTTAACAGAGATTATGCTGGTTTGAATACTGCTTCAATGCAGGCTTTTTCAACAACGCTAAAAGCCAATACAGGGCTTCAGTTTTGTCTTGCTCAAAGAGACCCCAATGGAAATGCCACAACAGGCATTGAAAGGAGGCAGACAACCGTAACATCATTCAGCTACACTAATGATCCGGTAAAACATTATTCAACAGGAGGGCTGGATGCATGGGACCCTACCAAATACATGAATATCTGGGTTTGCAATTTGGGAACCAGCCTGTGCGGATATGCACAATTTCCGGTTGCTACATCTGTGATAACAAATGGCGGCGTTAATTCTACTTTTGGAGTAGTTATTCATTATGCATATTTTGGAGTTACAGGAACAACTGCCCCGCTAACCAAAGGTTGCACAACCACGCATGAAATTGGTCATTGCTTTAATCTTTATCATATATGGGGCGATGTGGGAGATACGTATTTGAATAATTGCGCAGGCTCAGACCAATGCACCGACACTCCAAATCAGGCGATGTCAACCTCTATGGCGCAAACATCAACAACTTATACAGGTGCAAAATATGATGGTTGTACTTATTCTTATCCTGGCATTATGTATGTGAATTTTATGGACTACACAGGGGATCAGGAATGGGCTTGCTTTACTCCCAATCAGACGGCAAGAATACAAGCCTGCTTTGCTTCGGGCGGGCCGCTTTATTCCTTAACAACTTCAACTGCCTGTACGCCTCCGACAACTGCTTGCGGTACTCCAACAGGATTAACCGCATCTTCAATCACAACAACCTCTGCTGCTCTTGGCTGGACTGCTGTTACAGGAGCAACAAGTTATAATATACAATACAGAGTTGTTGGCGCCGCTACATGGACATCTGCTACATCAACAACAAATTCATTGTCAGTCTCAGGCTTGACAGCAGCTACTAACTATGAATTTCAGGTACAGACAGTGTGTGCGTCCGGCACAGGAGCATTTTCTGCTTCAGCAACATTTACCACATTATCTGCAACTTCAACTTGTGGACTACCCACTGGGTTGACAGCAACATCCATCACATCGGCATCTGCTACGCTTGGATGGACTGCTGTTACAGGGGCTACAAGTTATAATATTCAATACAGAGTTGTCGGCGCAGCTACATGGACGTCTGCCACTTCAACAACAAATTCATTAGTAGTTTCAGGATTGACAGCGGCTACTAATTACGAATTTCAGGTTCAAACCGTTTGCACATCAGGCACAAGTGCATTTTCTGCATCAGCTACCTTTGCGACTCTGTCTGTAACTACTACTTGTACGGATATATATGAATCCAATAATAGTTTAATTTATGCAAAACTCATTTCTGTTAATACTAATATTACTGCTTCAATTTCATCAGCTACTGATGTTGATTATTTCAAATTCAGCAATACTATCTATCAGCCAAATATACAAATTACATTAACAAACCTGCCTGCCGATTATAAACTTGAATTATATAGTATTTATGGAATTTTGCTTGGATATTCAAATAATGCCGGTACACTAAGCGAAAAAATTACATTTAATTAGGGTTTGCTCATTAAAATGATAACGACCTGAAAGTTATTAACATAACACATGTTTTTATTAACAATTTAATCCATAAGTGCATGGAAATATTATATTTGCTTTAAAAATACATGCACTATGATCACATATAATTCAAA
>JACREX010000203.1 GCA_016212695.1 Bacteroidia bacterium
AGAAATCTTCCTCTTTTGCTTGAAACATCGGAAAAATATCAAAAATATAAATATGATTGGTTAGATGGCAGGAAAGTAATTTTTATCCCGGCTTCAACAACCTAATTTAATAGGGGTAGTTTCCACTATGAAAATCCCTGATTAATGTAAAAGAAATTTCAAAACAGGAGCCCGAATGGAAGCCCCGTGTATTCGGCATAGGGCTTAATGTTGCCAATATTAATATTTTTTCCGAAGTGGCAGATTTTGTTTTCGACGACAGGTTTAATTTAAAACTTCATTATTCAATTTTATTCCCTTTTTCACTTGGAAAAAATTTCAGATTAGAACCTGAGATAAGCTATTTGCGTTTTAAATATCCTTTCAAATACAAGTTAAGTGGTCATGATTTAGAAACCGATTACACCACCTCGCATTTTAATATTGGCATCGGCGTTTTACCAATGATTCAGCTTGGCAAAACCAATGTAACGTTCGGTTTCAGGTTCTCATATCATAGTTATCTGTTTACAGAAAAAGGCGATTCATCTAATTATGAATATTCAATAAAAGCCACCAGCCTTGCCCCGACAATAGGCGCTGAATATGTTTTCGGAAATAATTTCAGTCTTGGGGCCGAAGGCGCAGCAGTGTTTTATCTTGGTGGTAAATCTCGTGAAATTGTAAATAGCTTACCATCTGAATACGATAAATTCTCATTCTTTACAACTCAGGCAAGGTTTTTTATAAGAATGTATTTTTAAGGAATTTGTAATAACTTAATAATTTAAAGTTATGAAAAAAATATTGTTCATTATGCTGTTGTTCACTTTGGGCACATGGAATGTCTTTTGTCAATCAAGCCAAGTAATCCAGAATGGTAGCTTTGAAAGTAATTTTTCAAATTGGACTGCAACAACAAATTGGCATTATTTTTCAACAACTCCTTGCGTTGGTAGTATAAGAGCACTTACATCAGATGCTTCTGGGTATGGAATTAATTTTCTAAATGATGACCTTTCTCAATCAATACAAATACCAACTGGTGCTACAACTGCAACATTATCATATTGTCTTAATATGATGTCAGATTACGCAAATCCAGGTTCACTTGGGGATACACTTTATTTCTTAATCGGTGATGGTTCATGGTGGTCAATTGATAAACGAGCTGCTTTAAGTAATAATTTAGGCGAATATTATACATATACAACTACCAATATAAATCTAAGTCAATGGGCGGGTCAAACTGTAACTTTTGATATTTGGGCTTATACTGCAAATGATGGTCACTGGACAAAGTTCTCAATTGACAATGTGCAGTTAACGATTAATTATTGCATACCTCCTCCAATTCCCACAGGCTTAACAGCTACAACTATTTCCGACACTCAAATAAATTTAACATGGAATCCTTCTGCCGGTGCAAATAATTATCTTATTTATTACGATAATGATGCCTGTGGGTCTCCTTGGTTGTACTTTGCACAGTCCACTACTACCTCGAAGGCTATCACCGGATTAAGTCCAGGTACAACTTATTATTTTGCTATTCAAGCAAGTAATGGTTCGTGTGTTTCTAATCAGTGTAATTGTATTAGTCAGTCTACCTCGACAAGTTGTATTACCCCCGGTACGCCAACATCTAATACACCAACAGGGATTTCCACGAATGGCGCAAATTTCTCATGGTCTGCCGGAAGCCCTGTAGGTAGTCCAACAGTAACATATTTTTGGTCTGTAGGTACAAACAGTTCGGTTACATATGAATCAGGTTATACTGACAGAGGAACTACAATAGGAACTACTGCAATAACCAGTTTATTAAATTCCAATACTACTTATTATTTCAGGGTAAAAGCATGTACAAGTTGTGATGGCACATGTTCAGG
>JACREX010000200.1 GCA_016212695.1 Bacteroidia bacterium
ACGATTTTCCGATTTCAAAGCAGCAATTGAAAATACAATTAAGAAAACTAAAACTGAGACTGGAAAAATCGAATTAAACAGTTTGTTGACATTGAATTTTCAGTTATATAAAAACGCAATTTATAACCGATTGTAGTATATTTACAAAATATTTCCTACTTTTGAAACATTAATTTTTAAAAATTATATTATGAATCAAACACAATTAGACGGCAGAGCAAAGGTTGGAGGTTCCGGTTGCTTAGGAATGGGCATTGTTATCGGGATACTTTTTGTAATCTTCATTATTTTAGGTATTATGGCTTATACCAGCTACAACGGAATGGTTACCCGTGATGAAACTGTGAAAAAACAATGGGGAAATGTTCAAGCCTCTTACGAAAAAAGAAATGCCCTAATTGGAGAGTTAGTTGGTACAGTAAAAGGATACACTGGACATGAAAACAAAACACTCACTGAGGTAATTGAAGCCCGTGCAAAAGCAACATCGGTTACTGTTAAAGCAGAAAATTTGACTGCAGAAAATATGGCACAGTTTCAACAAGCACAGTCCGGAGTGAATAATTCTTTATCACGTCTGCTTGTTTCTGTTGAACAATATCCAAACCTGAAAGCTGATACTCATTTTACTGATCTAATGAAGCAATTAAAAAATATAGAAGATAATATTGTGGCTGATCGAAAAAAATTCAATACAGATACACAGGAATATAATACATACATCAGAAAATTCCCGAAAAACATCTTTGCAGGAATATTCGGGTTTAAAGAAAAAGATTATTACAAAGCTGAAGAAGGTTCAAGCAAATCTCCAAAAATTCAGTTCTGATTTATAAAAAAGGATCAGGAAATCGGGGAGTTGGTGAATACCTATTCTCCGATTTTTTTATAATTTTTTCCCTTACTTCCGAATAAAAATTGCCTTAACAATCATGCCGGCCATTTTGGGATTTTCTTTTAAACGCCTTTTACAGTAAGCAAACCACTTTGTACCGAATGGAACATACACCCTCATGGTATGCCCATTATCCAGAATGGATTTTCTTAATTCAGGAGTAACACCGAGCAGCATCTGGAATTCATACATGTTTTTGGGTATCTTGTATTTTTCAATCAGTTTATAAGCGCCTTCCACAAGCGGTTTGTCGTGAGTGGCTATACCTACATATATTTTATTCTGGAAAATATATTCCAAATCTTCAAGATAATGCTGGTTAATTTCTTCGTATTCCTTATAAGCGAGTTCTTCGGGTTCGGTATAAATACCTTTGCAAAGCCTGTAATTAACGGGAATATCAGGGGTATTCAGGTCGAGCATGTTTTTAATGTCATCCTTAGTACGCCTGAGGTAAGCCTGCAAAACAAGCCCTACACTTTTCGGAAATTCTTTTTTAAGCTTTCTGAATAATTCAATCTCAAGGTCTGTACATTGGGTATCCTCCATGTCAACCCTGACAAAGTTATTATATTCAGCAGCCTTTTTTACTATCTCACGGATATGTTTATAACAGACTTCTTTATCAATCAACAGCCCGAACATGGTAGGTTTTAATGAATAATTTCCCTTCACATTATTCTTCTGGGCAATATCAATAACTTCAAGATATTCAGATTTATTTTTCTCAGCTTCTTCTAATTTTGTGATAAACTCGCCCAGTATATCAAGGGTGATCACGATACCTTCGGAATTGAGTTCTTTACATGCTTTAACTGCGTCATCAATGGTCTGTCCGGCAACATATCTTTTTGAAAACAGCCACACTAATTTCTCCGGCATGCAGGGCAGAAGGGCAACCATCATTTTATTGAACATATGCGATATTATTTAATTATTATACTTAATACTGAAAACGGGATACCTTGCCTGCGGCAGGCAGGAATTTATACATTTAGTAATCAGTATTCAGAAGCCAGTAATCGGTTATTTTTTTACTGATTACCGATTACCGACACTACTGATTACCATTTGTGGAAAGTACAAACTTAACCCATTCGAAGCATAATAAAAATTTATACGGCAAAATTTGTTCAAATAGCAGTTATAACCAATGACGTTTATCAGTTTTTCATTAAAGGCTGTATGTTAAAAAGTAGCTTTTGCCTGCTTCAATAAATACATTATTTCTGCTCGAGCAGGATAATATTCTCCACATGATGCGTATGGGGAAACATATCCACAGGCTGCACATGGCTTACTTTATATTTTTCTGACAGCAGGTGAACATCGCGCGACTGGGTAGCGGGATTACAACTCACATAAACCACTTTTCGGGGATTTGAAAACAAGATCGCATCAATAACATTCCGGTGCACACCGGCACGCGGCGGATCGAGTATGATAACATCCGGCCTCCCCTGCTGTTCTATGAACTGATTCGTTAAAATATCTTTGATGTCTCCTGCAAAAAATGCAGCGTTGTTAATTCCATTGATCCGCGAATTTTCTTTTGCATCTTCTATGGCTTCCTGAATATACTCAATAGCGACAACTTTTTTTGCGCTGGGGGCGATGAAATTCGCAATGGCGCCTGTTCCCGTGTATAAGTCATACACGATTTCACTTGCTTTCAAATCTGCAAATTCACGTATAATTTTATAGAACTGATACACCTGTTCTGAGTTTGTCTGAAAAAAAGATTTAGACCCGATTTTAAATTTCAGTCCTTCCATTTCTTCAACAATATGATCTTTGCCTTTATAAACATATGGTGTGAGATCGGCAATGGAATCATTCCGCTTATTATTTATAATGTATATCAGCGAGGTGATTTCAGGAAAAGATTCTGAGATATAATCAAGCAGACCGGTTCGCCAGGATACATTATCATTATAAAAAACAACTATTACCATCAGATCGTTTCCCGAAGTGGTACGGATAATCAGGTTGCGTAAAAATCCTTCCTGTATTCTCAGATCAAAAAAAGATAATTTATTTTCAAGCGCATATTTTTTCACTGCCAGGCGTATTGTATTTGACGGTTCTTTCTGAAGAAAACAGGTGTTTATATCTAATACCTTGTCAAACATTTTTGGAATATGGAACCCTAATCCGTTCATATCATATGATACGGTTTCACCGTTTTCGGGTATCTCATTTTTTGTCAGCCAGCGGCGGTTAGAAAATGTGTATTCTAATTTATTCCTGTAATGGAAAATATTTTTTGAAGGCAGAATTGGTTTTATTAAAGGCGCTTCGATCTTCCCAATACGTTCGAGGTTATCGATAACTTGTTTTTGTTTATAAAATAACTGTTCGGCATACGGCAGATTCTGCCATTTACAGCCTCCGCAGATACCAAAATGACTGCAGACCGGAGCAACTCTTTTAGAAGAATAAGTATGAAAAAAAACAGGAAATCCTTCTCTGAAATTTTTACTGCAGCGCGTTACCTGCACATCCACAATATCGCCGGGGATAACATTCGTAACAAAAATCACAAGATCATCCTGCCGGGCTATTGCTTTACCTTCAGAGGCAATATCAATGATTTCAAGATTGTATAAAACCGGATGTTTATTTTTTTTTTGCGGCAAAATATATTAGTGCTTAAAGTTTGTAAAGTTAAGAGAAAAAAATTGCAACCTGCAACCTGAATGAAATAAGAAAACGAATGGGGATTAAAGAATTTGATCAGATGAACAGCGCCATCATCGAACTGGCCAAAGGAAAAACAGAAGGCAAACACAAAGGGGTAAAAGATACAGAAGGCAACGTAACACATAAGGGACATTTGA
>JACREX010000198.1 GCA_016212695.1 Bacteroidia bacterium
TAATCTTAGTTCATTAAAAAGTTTCATGTTTTTTGTATCTTTGTGTTTCAAGTAGGAAAGATACGAAAGTATTCTTGTTCTTAGCATTTGGAAACCCTTGAGTTATCAACATAATATTGTTTAAAGACAGACTCTAATTAGGATGGGCTTTTTGTTTTCTGCAAAAAATGACTTACTTTTGTATAACATAAACTCTAAAAACAAATTGGTATGAAAAAAATTTTATTTATCGCTTTGCTTGCAATCGGATTGCATGTAAAGGCACAAATTACGTTAGAACATACTTATGACAGTGCTTCAACCTATATTACTCCTTATATCCAGTTAATGATAGTAAAATTTGAAGTATCAGGCGAACGGTATGTAAAAATTAACAGAGTTACAAAGGCTATTTATATATATGACATGAACCATTCATTCATAAAATTAATTTCTTTTGCCGGTTTTCCTCAACCTAATAATCAAACACCAAATATACTTTATTTATCTGAGAGTTTATTTGATACGGATTCAAAAATAGAGTTTATGTACATTTATGAACAAGGCAACTCAATTTCTACTGTCTATACGCGAATCTATAATGAGGATGGTTCGTTAATTTTCCAGGCAGACAGCATGGCTCCGCTGGTATTAATTAATACTCCTTTGCAGCAATATCCAATTTATAATACTACTCAGGGTACAAAAATGATATTAAGCCATCAGTTTACCGGACAAGCAAAGGTTTACAGCTTGCCTGGCACATTAAGCACCGCCATTGCAGAAGCAAATAATAATTTATTGGCGCAAAGCAGCATTTCAAATCCTTATCCTAATCCTGCTGCTAATAAGATTATGTGTTACCAAATGGCATAAACCAGGGTGAGATTGTATTCTATGATATACAGGGCAAAGAAATAAAACGCTTTAAAGTGGACAAGACTTTTAATTCCTTGCTTATTTCTACTGCCGATATTCCTGCCGGAACTTATTTTTACCAACTGCAAACCGATGCACAAAACAGCGGGGGGAAAAAGATGGTGGTGATAAAGTAAGTGAAGTTCCAAGCCCAAAATTCCAAATTCAAAGGAAGAAATACTTTACAAATAACTCCCCTTGGTTCACTTCGGCTTCTCTCGGTGCATGCTTGGGATTTGGAGTTTGGTTCTTTTTTCTTATAATAAGCAATGTGGCGCTATTTAGCACAGACAATCTTTTTTGTTATACTATTTTTATCTGTTTTCAGGCTGATAAAATAAATGCCGTTTGAAATATCGGGAACAATCGCTTTCAGGCTGAATTCATAATGGCCTGCAGTTAAAAATTTATCGGATTTATAGAGTTCCTTTCCCAGAAGATTTGTAACGCATAACGATACATTATTACTGATGCCGAGAGTATAACTGATCTGGGCATCATCGCTGAAAGGATTCGGATAAATATAAATATCTGAAACCGGTGAATCTACTGCTTCGGCTTTAATATTATTAATCACGGCATCGTAATTTAACGCCCAGCCCTGGGCATTCACGGTACTGTTGGTGAAAAACCTCAAAACCACTATGGGCGCATTGACTACTAATGATCCGGTTGGCGGAGCCTGCCATGTGTATTTCTGAACAAGGTTTGGTGTAGACATATCGTTTTTATACACCGATACAAAGTCGGCATCCTGCGCTAATGCAAATGCAGTAAAGTTCAATGTAAAGCTTATGGCATTGGGTGGACTAATTATCCATGAACAACTCGACGATTTTTTATATTCACAGTATCCGCTGCCATCACTGAATGATCCGCTGGGCGCCGTATACAGGATATTCGACCTGCAAAAATCCACAAAATAACTGGCAGCCCAACCGGTTGCCGTAATGCTGCCGCCTGAAACAAAATTAATCAGCATGGATCCGCTGCCGGTTCCATAGACCATCTGGGTTGTTTCACCGCCGTGATATACTGCGAGAAGGTTGTCGGATGTTGTGGGGCCATCGTAAATATATACGGCATCATTCGGATCGAGATCAAACTTATCGAATTGAAAACGAATATAGCTGCCGCAAGAGGGCTGAATCAGATAAGTGCAATTGCTGTTATTCTGATAATTCTGATTGCCGCTGCCATCTTCGAAGTTCCCGGCTGTAGCAGTGAAAGTCTGCTGGTTTGGGCAGAATTGAGGGTAATTGGCTTCAGGAAAAATATTCGCAACAATCTGCTGGTTATTCATTAACGATTCGGCAGGCTGACCGGGAGAAGCAGGAGCATACAGATTATCTAAAGTGAAAAAGCCGTCATTGTATCCGCCCCAGCCCCAGTTCATATGAAACTCTTCGCTGCCCGTATTTCCCTGGTAACCGTCGCAGTTCCATGCATGCCCGCTTGTTGCTCCGCTACCGGCATAAACTAACGGTCTGCCGATATCAAGGCTGTTTTTTAATAATGTTTTCCATGCGGTTTCGGAATATGAAGCCTTGCTTAATGTAGTAATTGAATGATCATATTTATAGTAAGTCTGTAAACCGGATGCAATCAGGCTGGTTTGCGAACTGGAACCATCGGTTCCCCAATGCATATGTACAGCCACGCCGACATGAAACATTAATTTTGCCACCTCATCGTAATAGACGCTTGTATTGCAACTATAAGGCATCTGGTACCAACTGTAGGTCTGGTTTGCAAAATTCACGGTTTGATTTCCATATCCGCCGTTGGCGAAAGTGGAATGGGTGTATGATCCTGTTCCGCTGACCGGGTAATTATAATATTTCATAACCTGAGCCATGGCAACGGCAACACAGCCTGTGTATACATGGCCACCGTCTCCGGCTGCATCGGCAGGGCATTGGGCACTATAAGGGAAGCCCTGGTCCCATTGAGCTAAAATCAACGGCGTGACAGTTTGAACGCTCTTTATTGATTTTGCAGGGCTGTCATAATTCAATTCCTGCCATTGTTTTAGTATGCTTTCAGTCGGAACAATATCATGTTGCCGGATAGTATTAATTTGCCGGGCATAACCATTCATGAATTCGGCAAGAGGCGGCGCTATTTTATTCATGTTAAAATTCCTGTTGAAATCATAACCCAGTATGGGAACGGTTGCATCTTCGGCCGATACAATGATAAAGCCGTTATTCCCGACATTAAAAATATAATATGCAGGTTCGGATTTTTCGGTGTTATAAGTGTGATATAAAGTAAGCGATATATCACTATATTTCATGTCTTTTATCTGATTAATCCGCTCATAATAATAATTCTTCCCTGTTTTCATTGCATAATCAACCGGAACATGCTTTGCAAACGTGAAGATGGAGAATAATAAAAAAACTACGAGTATAAATTTTGCTTTCATAATGGATATATTTTAATTAAATAATAAAATCATTCTCTGAACCTATAAAGTTAATAAAATATTTTAAACACATTTATAAAAGACATAAAAATTTGATGAATATCAGTAAAATTATACTTTTGTTAAAAATCGGAATACCCTTTACTTTAAAAAGACGTAATTACCATTGAAAAGGTTGCTGATACATTAAATTTTAATATTTGTGAAATTTATAGATTTAGTGAAAACGAGGCAGAGCGTCAGGCGATATTCTTCCATGCCCGTAGGAAAAGAAAAGATCGGGCTGTGCATAGAGGCGGCAAGGATGGCTCCTTCGGCATCCAATTCACAACCATGGAGATTCATCGTAGTAGCCGAACCGGAACTGAAAGAAAAAGTAGCAGCAGAAACTTACGGCGCGCTTGTTTCGTTCAATAAATTTGTACATCAGGCCCCGGTTATTGTGGCTATTGTTATCGAAAGACCAAAGATCATTACACAAATCGGTGCAGCGCTGAAAGACCGGGAATTTTCGCTTATTGATATCGGAATTGCAGCAGAGCATTTCTGCCTCCAGGCTGCCGAACTTGGCCTTGGCACATGCATGCTGGGATGGTTCAATGAAAAGCCGATTAAAAAATTACTTAACATTCCAATGGAAAAAAGAATAGGACTCCTAATTGCCGTGGGTTATCCCGAAGACGAAGAGATAAGAAATAAAAACCGGAAAAAAACCGAAGAAATGTGCAGCTATAATGCGTATTAAAAAAAAATTGTAATCGGTAATCGGTTTCGCCTGCGGCGAACAGCCATGCCTACCGGCAGGCAGGTAATCGGTGGTTTTTTTTTGACTGATGATTGATAATTCTATTTAAAAATGGTCAACGTTTTTCAGGCATGGTCAATACGATTACCGATTACCGAATACTGATTACCTATAAAATTTAGACTATTCAAAGTATAATACCTCCAATACCTATTTCTTTTTACTGTCCCGTTCAATAAGTTTTTCGATAAACTCTTCTATTTGTTTCGGATCGAGGCGTTTTGCAATGATTTTTTTGTCTTTATCCAGAACGATTAAAACAGGGGTGCTGGAAATGTCAAGCAATTCTTTATACTTGTAGTCATAGGGATTCCACACATTCAGCCAGTCGTACATTTCGTGTTCGTTAACAAATTTTATCCATTTCTTTTTCCCTTCTACGCCGCCGAGCCCATGTATGGCAAACACTTCAACGCCTTTTGGTTTTAATTTCTGATAAATTTCGTAAAGCTGGGGTATCTGTTTTTTACAATGCCCGCAGTCGCTTTCCCAGAATACAAGAATGGTATATTTTGCTTTGACATTGTAAAGGTCTATGAACGCGCCGGCATGCGGGTTGTTCTGCGCCGCAGTATCGGTTTTGGCCTGTTGAAAATGCTCGGTTGGAACCCACAGCATCCTGAGGTTCGGGGCCTGTTTGCCAAGCAGGGCGGGTTTCAGTTTTTTTACCCGGTCTTTCAGCTTATTCAAAAAGGTAGTATCGCTCCATGTGGCTTCGGGGATATAATATTTTTCACCCAGATGCACATATATTGCATCAAAGCCCATAATCTGGCTCGATGCATAGTGATTGAAAAGAGTGATCAGCATAAAACGGAAAAGGTCTTTGTCGCTCCTTGTTTTTTCGATCAGCATATCGCATTCCCTGTTGATCGTGTCCGGGATCTGTGGGATAACTTTCTCTATGTATTTTTTTATTTTATCTTCATAGATCGGCGTTCTTAAAAGCCGTACATCTGAGATATCGAAGTTATCGAAAAAGTGAGACCTGTAATATTTATATTGAAAAAGCGAGTCTGTGATTTTTCCGTTTGCGTCTTTTGGAGGATCGGGTACTTCAATTTCCTGTGTGGCTTTAATGAATTTTGAAAACAATGTCCCTTCATTTTCTTTGATCACTTTCCATGTATATTCTTTCACTTCTTTGCTGAGGGCGTCAATTTGTTTCTGCAGTTCTTTTTTCTCTTTGTCTTCTTTAAGTTCCTTAATCTTATTGCTGATTTCTGTGGCTGTTTTCTGTTTGTCGAGCATGAATTTCTGATATTCTACGAAAGCGATATTTTCGGGAGAATTTTTAATCTTGATGTTTTTTAAAAAATCGGATGTATCGTTTTCAATAGAAAAATTCTGGTTATCGCCGATAAGAACATCAAAATATGTTTTCGTCGGCAGGAAAATAAAATACATACCGCCCGGCAGGGGCTTTTTCCCCTTGAACACTCCGTTTCCTTTTTTATCGAGCTTTATCGTATCGTCCGGGTAGAGCTTGTCGTTATAATGATGCCCGAGCATCAGGTCAACATTCGACAGGCCATTAATTTTAACTTTGATCTCATATCCTTGTCCCCAGATATGTGAATTGGAATATAAAAGCAGCAGTATGGTAATGATGGCGAGAAGATGTTTTATCATGATTCAATACATTTATACTGCAAACGTTTACAAATTTAACTTTTATTGAACAGACATTGTCAAATTGTTATACTTGCCTACCGGCAGGCAGGTTGCTAATTTGTTATAAATCAATCATTAATAGTCTGTGTGATAATTAAAATAACCATTTAACAATGTCAACAATTTAACCATTTAAAGTATAATTCAACTTTAAATAACGGTGCAAAGATAAAACTATTATAAAAAAATAATTTTTGTTCCGTAATTTTTTAATTGGGTTCAAAAGTAAAATTTCCCGGTGCAAATGTTTTTTTCTTGCAGGAATGAAAATTTTATTATTTTTGCAACCTTTTTACTTATAAATAATAAGCAATACAGACAGAGATGAAAAATTATCAGACAAATCAGATTAAGAATATCGTGCTGGTTGGCAATACCGGTTCGGGTAAAACCACATTTGCCGAAGCAATGCTTTTGGCCGGTGGTGTGATAGATCGTAAAGGCGCCGTGGAAACCAAAAACACGGTTTCAGATTATAACCCGATAGAGCACGAACGCAATTCTTCGATTTTCTCCACAGTTCTATATACCGAATGGTTAGATAATAAAATAAATATGATTGATGCTCCCGGTCTGGATGATTTTGTCGGAGGCGTTGTTTCATCCCTAAGGGTGGCCGATACGGCTGTAATGCTTATCAATGCGCAGAATGGCGTGGAAGTGGGAACCGAAATCCATTCCAGGTGGACTGAAAAAAACAATAAGCCGCTAATCCTGGTCATTAATCATCTCGATCATGAAAAAGCCAATTTTGAAAAGACCATGGAAATGCTGAAGCAGAGTTTCGGGAACAATGTGGTTCTTGCTCAGTATCCGGTGAGCACAGGCTCCGGTTTTGATTCAATAATTGACCTGCTTTCCATGAAAATGTATAAATACTCCGGCGGGAAACTCGAACAGGTTGACATTCCTGCAGGCGAGAAAGACAGGGCGGAAGAATTGCAAAATGAGTTGATCGAAAAGGCTGCTGAAAGCGACGAGAAACTGATGGAAACTTTTTTTGAAAACGGTACTTTAACCGAAGATGAAATACGCAAAGGTATCAAAACGGGTCTTGTTGCCCGCGGAATGTTTCCTGTTTTCTGCATTTCTGCAAAGAAAGATTTTGGCGTTACACGGGTAATGGATTTTATCGTGAAAGATGCGCCGTCGCCTTCTGAAATGCCTGCTTCAAAAAACGACGACGGCGCCGAGATTCCCTGCGACCCTTCCAAACCGGCCAGCCTTTATGTATTTAAAACATCCGTTGAAGAACATATCGGGGAAGTTAGCTACTTCAAGGTGATGTCCGGCGAAATATCAGAGGGAGCCGACCTGGTAAATAATAATACGCGCAATAAGGAACGGTTTGCTCAACTGCTTGTAGTTGCCGGAAAGAACAGGACAAAAGTTTCTAAATTATCTGCAGGCGACATCGGCGCAACCGTAAAATTAAAAGGAACAAAAACCAACCATACGCTTACCCATTCTTCCGAATCATACCTGTTCCCCGCCACTGTTTTGCCGGAGCCAAAATACAGAACCGCCATCAAAACGGTAACCGAAGGCGATGAAGAAAAATTAGGCGAAGTGCTAAACCGGATAAAAGAAGAAGATCAGACGATCGTTGTGGAATATTCAAAAGAACTCAGACAAATTATTCTTTCAGGACAGGGAGAATTCCACCTGAATATCCTGAAATGGCACTTGGATAATATTTTTAAAATCGCAACCGAATTTATCACGCCCAAAATTCCTTACAGGGAAACCATTACCAAAATAGCCCAGGCCGATTATCGTCATAAAAAACAATCGGGCGGCGCAGGCCAGTTTGGCGAAGTGCACTTAGTAATAGAGCCTTATATTGAAGGAGGCCTGGATCCTAAAAAATATGCGATTGACGGGAAGGAAATAAATATTTCCGTAAGAGGAAAAGAAGAGCACGATCTTGCATGGGGCGGAAAACTTGTGTTTTATAACTGCATTGTCGGTGGTTCTATTGATGCGAGGTTTTTACCATCCATCCTGAAAGGGATTATGGAAAAAATGGAAGCCGGGCCATTAACCGGCTGCTATGCGCGCGATATTAAAGTGGCTGTTTATGACGGGAAAATGCACCCTGTAGATTCCAATGATATTTCTTTCCGCCTGGCAGGCCGTAATGCATTCAGCCATGCATTCAAGAAAGCAGGCCCCAAAATTCTTGAACCCATTTATGATGTTGAGATTTTGGTTCCTGCCGATTATATGGGCGATGTGATGAGCGACCTACAGGGAAGAAGAGCCATCATCCAGGGAATGGGCGCTGAAAAAGGATTCCAGAAGATCACTGCAAAAGTGCCGCTGGCAGAAATGAATAAATATTCCACATCGTTGAGCTCAATCACCGGCGGCAGGGCTATGTATTCTATGAAATTTGCCGAATACACCCAGGTGCCGGGCGATGTGCAGAACGAACTGCTTAAAGCCCACGCAGCAGAGGAAGAAGAAGAATAAACGCCGTATCGCTGCGAACACCAAAACCAACAGCCGGATGCAAACTACGCGTTTCTAACAAACGAGTTGTATATAAAACCTAAATTTCTAAAATGAAAATACTGAAATATCAAATAATTTCCGAAAAGTCAATAACATAAACTCAAAATTAATTTTCATCTACCAGATGACAAAAAAAATGATTTATCAATATCCTACATATCGCATGGTTATTGA
>JACREX010000201.1 GCA_016212695.1 Bacteroidia bacterium
AAATTATTTTTTAAATAATAGATATTACCAATATTATTATAGCACTTTGCCATATTCTTTTTATCTCCCAGTTCTTCATTCAGAGCTAATGATTTATTATAATATACAAGAGTACTGTCCAGGTCGCCTAATTTATATTTCATGTTACCTAAGTTAAGCAGGCAATTTGCCATAGATTCTTTAAAAGAGACTATATCTTTATTCTTCCGGCAGTTTTTTGATAAATCATCCAATAGTTTCATCGCTTTTAGAAAATAATCAAGGGAATTTGAATAATTTTCCTGCTCTGCCTGTAATATTCCGATATGGTTATAACAAGTCACGATATCTTTTTTATTACCCAGTTCTTCATCCATTCTTAGTGACTTCTGATAATATTCCAGGGCAAGTGGATAATTTCCCTGTTTTCTGTAGATAAAACCCACATTCAGATAACAGGCAGATAATTTTCTTTTATTATTAATTTTCAATGCCAGCGATAGCCCTTCTTTTGAATATTGCATAGCTTTTTCAAGATTACAGGTGCTATATTCATTACTCAGCGAATTCAAAGCGGCTATTTTAATAGTATCATTACCGGCTGTTTGCACAGTATATAAAAGACTGTCGATTTTTTTTTGATTCTGAGGGAATCCTTGATTCGGAAAAAAAAGTATAAAAAAGAAAATTACAATATTTAATTTTTTAAAATCCATTTCTGATTTCAATTTAAATCAAACCTTTAATGCAAATATAGTAATATCGTCTGTTTGCTCGTATTTTATACAACGGCAGTTTTCCACGTGAGTGGCGTTGCCACAACGTGGCTCACGCCAGTCTTCAATAGTTTTATCGAGTATTTCTTTTTGTTGTAACATTGACAAATAACTATTGGCTAAAATCATTTCTTTTAATCTTTTTTCATAAAATTTCTTTCCCTTGGGGCCGCCGAACTGGTCTTTGTAGCCATCGCTTGTCAGATAGATCGTGTCACCTTTTTGTAATTGGATAACATGATTCGTAAAAGGCTGCATGTTCACGTGAATGGCTACAGGCATTTTGTCGGGGCGAATTTCTTGTAGAGACGGGACATGTCCCGTCTCTACAATGTACAACGGATTATTCGCCCCGGCAAAATGCATTTCTAATGTACCCGTATTGATTGCACAAAACGCAATATCCATACCGTCTTTATGTTCGCCGGAAACTCCTCTCTGCTGCAGCGATGTCACGATGTAATCGCGAAGTTCATTCAACACCTGGCTGGCCTGATTAATATTCTGATGGGCATTAATCTCGTTTAGAAAAGAAATACCGAGCATACTCATCAGCGCTCCCGGCACACCATGACCTGTACAATCAGCAACAGCCACAAGAAGCCAGTTGTTTCGCATTGTCAACCAGTAAAAATCGCCGCTTACGATATCACGCGGCTTGAATAAGATAAAATAATCCTTAATGTAAGTATTAATAATTTCAACTGAAGGGAGAACAGCCTGTTGAATACTTTCCGCATAATAAATGCTGTCTTTCAACTCAGAATGAATTTCCTCGATCTGTTCTTTTTGCATGATAACAGTATTACGCTGCTCGGCTATTTCTTCATTCTGCCGGTTGAGGGTTGAATTTTTTTCTTCAATCACAATCTTCTGCGCTTTTATTTTCCGGTAGCTGACAAGAATAACGGCAACAAGGATCAACATCAGCGAAAAACCACCAAGGAAAGTGTACTTCTGAAGTGTCTGCCTCTTTATTTCAAGCTTCTGAAGTTCTTTATCCTTATTTAATATTTCAATCTCCTTTTGTCTTTTCTCATCGTGATACATTGCCTCCATTTTTGCTATTTCCCACTGTTTCTGCGAGAACAGGCTATCTTTTACCATGATGAAAAGTTTGAAATATTTCAACGCTTCATTAATGTTGCCCAAGCTATCATAAGTTGAAGACAGGCACTGGTATGCATACTTTTCAATATTCAGTGCGCCCGTCTCTTTTGCTATCAAAAGACTTTTTTCTGCTAATACAAGAGCATGGCGATAGTTTTTTGTTTTATTATAAACTGACCCGATATTAACAAGTATCAGGGCAATACCCTGTTTATCCCCGATTTCTTCTCTAATCTTTATAGATTTATTATAAAATTCAATAGCCGGATCGTACTTTTTTTCATTTTCATAAATGATACCAATATTGTTATAACACGTGGATAAACCAGATTTATCATTTATTTCTTTTCTTATTTCCAGAGATTTTTTAAAAAAATCCAGCGCCTGACTATTTTGGTGCATATCAGAATAAACATTGCCGATATTATTATAACAAAGCGCTATGCCCTGCTTGTTTTTTTGTTCTTTGTAAATATGCATTGACTTCCGGTAATATTCGAGGGCCTGGGTATAATTGCGCTGATTGTAATATATAGTCCCTAAATTATTGTATGAAGACGACATACCCTGTTTATCGCCCATTTCTTCACGTATTTTGAGCGATTTCAAATAATTATCAAGCGCCTGCAGGTAACTTCCCTGGCTTTTATAAATGATGCCAATATTGTTATAACAATTCGACATTCCTTTCTTATTTTGTATTTCAGTATAAAAAATAAGCGATTTATTAAAACAGTTTAAGGCTTCCCTGAAATTACCCTGCATTTTGTAGATATTACCCATGTTAATAAATGCGTCAGAAATACCTTGTTTATTTTTTTGTTTCTGTTCAATCTCAAGATTTTTTTTATAAAAATCCATTGCCCGTGTATAGTTTCCCCTGTCTTCCTGGTAGTATCCGAAATGGGTATTTGTAGTAACAATACCTTTGATATACTGGTTCATTTTAGCCAGTTTAAAAGCGTATAACAAATAATTTCTGGCCTTCAGAGTGTCTATAAATTCAAATTGTAAAAAAAGTTCATTGTAAGCGTTCACTTTAGTCGTATCATGTATTGAGTTATCCAACACATTCTGCAGGCTGTCTATTTTCTTTTTGTCCTGAGGGAATCCTTGATATGAAAAAAAAAGTAGAAGAATGAAAATTATACTATTTAATTTTTTAAAATCCATTTCTGATTACATATTGATTATGCATCATGACCCCGACTAAAGTGCATTTTTTATTTCCATTCAAAAGTCTCTATCAGATGTTCAATATCTTTATGAATGAAATTGACTACAGGCGCCAGTGAATCTTTGTTCGGTTCAACATTAAAATACAATGCTCCGCGCAGGAAATGCGTTGTACTGTCCGTAAGATAAAACTGTACGGATGATGCGGTATTGCCTTTAATATCATAAAGAATGCCATATACTTTTTTTTCGCTGTTAGTATAAAGTTTTTCATTTATAGCATCCGCTTTAATGGTGTGTTTATATACCAGAGTGCGCGTGTCGTCGAGAAATTTTGCGATATTGTTATTTACATCTTTATAACTGATATGTATTCTTCCCTTGAATTTCGGAAAATCAAGATTGATCCAGTAAGGTTCCGTATTGAATGATTTATCGGCAATCACTTTAGCGTAACCTGGGTATTCAAATTTATACGGAGCCTCCGAGTCATAAACACGGTAGGTTTTTTCCGGTAAATCAATCCTGAGATATCCCATGGGTTTCGGAGTATATTCGTGACTGCAGCCGGAAAGAAAAAATATAAACCCTGCAATTACAATAAAAAATAATGGCGAAGTATTCATTAATAAAATTTATTTTTTGATTCTTTATATAAGAAATCAGGTACATAAAGATAGCATTTGCTTCCCGAATATAATAATTTATATGCTTCGGTATCCAGAGGTATTGCCAGATAATTCCTCTGGGGCTCATACCTCTTGTGGTTTGCAATATAATCATTGAATTTGCCGATGATATTTTTACATTTACTTATAATCGAAAGTTCATCTTTGATCACTTTAAAATCAGAGGCGGATATCAACCGGTTACCTGGCGATGAAAGGTCAATAATAAAGAAAAGCCCGGGGCCTTCTTCAACCATAGAGATATATTCAGTCTTTACATTCTTTTGATCCTTTCCGGGTTTTACAAGAAATACTATCAATTCTTTACCATTCATGATATACTTTTTGAGATTCCCATCATAATTTTTCCCGGAAACCAGGGTAAACTCAGTTGACATCTGGGTAAGGCCGCCTTTATACCTGTCCGAAATATCAAAGGAACAAACCACATTGTCGTCTTTCATATCCACCGAAGTGATATTCCCTTTTACAATAACATCTGCTTTGGCGCAAAGCCATTCGATGCTGTATCCCACATTGATTTCCGCTTTTGATACCAATGCACAGAAAATAAATGTGACTATAAGAAAGCCGTGTTTTAGAGATTGTTTCATAACTTCATTTTAATAATTGTTGAATAATTGGTTTTTAACTCATTAATTTCATATCATTGATTTTACAGATAAATAATGACAAAATAATAAGCAAATTTAATATTTTTGTCCGGCTTTAAAATAAAAATAATGAAATCAACTATTATTTTACTGCTAAGTTTTATTTACCTGCCGGCGGGTTGCGACACAGAAAACGCAGAAAGAAAGTGGATGTATTAAAATTCATAAAAGATCTAAAAAAGCGCGATCATAAGCCCAAATTCGGAGCGCTTGAGATTTTCAAATATATAGGCCCCGGGTTTCTTGTAACAGTAGGGTTCATCGATCCAGGCAACTGGGCGTCGAATATTGCGGCAGGCGCTAATTTCGGTTATTCGCTGTTGTGGATGATTACCCTGTCTACCGTTATGCTCATCATCTTACAACACAATGTTGCGCATCTTGGCATTGCCAGCGGGTTGTGCCTTTCGGAAGCGGCAACCATTTATCTTAAACCCTGGGCGTCGCGTTCGATCCTTTCAACCGCCGTGATGGCATCCGTTTCCACAGCTTTGGCAGAACTTCTCGGGGGAGCGATTGCACTCAACATGCTTTTTGCCATACCCATTAAAATAGGTGCTTTAATAATTCTTATTACAGTTTTATTCATGCTGTTTTCCAACTCTTACAGAAAACTCGAAAAATGGATCATCGGTTTTGTTTCGATCATCGGGTTGTCGTTTATTTATGAATTAACGCTTGTTGATGTTGACTGGGGAAATGCCATTACCGGGTGGCTGAAACCTACTTTTCCGGACCACTCCATGCTAATCCTGATGAGCGTTTTGGGAGCCGTGGTGATGCCGCATAACCTGTTCCTTCATTCCGAAATAATTCAAAGCCGCCAGTGGAATAAAGAGAAAGAAGCCGTTATTGACAAACAGATGAAATATGAATTTTATGATACGCTTCTGTCTATGTTTGTAGGCTGGGCCATAAACAGCGCCATGATACTGCTGGCAGCCGCTACATTTTTTAAACATAATACGAATGTAACCGAACTCCAGCAAGCTAAGGAAATGCTCACACCCATGCTTGGAAAATCGGCTGCTGTGGTATTTGCCATTGCATTGCTTTTTGCAGGGATTTCATCGTGTATAACCGCCGGGATGGCAGGCGGGAGCATATTTGCAGGTTTCTGGGGCGAGCCATATGATATCAAAGATAATCACACCAAAACGGGTGTTATTGCAACCCTGGTATTGGCTTTTGCGGTAATATTGCTAATATCAAACCCTTTTTACGGATTGCTATTATCACAGTTAGCGCTGAGCATACAACTGCCTTTTACTATCTTTCTGCAAATCTACCTTACCTCTTCCAAAAAAGTGATGGGCAAGTATGCAAATATTAAATCCACGATTGTAATTCTGGTTATTATCGGAGCTATCGTGTCGTTCCTGAATATCAAATTATTTATAAGCATGATTCTTTGATCCCTCAAAATATATTTGAATTAAAAATTGCTACTTTTGTTTTTAATCGGATTCAACATCCTATGATTTACGAAAAAATAATATTAAACCTTCAACGTCACAAAAAACAATTTGCTTTGCTCATAGACCCTGACAAGCATAATGACGGTTCATTACTTAAAACTATACATACGGCGAATGAAGCAAATGTGGATTTTATTCTTGTTGGCGGAAGCATCATTTCCAATACGCTTGAAAATACAATCGAAATACTCAAAAAAAATTCAACCATTCCTATAATCATTTTTCCCGGCAGCCTGCTGCAGATTTCGGAGAATGCTGATGCGATCCTGCTGCTTTCGCTGATATCGGGCAGGAACCCTGATTTTTTAATAGGAAATCAGGTAGTGGCAGCGCCTATGCTGAAGAAAAGCAATCTCGAAGTTCTCTCAACCGGGTATATTTTAATCGAAAGCGGCAAGACTTCTTCTGTGGAATATATGAGCAATACAAAACCTATTCCTTACGACAAGGTGGATATTGCCGTGGCTACAGCCATTGCAGGAGAGATGCTCGGGCACAAATTAGTTTATATTGAAGCTGGCAGCGGCGCTCCGAAACCGGTAAGTTCAAAAATGATTTCTGAAGTTAAAAAGCATTTAAAAATCCCGCTGATAGCCGGGGGCGGTATCCGAACTGCCGAAGACGTAGAGAATGTGTGTAAGGCAGGCGCGGATATACTTGTAATAGGTACAGCTATAGAAAAGGAAATGGAAAAAATTAAAAAATTTGCGGCTATTATCCACCAGTTCTAAATCTTTTTTTCTCGTCCTTCCTTTATCAGGATAAACGCCGCCGCAAAGCCTGCCTGCGGTAGGCAAGGTTAGCGTGAATTTTTTTATTTGTTTATAGAGGTATCCTAAATTAAAAAATAGAATGATTTAGATTTTTCATATTAAAAAAATAATGTAATTTCGAGGCTTAATAAAATTAAAATATCGGAGGAAAAATATGGCTAATGAATTAAGTAATTTATATCCCAAAGCAATATGGGAAATATTTCAGAATATCTGCAGTATCCCCCATCCTTCCAAAAAGGAAAAAAATATCATGCAGTATGCAAAAGAATTCGGCGAAAAACTTGGTTTGAAAACAATTGTTGACGAAGTGGGAAATGTGATTATCAAAAAGCCCGCTACAAAAGGTATGGAAAACCGTAAAGGCATTGTTTTGCAAGGGCATCTCGATATGGTCCCCCAAAAAAATAATGATACGAAACACGATTTTGAAAAAGATCCTATACAACCCTATATTGACGGTGAATGGGTAAAAGCAAAAGGCACTACCCTGGGAGCCGACAATGGAATCGGAGTTGCTGCAGCAATGGCCGTTCTGCAATCTGCGGATATTGTTCACGGCCCCATCGAAGCGCTGCTCACAATGGATGAAGAAACCGGGATGACCGGCGCTTTCGGGCTAAAATCAAAACTTCTTGACGGAGATATTCTCATGAACCTCGACTCGGAAGATGAAGGCGAATTATATATAGGATGCGCCGGAGGACTCAATGCAAGCATGACGTTCCAATATTCTGAAACTTCAGCGCCATCCGACCATCTTGCCTACAGGATAGATATAAAAGGATTAAAAGGCGGCCATTCAGGAGTTGATATCAACCTGCAGAGAGGCAATTCAAACAAGTTATTGATCAGATTCCTGAAATATGCCGCCAAAGAATTGGGATTACTGCTTGCAGCAATAGACGGCGGCAGTTTAAGAAATGCCATACCCCGCGAATCAATGGCCATTGTTCTGATTCCCAAAAATAATGATCATAAATTTACCGAAAGCATTAAAGAATACCAGGAAATATTCAGGAAAGAACTGGCAGCTACAGAATCAGGAATAAGGCTCGAAGTTTCAAAAGCCGATATGCCCAAGAGTATTATTGACAATACAACGCAGAACAACCTGCTGAATGCCGTCTATGCCTGCCCGAACGGCGTTATCAGGATGTGCGACGATATGAAGTCTGTGGTGGAGACATCAAACAATACAGCCATTATTAAATCGGAAAACGGAGCCGTCAATGTGCTTTGCCTTTTAAGAAGTTCTGTAGATTCTGCAAAACAAGACCTTGCCGAAATGGTTGACAGCGTGTTTACATTGGCAGGCGCCAAAGTGGAATTTTCAGGGGCTTACCCGGGCTGGAAACCCAATATGAATTCGCAGATCCTTAAGACCATGCAGGAAATTTATCAGAATAAATACGGGAAAATTCCTGAAATAAAAGTTATCCATGCAGGGCTTGAATGCGGTTTGCTCGGAGGCGTTTATCCGAACTGGGATATGATCTCTTTCGGCCCTACCATTCGTTTTCCTCATTCTCCGGATGAAAAAGTAAATATCGTATCTGTGGGAAAATTCTGGGATTTCTTAGTTGAGACGCTGAAGTATGCCCCTGCGAAATAAGCAAAAAACTGCCCAAAAAAAATATTGTTGATAATCAGCCATTGCCCCGACCCTAAAGGGTGGGCTGATTTTTCAGCAGTTTCACCCTTCAGGGCAGGGGCAGAAAAGCTGCTGAAAACTATAGCTTTGTATTTTTTAGACAGCATCATTTAATTGAATTCTTATAAATTCATGAATGAATCCTGAAAAAATAAAGAAATTTCTTTCTTATTACATTGCTGAAATATTCCTTATTTGGGTGGTCTTATTGTTTTACTATAAATGCCCCTTTTATAAATCGTTTCTTGCCGGCCTTCCCTTTAAAACGTTATTCTGTCTTGCTGTTGCCTATAGCATTGCAGCGATCCCGCTTTTTATTTATTACACTATAAAAGGGAAACCATCGAAAGGATATTTAGTTATTGGGATTGTAAGCAAATTTTTAATTGAAGGAAAGAGTTATCTTAAAAATTTTATATCAAACGAAGAAACGAAACCCTTCTCATTAGATAAAGAAAGCAGGACGCTGCTTCTTTTCACTCTTGTAAAATTTTTTTATATCCCGGTGATGACGAAGTTTATGTTTACGAATCTGCTGGCTATGAATAACCGGTTTGATACAATCCTTTCAAGTACGAAACCATTATTTACCTTGATTTCCGGGAACTATTTCCTGCTGCTTATTGCTTTTTTCTTTTTTATAGATACCGCTTTTTATCTGTTCGGTTACCTTGCAGAATCTTCATTTCTGAATAATAAAGTGAAATCCGTTGACAGCACTTTTTTCGGCTGGGCGGTTGCGCTTGCCTGTTATCCTCCTTTTAATAAAGTGGTCTCTGTGGTTATTCCACTGCATGAAAATTTTTCTATTACCTACGGAAACGAAGGGTTGACTTTAGTTGTAAGAGTGATACTGATTCTTCTTTTATTTATTTTTGTTGCATCGTCTGTTTCTCTGGGTACGCGTTGTTCAAATCTCACAAACCGGGGAATTGTTTCAAATGGAACCTATAGTATCATCAGGCACCCTGCTTATATTTCAAAAATTCTTATCTGGTGGATTTTGCTTATTCCTGTGATTCCGATGAAAACAACCATCATTTTGAATCTGCTTGCATGGACCATTCTTTATTTTTTACGTGCCATAACCGAGGAGCAGCATCTAATACAGGACCCTGCATATAAAAAATATTGTGAAAAAGTGAAGTACAGGTTCATCCCTTTTGTGTTTTAAAGTTTTAAGTTTCTTGTTTGACCCGCCTGCTGCGAAGCGGGCAGGTGTTTTATGTTCGATTGTTCGTTATTTGGCTTTTAGCTTTTAGTGCCCCTCATTAACAGACATCAGTCGTCGGTTGCCTGTTACCCGCAGCCGGTTTACACTTCAATATCGAGCAGGGTTGTTTTGCCTTCTTCCACGCTCACATTTACGGTTTTTTTGCAACTATTGTTTTATTATTTTCCACTCCTCTTTCTTCCCGTCAATCTCTATCCGCAAAAAATATACCCCTGCCGCTTCGTATGAAAAGTTTATTTCATCGCGGCCTGCAAAATTTTTGTTGATGTAATGCTGCTTCCCGTTGAGGTCAACTATTTCTATCAAACCGGACAGTGAGCCTGTCGAACGGCCCGTGTTTGTTACCTCTACTGCCAGTATTCCCTTAGTGGGGTTCGGGTAAATGCTCACCGTTTGCCCGCCGGAAAGGATTTCTTTTACAGGTTGCAATTGCTGATCTTGCTGTGCTGTTAAAAGTGTATCTGTGTGTAAAGTGTCTGTTGGGTTTGAAAGCCTTGCTGTTTGGGGAGGGATTACTAAAATACGACTTGTTCTATTTCCAGAAAGATCATAGCCATACCCTACAGACTGTGCATGAACGACGATACAGAATATTACAAGAATTAAAATTGACAATGTTGTTTTCATATTGTTGAGTTTTTAATATTATGTTAAAATAAAATGAATACCTAAACTAATTGTTACCGGGAGTATAGGAAACTCCAAATCTACATTTTTAATATCATTATAAAATTTTGAATCCCTGAATGGGTACAATAATGCAATGCTGAAATATCTTTTTCTGTTTACTGAATTAAATTCAAGCCCAAACCCTACAGATGGTCCCATATAAATTTTCTTGCTAATAACGCTACTATTATTGCTGTTCATAATTTTAAGTACTGCGTTATAACCATACATTACAGTGAAAAATGGTTGTATTTGTTGCTTTGGTACAAAAAAAAGTGAAGTACCTGCATTTGCTCCAACTCCTGCAAGATTATAACCTGCTCCAACAAATACACTAAAACGACTTATGGGCTTAATAGACCAACGACCACCAATGCCACCCTGATCAAAGCCAACACCAATGCCAATACTAACCCTTGCTTTTTCTATACTATCATTTTTTATATTATTGCTTTTTGCAATTGTTGAAACAAGCAATATAAGAATTATTAAAAGTATCCTCAAGGAATTATTAATAAAATAGTTTCCCATCAATAATTATTTTAAGCATTATAGCCATATTTAATATATGTCTTTGTTTTCATGTTGCTTTTCATCAAAAGCAGCACAAATAATGTGATTGAGGTTAGTCTGTCTTTTATATAAAATAATATTTTATGTTTCATCATTGTAAATAACTTTCTATACCAAATTCAGTTTCAATTAGCTTCAAAATTGTAACCAAATTTTTTAATTGAGTATAATCTTTATAATTATTTGGGATTTGGAATGAATTGAAACTATATTGTTTTTTGGAGGCAACTTCAACATCATAACCAGTACCATCAGTTGTTATATAACACGGTATTGGAGGAGAAAGTTCATTAATTTTTAATTCAAAAAATTTACTTAAAAAAATACTCCATCCATTTTTTGGTATTTTATTATTAATTTGGACATCAACTATAATTTCTGTTAATTGACGATCATTCCATTTTATTTCTAATTTGTAAATAGATGCTGCCCATATTGAGTTAGAAAACTTTAACACAAATAAATAATGATATAAAGACCATGATGGGTTATACCAAATTCTAATTTCTAGCGAATCATATCCATCTTCTAAGGAATCAATCTTTAATTGTTGAACTTTTGCCTGTTTTAAAATATATGATTGGTATTCTGAATTATTTTTATTTTTCTGTGGTATCCCTCTCTTAAAAACATTTATCGTATCCTTTAGGTTAGATTGGCAAAAACAATTAGTTTGAAAAGTTAAAATCAATTCAACAATTAAAATAATTATTACAGTTTTTATAGAATATGACATATTAGAATTTATAAAAACAAATTATAGCATATTAATTATCAATACTTCGTTAATTTTTAAGACGCAATTTTACCAAACCATAAGGCATCGCGATAAACCCTCTTATATTTTTTGCAACTCATATCAATTTTCAAGTTTGTAAAAATTCTATCTGCCATGATTTTATTGAGATGT
>JACREX010000206.1 GCA_016212695.1 Bacteroidia bacterium
ACAGGCTCAGGCGCAACAACTGTGTCTGGCGCCTATCCGAATTTTACGATATACTCAACTGATAACAATACGATTTACACGGCAGGCGAGGGTGTTTTTATTACTGATAATAATATGATCATTAACACTGCTCAGAATGCAAATCACTCAGGTGAAGTAACAGGATCCACATCACTAACAATAAGCCCCGGCGCTGTTACCTCAGAGAAAATCAACGATGGCGCTATTACAAATAGTAAACTGAGCCAGATGAACGCAGTAAATAATGAGGTGCTGTCATGGCATGGCAATGCATGGATACCCGTAAATGTTGATTATCTTGTCTCATCAAATACTTCAGCCACAGCCGGGATTGTTGCCGCAGGCAGCGGAAATCTCAATAAAGTATGGAAAACAGACAATTCCGGTACGCCCGCCTGGAGACCTGAAGATACCTACACTGCGGGAACAGGTATTACAATAAATGGTAATATCATTAACAGCGTATGGACAAAAGACAACAATAATATATACAGCAACAACACAGGTAATGTCGGAATAGGCACATCAAATCCTTTAAAAACATTACATGTAAAATCGGTTAACGACGGAAGTAATGTGCCGCCCGACGGTGTACCGGGTTCTATGAGATTAGAGAACGAAGTAACAGGCGGTACTACCTCTGCCTGGGATTTTGAGCCTAAGGCTGGGAACACAGGCTTTGTAAACAGTTTGCATATAAAAACAGCTACATCGGCGCTGCCTGTTTTAACCTTGCTCGAAACCTGGAATGTTGGCATAGGTACAAATATACCGTCAGAAAAACTCGAAGTAAACGGCTATGGATTATTTAAAAACTCAAGCGGTTACGTTAAAATGGGATTCAACGGTTTCCATGGCAGAATTGATTCTGATCAGGATTTACTGTTAAACTTTGGCACAGGACAAAATGTTGAAATAGGTGGCGGAGAAGGATCAGGCCAAAATTCTGGATATTTGAAGGCAAGGCATAGTGCATATTTAGCAATGGTGGATGGCAGTGTTGGTATAGGTGTCCAATGGGGTACAACACTTACAGAAAAACTTGAAGTAAACGGGGGTATAAAAATAGGTACTACAACTTCTTCAAATAATCCCGGAACTATACGCTACAGCGCCACCAATGGTTTTGAAGGCAACGACGGCACAGGCTGGCAGGCTTTTTCCGGGCCATGGAATAAATCGGGTAATAATATATTTTATAATAATACATCAGGCAATGTAGGAATTGGAACACCAACGCCGAGCGCAAAACTTGAAATTAATGCTGGAAATAACGGTGTCCTTATGCTTAAAGCTACACCCACAACACCTTCACAATACTTGTTTGAATTTAGGGTAGATGGTACTGATGCAAATGCTAAAAGTGCATTTGCTTTAAGAACCATAGTAAATGGTGTTCCACAATTTCGATTACTTGCAAATGGAACTATATATACAACTGGAGATATTACAAATGAAGGAGATATTACAACAAAGAAAAGAATTTATCTCAGAAACAGTAGTAATGATATATTGACCAAAATAGATGGCGGGTACATTACATGCAAAGGTATTACTGTAAAAACAAATAGTCCGATTGGCGACTTTGTTTTTAATGAAAACTACAATGTGAAAAGCCTGTATGAAGAAGAGAAATATTATAAAGAAAACAAACATCTTATTGGAGTGCCTTCTCAAAAAGACGTGGACGAAAAAGGAATGGATGTTTCTAATTTTATTTCTGTACTTTTACAAAAAATCGAAGAATCCACTATTCATAATGTTGAGCAGCAAAAACAGATTGATACGCTCACAAAGCAAATAGAAACCTTACAGAATAAAGTTAATGAACTTAAAAAATAAGGAGCCATGAAGTATATAATAATTATTATAGCTTTTGTTGCTTCTTATGCAGTAGCGACAGGGCAAAACGCTAAAACTGACAATAAGCCGATAGAAACCGGTTTTGTTTTTATTGACGGGAAATATATTGAACCACCTTATACAATAGAGTATAAAGACGATACTATTTATATTAATAAAGTTGGAGTATTAAAGTATAAAAGAGCAACTTATTACAAAGAGAGGATTTATGATCACGATCCCGGCATTCCTCCTGGATTGAATAAGGAAACTAAATTGGAGGATATATTGTCATTTAAAGAACCTATTACTGGAAAGTTGTATTTTGATTTGGCTTCTGGATATTTTTATTCACATTTTGAGTATGAAGAAGCCCAAACAAAATTTCATGATTATTTGAGAAGTTTTTCAAATGTGAAAAATTTAAGTTATATTAAAGGAATGCTAACCTTGGAAAGCTATTACGGAGAGGTTAAAACTTATGCGGATTTTGGCGAAATGCGAGAGTTTAACTCACATTGGGGGCCGGGTGGTTCAGGCCTTCCATCTATAGATATTGGAGAAAATCATTTTAAAGTATCTATTGATAAATATAAACAACTTTTAATAACACAATAGTTCGGTAAAAATTTGATATTAACAAAGGTATGTAAATAACTTTTACAACCGACCAGTAGGACAAAAGAAAAAGACATCAATTTTGTTTTTATGATAAAAAAACGTCTTGATGTCTTCCGAAAGAGCGAGGCT
>JACREX010000204.1 GCA_016212695.1 Bacteroidia bacterium
GCACATAAAAGCCTTCGTGATTTTTCATCTAAAAAGGGTGATAATATTTTGTTTCGTTCTGATATTAATTTTTCATCTTTCATATTGCAAAGATAAAACTTAATTACGAAATAACCAAGTTATTTAATTACATTGTCTAAAGCTGGTTACGGTAAGCTGTTGAAACAATCATGAAAATGTTTTGCAGTATCCACAAATAAGCCATGGCCTTGATAATTTTATTTTTTTCGTAATAGTTGAGATGCGACCGGAAAAAGAAAAGTATTATCGAAATGGCTATAAGAATAGAAAGTATCAATGTTCCCGTACCCTGGTGCACATAATCGGAATAGGTCATTCCTGCCGGAAGTTTGCTGTTTCCCCAGAGATAGATGATATCCAGAATATTTACGGTGATCAGGAGCAGGTTCAGCAGGATCAGAAGTATGGAACCTGTTTTGTTTTCCAGATTGATTCTTACTATATTACTTTGTATGTCTTTAATGGCAAGCGATTCCGAAGCATCCGATTCGGATTTATAAAATACAGGAATATTTTTATTATAGTAAAACCCATAGAGAATGAATGCTCCAAGCGTGGTAAATCCGACCCATCCCCAGGTAATAAAATCGAGGTTGATATTTTTTGTAAGATTATAAAACAGGGGATTCGATTCACGGTAAAGAAAAAAGAAAATAAGAAAAATCAGGAACACTGTTACTCCAAGCATGATTTTTAACCATGTTTTATTTCCCTTTACCGTTTTACTTTTTTGTTTTCTTTCGATGCTGTCGAGTACCATAAAAACGTAAGAACTCAGCACAGAATAGATAGAATAAAACAACCCGAATACAACGGATGTTTTGCCGTGAATGCTGAAGGCCGAAAGCAGGGCGAGGGAAATAATGTTTGCCGTTATCGAAAGCGAATTTCCGTAGATTGCTGCAAATGTAGCAGAGATCAGGCTCCCTGCCGCTGCACCTAACCATTTTTTGCTTTTAAATAAATTAAGGTTTTTAATTAATAGTGCGGAAATCAATGCAACGCTGAACAGAACAAAATTTATTCCAGCGCTCTGGGAATAGAAAAGGTAGCTGTACAATGCGACAGATACTACTAAGATGACATCATTCTTTTTCATTTTTTCAGGTTTTAATGTTTATAAATTATTTATTAAAAGCGCTTTGTATTTCAAAGTGAATATATAAAAAAAATTAATTCGTTTTCTTTATCAGTTTTTCCAAGGCATCCAAGTGATCGTTAAAAGCCCTTTTCCCCTTTTTAGTGGCAGCATACGTGGTCTGTGGTTTCTTCCCGATAAATTGTTTGTATACTTCCAGAAATTCATTTTTTTCTAATGCGCCGATATGACTTGCAAGGTTGCCGTCTGTTACTTTCAGCATTTCTTTCAGCGTAATGAAATCAACGGTATCATTCACCATCAACACAGACATAATGCCCAACCGGATGCGGCTTTCAAATGCTTTATTGATATTTGTTATCAGGTCTTTCATTTTTCGTATTTGAAATACATCGCCGTACCATATATTATATGTAATACCCCAAAACCAAGCGCCCAGAATAAAAGTCCATAACCAATGAAAAGCGCTGATATAAGGCCAAGCGCTATTTGAGAAAGGCCGAGAAAACGCAAATCGTTGAATGTATATTTGCTGGCGTTCAAAAGAGCCAGACCGTAGAACAGGAGCGTAGCGGGAGCCACCAGCCCGATGTATCCGTGATAAAGCATTACCAGGCAGAAGAAACCACCTGCAATGAGCGGTAAAAATAAATTGACGGCTAACCGCTTTGCCGTTTTATCCCAGATTTTTAATCCCTCGCGTTTCGCTTTCCTGAAAGAAAAAACAAACGAAAAAATTAATGAAAGAACAAGCACTGATCCTGCATCTGCAAAAAAGAAAGTGTAGAAATCCATATTGATTCTTCCGTCGCTTCTCACGGAGTAGAGGAGGTAGTTCCCTGTAATGCTTATATCAAAATAAAGGTATGCCGCCACTGCGCCTGCCAGTGCGAATATCCCGGCAAATACACCGGAGAGGCCGCTTAATGAAAGAAACCTCGACGAACGTTCCATCAGGGAGCGAATCTCCTGCAAGGTTTCCAAATGTTCCTGCTGGTTTGTCATTTTATACAATTTAATTTTTTAAAAGCACTTTGTGTTGCAAAGTTAGAAATAAAAAATTTAACAAAAAAATATTTTTGCAGATTTTTTTAACATGATTAATTCTAAACTTAGTGAAACTTTGTGTTTTTGTGCCACTTCAACAAGTTCAGTGCATCGCTTTGTGGCTATTGGTTTTCAGCTATTAATCCAAACCTTAATTCACATTAGTGATAATTTCAAAATAACTTCCTCAATAATTAATTGGAAGGATTTTAGAATAATAAGCGCATACAAAAATAAATTAATATTGTATTTCAAATGATTATCCCCTAACTCAACTACAAAAAACATCAATAAATTCGTTTTCTATCATATATTTTTCTTAGCGTTCTTTGCGATTTTCTTTGTGTGCTTTGCGGTTAAGATTGTCCTGAAATTATAAAATTTGTCCAATTCTGTTTATTCATCCGGCGACCCGTATTTATACAAAGTGGTTTCTCCCTTTTTATCAATCTGAATCTCGACAACAGAAGAAATCTGCCTTATTAAACCGTCAGTGCCCTGTACGTTTATACTTCCAAAACTGACCTTTCCTTTCACCATTTCAAGAAATTCTCTTTTTGCAGGATCCGGCAATCCCTGTTCATTAATCATATAATAACCGTTTATATTATAAAGTTCGTGCTGCAATCTTCGCAAATACGTCTTAACCTTGCGTGTCGCCTGATTTTGATTTTCTTTTTTGTATTTTTCTAATTTTTCGTCAATAATCTTCAATATACTGTCATTGCATCCGGAGAGATTAAAGGTGCCGGAAATGAGCTTCCACTCCACTTTATAAGGAAAATCGGGTATATAAAATTCAAAAATATCTTTTCCTGAAAGAGCTAGCTTATCAATAATTCCGTTGTTAATCCATCCCAGTTTTACAGAAGGATCGGGTATTTTAACTACTTTCATTTTAATATGGGGAAATGAAATCTTTTCTCCTTTTGAAGTAAGGCCCGTAATATTAAATTCCAATTCTTTGTCCGATGTATCGGGTTTAAATAAATAAACGCCTTTATCAATATCATCGGGTATAACACTGCCTTTTAAACAGGTCACCTTAAGATTTTTTCCAGTGACCCCATTGACCGTAATTTGTATTTTATTTTGAATGCCGGCATATAATATTCTGGAATTGATGTTTGAAACATTGACGGAACTGACAATGTTCGCATAAAGTTCTTTTTCGGCAATTTCCTTGGCGTTTTGCGCTTTCTGTTTTTCTTCTTCAGCTATGGCATTCGCTAAAAAAGCTTCGGTCTTCTGTTGTTCGGCAACGGCCTTAGACCTGATGGCATCGGCCCTTTGCTGTTCTGCAATCTGCCTGGCGCCGATGGCTTCATGCTTTGCAGTTTCGGCATTTTTATTAGCCAGCAAAGCTTCGTTTTTCTGTTGCTCTGCAATGCGGGTTTGCTTTTCGGTGAGCCGGGTCTGGTCAATGGCCCTGGACCTTTCGCGCAATGCCCATATAGTGAAACCTGTTAAAACAATGAGCAGGATTCCAAGCAAAATGGCCGCATACTGCAGTTTTCTGCGCTTGGCCTTCTGCAAAACTTTTTTGCTGTGTTTTATAAAATCGTCTAATCCGTGCCCCAGATACATTTTACTTTCATATGGGGCAATGTACTCCAGATCGGATGCATTCAGTAAAATATTTCGTCTCCGGTAATTTGAATACGCATTATCAATAAACTGACGTATCTCTATCAGTTCCTTTTCTACAAGGGTTATCTTTTCGTAAATCTTTGCCGCAAGCGCGTCGTGCCGCAGTTCGTATCTTCCGCTTTCGTCTTTATCGTGCAGGATGCGTAATGAAACAAATTGATGGATGAGCGCCCTGAATGTGTCGCCTCCGATATTTTTTCCGATGATCTTGGCAAAGTCGTAAATCTCATCTTCTGTCGCCTGCCGCTTGGTTCCCTTAATGGATACAAACGCTTTTAAAACGGTGAGCCCTGTATCGGGATCGGATAATGCAATGATCTGTTCATCTAAGAAACTGCCTAACAAATCGCTGACATTTCCTGTCTGGTCAACTAATTTTTTTGTAAAAATAATCTGCCTGTCTTCATGGCCGGAATTTTTATCATGAATAGCCAGTTTGTAAATTTTATCGAGCAACACCTGTAGGTAGGTGAGTTCCACTTCGTGAGCTCCAGGGTTGAGTTTTTCGATGAGGGCATCGGAAACGCCGGGTTCTATGGCAATATTATGCACCTTGCAGGGGCGTTCAATAACCAGCCTGGCATTGGCGATATCCATTTTTTCGATGCGGATGCGGTTGGCAAGGATGCCGGGAATATGCTTTTCGAATTCGGTGATCCCGGCTAAGTATTCTTCACGTAATACAAAAATGAACCGGCATTGTATATCCGCCTCGGCAAAACCTTTCACATGACTTATAAACTCACTCTTTTCGCTTTTCGATCCGAAAATAAAAAGTTCTTTAAACTGGTCGAAAATAAAATACAGGGGTTTGAAATGATCGAGGTAAACCGATCTTACCGCTTTCCTGATATCCTGAGTTTTTACCGGCGTAATGGCCGCTTTCTCAATACTCCTGAGCCAGCTTTCGTTGATATTGCCGCCCCTCCGGATAGTAAAGGGCAGCCAGTCGCTGTCGCTGAATTTATTGGCAAGCCCGCAATTGATGAGTGAAGTTTTTCCAGTGCCTGAAATCCCATACACTAATAAAATCTTTGATTCAAAAACCTTACCGTATAATTCATCAGTCTCCCTGTCGCGGCCAAAAAAAATGTCGCGGTCGTCTTTGGTGTAGCTGTCTAAGAATTTAAAGGGAGAAATATGGCTCATGATTTAAAAAATATTTTTTTCAAATAAGTCAGGTAATCTTTAATACTTAATACAAAAACATTTCGGCTCAGTTCATAACTTTCATCAGACAAACAAATAATATTTCCCTTTTCAATTTTCAGACCGCCGAACAGCTTATGAAAAGTTTCAAGCGGTTTAGCCATGCCGGTATTAGGCGATTTCGTTAGTTTGATTTCAAAAGGATAAACTTTAAAACCATGCTCAATAATCAGATCTGCCTCTATGCCATTGCTGGTCCTGAGAAAATATAAATTCGGACGAAGACCATTATTGTAAAAGAACTTGACGGTTTCCTGAAGCACTAAATTCTCAAATAAGGCGCCGCTCAACGGGCCATGGAAAAGAATTTCCTTTGATGAAACACCTGTGAGATTAGCGACCATACCGGAATCGTTCCAGTATAATTTCGGATTCTTAATAATTCGTTTGCCAAGGTTATTTGAAAAGGGCTGAAGAACATAGACAAGCTGACTGGCCTCCAGTATTGAAATCCAGCTTTTAACAGTATTGATGCTAATACCAAGCTCCTTAGAGTAGTTGCTCATATTCACTATTTGCGAACACCGGGAAGCCAGCAGGCGGATAAATCTGAAAAAATCGCTTAAATTTCCGATATTATATAGGGTTCGTATATCGCGCTCAAGATAAGTCTGAAAATAGCTGCCGAACCAGGTGGCGGAAGATATGCCTTTAGTAACACAAAGCTCGGGAAATAATCCCTGCAGGCAGGCAAAGGAAAAAAAAACTTCGCCGGAATTTATTTTTGAAGATAATGTTTTTACTGACCTGGTTTCGTCAAAACCGAAAGGGAGCAGATTAAACAGGGCGATCCTGCCGGCCAGCGACTCGCTTATCTTTTTCATCAGTTGAAACTGCTGGGAACCCGTTAAAATAAATCTCCCTTTTTTCCCTGGCTTTTTATCAATAATAATTTTCAGAAAAGGCAAAATCTGCGGGACATACTGCACTTCATCCAGTATTACATATTCTTCTAACTGACCAAGAAACAGATTTGTGTCGGCAATGGCCCTTTCCCTTAATAAGGGATCATCAAAAGTGAGGTACTGGTATTTGTTCCCGAATTTTTTTTTTAGCAGGGTTGATTTGCCCGTTTGACGTGGACCGGTTAATGCAACAGCCGAAAAATGCCTGATATTTTTCTGAAGGGCAAGTTCAATGTCTCTTTCTATATACATAATAAAATATGCAAATTTTAAGTTATACTGCAAATTTACATAAAAAATCGAATTCCTTATACATTGTTAAATCTTTATTTTTTTTCTAAGAAACGGTTTACCTAAATTATCCAATTCTATTTTGTCATGACAGATATCAGTTCTTTAAACTCATTCACAAGGACTGAATAATTACTCAGGGAGCGCAGGTCGCATTTTTCAGTCACTTCGGTTCCTACATACATGATCTGGTCGCCGCGGAATTTGGTGTAGAGAAAAACGTCTTTCTTGATATCGAATTTTTCTTTGGCGTCAATGGTTTCAGAATGTGTGTCAATAATCAGCGGCGAGAGGTTAAGGAAATCGTCAAACGATTTCAGCGATCTTAAAAAAAGCACGCAATGGCTGTCGGCATATTTCGATTCCACAATTTCATTGGCTTTAAAATCCGAATCGGAACTGTTGAGAAGCCCTATGGTATGTTTGAACCGGGCATCCTGCTTCTTGTGTTTTTTTACTTTTATTTCATTTACCGAAACCAAACGGTATTTTGCTAAGAATGCCAGCCGTTCGAGGATGAACGACAATTTCTCTTCGTATTCCACGCAGCGTTTTTCTATTTCTTCGTGCGTTAGGTTAATCTGGTAATGCCCGATTTCGTTTCTTTCCGGCACCCAGAAATCGAGCGCGGCATAAAATTTTTTATCAAAATTAGTATTCATTTCAGGCATGAACCATTCAATTTTCTGTTCTTCATACGCTGTTCCGAGCATACGGATGAGCCATGTGTATGTGCCCATACTCAATACGGAAAACCGGCTTTCAAAATCATTTTTCATACCATCCGGCACTTTGAATTGTCCATTCTCAATATCGCGCCATGCCTGCGATATCATGACAAAACTGATGAACTGGATGGATCGTTCAATGGTCTTGAATATCTGGTCGAGCCGCATGCGGTCGAGCTGACGCATGGAGCCTGAGAACAGGCGGCGGAGCTCCACTCCTACCGGCCAGGGATAATTTTTTATGATCAAATCGCCCAGTACGCGGTAATCCATTATATCTTCCTCTTCTTCATCCGTAACAAGGTGCTTCTGCATTGCCGGGCGGTGCTTAGTCATCTCGTCAAATACTTTTTTGATGAGATTTTCATTGATTTGCGACATAACGATTAAATTTAGATTTACTTTTACGAAGATAGCAATTTTTGGGAATTTCTAAAAATTCGTTTAGGTTTGCTGTATATTATATATGGATGCAACAGGTTAATAAAACCCGCTTTTATCTTTTCGGACTGCTTTTCATAATTCTGATAGCAGCGTTCCTTTTCGACCTGTTTATAGGATCGGCAAATATACCCTTGCCCGAAATTGTAAAAATTCTTTTCACACACGAATCTTCAAGGCCTGAATGGATATCAATTATCAACGACTTCCGCCTGCCGAAAGTGATCACTGCCATACTCGCAGGGGCAGCATTATCCGTAAGCGGCTTGCAGATGCAAACCGTTTTCAGGAACCCGCTGGCAGGGCCCGATGTGCTTGGTATCACAGCCGGCGCGAGCCTCGGCGTTGCAGTGGTTGTTTTAGGAATATCTTCATTTTTTTCATTCGATACATTCATGCTGTTCGGTAACTGGGCCATCGTAATTGCAGCCTGTATAGGGTCGGGGCTGATCCTGCTCCTTATCTTTGCTGTATCGTTAAGAGTAAGGGACATCATCACCATTCTGATCCTGGGAATAATGTTTGGCAGCGCTACGATTGCCATCGTAAGCATACTGCAATATTTCAGCCCGGCGCCCACATTAAAAGCGTTTGTCATCTGGACCATGGGCAGCTTGGGCGGAGTAACAAAATCCCAACTGTGGATACTTTTACCCTGTGTTATTCTCGGTTTATTCACCGCAGTTCTTTCTTCAAAAATATTAAATGCATTGCTGCTCGGGGAAAATTATGCAAAAAGCCTTGGCGTGAATATTAAAACATCCAGGTTTTTAATTTTTTTCAGCACCAGCCTGCTCGCCGGCAGTGTTACTGCATTCTGCGGACCGATAGGATTTATCGGCATTGCAGTTCCGCATGTTACAAGAATGATTTTTAAAACATCCCATCACATATATTTAATATGGGGCAGTATTTTAATCGGTTCTGTTACGATGCTTGCGAGCGATATATTATCGTTGTTGCCGGGAAAAGAAAATGCTTTGCCGATCAATTCGGTGACTGCACTTCTCGGCATACCCATAGTAATATGGATTATTATCAAAAACAAAAAAATTGTATGAAACTATATTATTAATAATGAATATTGAACAAGGAATATCGAACTTTGAAGTGAAATACAATATATTTCTACATTATTCGCAAGCTCATGAGAATAGTTCATCATTCCTTGTTCGTTATTCGATATTTATTCAACTATATAACATTTATAAATTGATTATGTAAAATCCCCAGATGGATACTGGCAAAAAAATAATAGAAATACATAACCTCAACATTGGTTATCCGTCAAAGACAATATTTTCAGGTATTAACTTATCTGCGTATCAGGGAGAGTTAATTGCACTTATAGGAATTAACGGCGCAGGAAAAAGCACACTGCTCAGAACCCTTGCTCGTCTTCAAAAAGAGAGCAGCGGAAAAGTAACGATAGAAGGGAACAACATCCATCAATATTCCATAAAAACGTTTGCCCAAAGAGTAAGTTTTGTATCCACAGAACCGGTTTATGTGAGTAATCTCAACGTGAAAGAACTTGTTGCGCTGGGCCGTTTTCCGCATACCAACTGGTTAGGAAAACTGGATGAAAAAGATTCGGCGGCAGTTGAGCGGGCTATACATAAAACCAATATTGAAAACCTGGCTGAAAAAAATATAAACCAGATCAGCGACGGAGAAAGGCAGCGGGCCATGATAGCGAGAACCATAGCGCAGGATACGGATATCATCATATTGGACGAACCAACCGCTTTCCTGGATCTGCCCAATCGTTACGAAACCGTGAGTCTCCTGAAAGCCTTATCAAAAAATGAAAATAAAACAGTCATTTTTTCGACACACGACCTGAACATTGCCATCCGGCAGGCAGATAAAATATGGCTCATACAAAAGGATAAAATCATCGAAGGCGCGCCGGAAGATCTGGTTTTAAACAATTGTTTCACCCATATTTTCGAATCGTCAAAAATCAGTTTTGATATTGAAAAAGGAGACTTTACCATTCCGGCATCCATGAACCGTTCTGTTAAACTTACAGGCGATGGCGCCGAATACCTGTGGACCGTTAAAGCATTGGAGAGGCTGGGCTATCTTGTATCGGATTCGAACAACGAAAATATTACAGTACGTATCACCAGAGAAAACAACCGTTTAAATTGGGTAATTGAAAAAGAAAATTGTAAATTTGCAGTTAATTCGATTTATGAGTTATCGGCTATTTTAGGACGGAGGTAGGAAGTAGGAATTTAATTGACGGATGACGGATGACGGATGACGGATGACGGATGACGGATGACGAATGATGAATGACAATTAAAACAAGTGAACTCTTAAAATCAATTCATATGAACACGGTGATGAAAAAAGTCGCTTCTTATATCCTGGTGGCAATTGTAATTGCATTTACTGTAATATCACTGCTCGCAGTGTGGGACGTTATTTCGCTCGAAAATGTGATCCGGAAATTGCTGACCTCTCTCTTTATTATTTTCCTGTCTTCCGTTCTTGTGTTATTTATTTTTGCTGTGGTAATCAAAGATAAATAGCTATTTTATTTTTCCTGATGCCCGAACTTACTCCTTCTGTGTTTTCCGTGTCCTTTTAATTTTATGGATTTGATAGCTCCTGTTTCTTTATAAAATTCTATAGCTGTTTTATTATCTTTCAACATTTTTCTTGGTAATGACATAACCGTGCCAAACTGGGATATCAGCATCTTTTTCGAGGCAAGCACATCATTATTCACAATAATTCTGGCATCTGCATATTCAGGAATCCGATAATATAAACCGTGATATTTCTGCTTTTTCTTAGTCTTTTTATTTATACCGTCGCCGATAATATTCGTGCAATTATTTTTCAGAACATCGATCAATACAGGCGTATTCATAGAATCCTTTTTATTTGAAATACCGTTGGATTCCGAAAAATAACAGAGGGCGCTACTGTTAGCTTTGTTATTCACCGGAAGATATTCAAATGTATAATTTATAGTATCACGCTTAGTAATCGTGGTAAAAAGAGAAATATATTTTTCTTCAATTTTATTCAATTCTTCTACGATTGATTTTATAGCTTCTCCATTGATGGAAGATTTATAATCGCCTGTGAGAATACTGATTCTTTCTTCGCGGATATCGAAGATCTGATTCGCTATTTCCTGAGCTTTTTCTTCAAGGTTTTTATTGATAATCTTTGAATTCACTTCGGGTACTTTTACAAATCCCGTATCCTTTCTTACTTTTTTATACGTAGTATCCAGCTTATTCACCTGTATTTTTTTAAGCGACATATCCGTGAATAAATAAGGTTCATTTTCTTCCCTTGCCAGGTTTTGAATGATGTCCTGTTTTATATTGTCAAAATCTGCCGACGATTGATTAAAAGAAAGTAAAATTCCGTCTTCAGACAGGTTGATATTATTTTTTAATACACCGCAACCACCCTGGATAAAATAGATATTTGAAGAATCCGGAACTGCGTAAGATTCAATCTGGATATCGGATATCTTCCATGTTGTAGTATATTCTGTGAACTGATTGTTGATACCTAAGTATTTTTTTGCAAAACGGTTATACGGCCCGCACTCATGAGTGATACAAACAAGTTCCAGGTTCACCCGTATCACATTCTTCGGTAAAATATACACCACGGGGCTGCCTTTTATTTCCCGCACCTCGTTCAGGTTAACCACATGCACTGTAGAGCAACTGCAAACTATAAAAAAAAATACCAGATAGATAAAAAAAGATTTTGTAGATTTCATCTGTCAATATTTAAATGTTTTATAATCTTACCTGTTGATTTCCCTGAACGCCATTCCTAAATTGTCAACAATATCACCGGCCACCATGCTCTCTTCGCCTTTTTCCCTGCAAGCCATATCGCCTGCAAGGCCATGGACATAAACTCCGAAAAGCGATGCTTCTTTTGGAGAAAATCCTTGCGCAAGCAAAGATAATATAATTCCGGTTAATACATCGCCGCTGCCGGCAGTAGCCATACCGGGATTTCCTGTAGAATTAAACCAGCATGTTCCGTCTGGGCAGGCAACAGATGTATAGGCTCCTTTTAATACTACATACACATTATATCGCCTGGCAAAATCTATCTGAAGCAAATGCCGGGCATAACCATCCGCTGATTTTTCAGTTAATCTTTCAAATTCTTTGGGATGCGGCGTAAATACTGAACCTGCCGGTATCACATCGAGACATGCTTTACTTTCACCTAAAATATTTATTGCATCCGCATCAAACAATAAGGGGCCGGCGGCAATATCAATCAGATCTTTCAATGCATTGCGGGTCGAATTACCCATTCCGATTCCCGGTCCGATACCTATCGCAGAATAATCTATAAGCTCTGGGGCGCTCGAAAAAATTTTGTCAAAACTATCAACGCTCACCATGGCTTCGGGAACGGCTGTCTGTATGATCTCATACCCGAATTTCGGGACATGGGTTGTCAGGAGCCCGACTCCTGTGCGCAGGCAACTCTTGGAAGCCAGCACTGCCGCGCCCATTTTTCCGTAACTCCCGGATATAAGCAAGGCATGACCGAAATTACCTTTATGAGCAAATTTTGAACGCTGTTTGAATTTCCCTTTCAGCAATTCTTTCGTGATATAAAAATATTGGCTCTCCGTTTTTTCGATCGCATCCTTATGAAGCCCGATAGGCAGTACTTTCCATGAGCCTACATACTTTTCATTCTCTGCAAAGAAAAATGCTATTTTAGGAAACTGTAATGAAAAAGTAAAATTTGCTTTGATGATATGATCGCTTAAGTTGGCGCTGTTGTCTTCGCCAAACAAGCCGGATGGTATATCAATGGCAATAACTTCGGCTCCGCTGGTATTGATATGCTTTACGGTTTCTGCAGCCAATCCTTCAATAGGCCTTGATAAACCTGAGCCAAACAATGCATCCACAATTATAATCCCGAGATTAATAACAGGGAATTGATCTGCATTTTTAATTTCTGTGATCCTTACCAGATTTTGATCTCTCAGTCGTTTCAGGTTAATTTCCGCATCATGCGACAGATTTTCGGTAATTTTCAGAATAAAAGCCTCGCACTGGTATTTTCTTTCAGCAATCAGCCTTGCAACAGCCAGTCCGTCTCCCCCATTGTTTCCTGTCCCGATAAAAAATATAAATCGTTTATCTGTGGTATATGTATTTATAATTTCCTGGGCAATAGTATTTGAAGCCCGCTCCATCAGGTCGATAGAAGCAACAGGTTCATTTTTGATTGTGTACGAATCAATTTCAGCTATTTGTTTAGACCGGAAAAGTTTCATGATAAAATTTTTGACAAAATTAAAAAATTATATCAGACGATGATATTTAAAAATTCAGGTATGAATATTTCGGGTTAAATCTTTTTTAAAATATATTTGACTTTTTAAAGATAATCAAGGCAACCAATTTATTGTTTTGCAGTCTATTTTACAAACATTTAAGCAAACAATTATTGAAATTTTAATTTATGAAAAATATATTAACGCCTCTAATAATAATCTGTTTACTGTTTATTACAGTTAAAACATCGTTTAGCCAGTTGGTGGTTTCGAATGCTTTGACTCCGGCCCAATTAGTTCAGAATGTATTATTAGGCCCGGGTATTACTGTATCAAATATTACTTTTTCAGGATGTACTTCCACATCCACGGGAGCCGGCGTATGTATAGGCCAGTTTTCAAACGGAAATACTACTAATCTTGGTTTAACTGCAGGAATTGTAATGTCCACCGGAAGTATTTTCGATATTGCCCAGGCTGTGAGCGGTTTTGCATCAACAAGCAATGGCGCCGGAAGCGACCCTCAATTGGCTGCTGCGGCAAGTGCGACTATCTATGATGCAACCGTATTGGAATTTGATTTTGTACCTTTTTCCCCGCAATGCTCATTTCGTTATGTATTTGGATCGGAAGAATACCCTGAATATGTAAATGCAGGCTATAACGATGCATTCGGATTTTTTATCACAGGGCCTAATCCTGCTGGAGGAAATTTCACAAATACAAATATAGCGCTTATCCCTGGAACTACTTTGCCTGTTACAATAGATAATGTAAACAGCGGCTCATATGCAACTTATTTTATAGACAATCAATCGCTCGGCGGCACTACTGTTGTTTACGATGGTTTCACAACCGTACTGACAGCTTCCTGCTCAGTTGTACCCTGCCAGCAATATCACATCAAACTGGCTGTTGGCGATGCAGGCGATGCCATTTATGATTCAGGGATTTTCCTGGAAGCAGGAAGTTTTGCAGGGAATAATACTTTCTCGATGACATCAACCACTTCCAATCCCGCATTATCGAACAATGCCATTGAAAACTGCTCTGATGGAATTATTAATTTCAACCTGGCTATCCCTCAATCTTCTGCGACAACCATAACATACACAATAGGAGGTACGGCAACAAACGGCGTAGATTACACCACCATCCCTTCAAGCATTACAATACCTGCCGGCTCAACAACTGCAGCGCTCACGATTCACCCGGTACAGGATGCATTGACCGAAGGAAATGAAACGGTTCAGTTGATTGTTGCAACACCGCCCTGCGGTTTTGATACAATCATTGTATATATCCAGGATAATTCACCTCTCGTTGCAGTGGCAACAAATGATATGACTGTATGCAACGGTGATGCTACACCGCTTAATGTAAATGTTACAGGAGGAATTACTCCTTACACGTATTTATGGAGCAATGGAGCTACCACTGCCGGCACTACAGTATATCCTACTGGAATAGGAACTACTCAAAATTATTCGGTTACTGCAACAGACGCCTGTATTCATCAGGCTTCAGACATTGTGGCTATTTATGTTGACGATTGTACGCCCTGCACTGTTAATGCCGGTCAAGACGGAAAAATCTGCGGTCTTATCTATTACCTGCAGGCTACTACTCAGCCCGGGGACTATAATACACAATGGTCTTCCTCTAACCCTTCTGTTATTTTTTCCAATTTTTCATCGCCCTTATCTTCGGTAACTGTTCCTGCTTTTGGCACATATGCATTTGTATGGACAGTAACCAATGTGGCAGGAGCAACCTGTTCGGATACTGTGAGTATAATTTTTGCTCCTACTCCTACTTCCGTATTTACTGTGGCAAATGCCAACTGCTTTGGCGATAATGTAGTTGTTACCTACACAGGCAATGCGCCTGCGAATGCCACTTATACATGGAATTTCGGAGGCGGCACAGGCACGCCGGGAATAGGACAGGGGCCGCATAATGTAATTTACCCCAGCGCCGGTAATTTTGACATCACCCTGAGTGTAAATGATAATGGTTGCGTGTCTACTGCCACTACGCATTCTGTTAATAATCCGCCTGAATTGATTTCCACTGTAAATGTACAACCTATACCCTGTCCCGGTACATATGGCAGCGTTAATATGAATGTAACGGGCGGCACTCCCCCATATATCTATACATGGTCCAATGGCCCTACTCCGCCTACATCGCCAGGTAATTATTCAGTTACCGTAACCGACCTGCACGGCTGCACTGACATCAATTCGTTTGTGATCACAGCCCCTCAGAATATTGTCGTCACTCCGTCGCAGACCAACCTGAATTGCTATAACGACGCTACCGGATCGGCTAATGTAAGCGTATCGGGAGGCACTCCTCCTTATACTTACGGCTGGTCCAATAACCCGGGTCTGAATAGTCCCAACCAGACTTCGCTTCAGGCAGGCATTTACGTTGTGTCTATCACCGATGACAACACCTGCCAGGTTACTCAGAATATCAGCATCACCCAGCCGCCTGCTATTACGGTCAGCCAGGTTAACCTTACCAATGTGAGTTGTGCAGGCGGCAGCGACGGAAGCATATTAGTCAATGCCGGCGGAGGGACTTATCCCATACAATATTCCATTACAGGTACATTACAGCCGACAGGAAGTTTTCAAAATCTTGCAGCCGGTAATTATTCCATCACTGTAATTGATTCTCATAACTGTTCATCCACATACCCGTTTAATATTTCCGAACCTTCGCAGGTAGCGCTTGCCCAGCCTGCATATACCCATATCACCTGTTATGGTCTGCATAACGGAACCATCACGGCTTCTGCCACAGGAGGCACAGGTTCGCTGCATTATTCCATAGGAGGAGGAAGCCAACTTTCCGGCTCTTTCGCCGGTTTGTATCCGGGAAATTATATAGTTTCTGTTACCGACGATAACGGCTGTTCTGTTACAAGCAATCCGTTTACCATTACACAACCCCCTGTTTTATTAATTGATTCTGTTGTCTCAACAAATCTTACCTGTTATGGTTCTAATAATGGAACCGCTGTTGTGTATGCTTCCGGAGGAACGCCTCCGCTGCAATATGCATCGAGCGGGATTATACAATCCACCGGAGTTTTTTCCAATATCCCTGCAGGAAATTATATTGTTACTGTAACAGATTTTAACGGATGTACAGTCCAGGCCGGTATTGTTATCACACAACCGCAGCAACTTGTTATTGCATCGCAAAGCGCTACTCCCATAGCCTGTTTTGGCGATGTCGCTTCAGTTTCCGTTGTTGCAAACGGCGGTACTCCACCCTTGGTTTACTCAATGAATGGAAACATTCAATCCAATGGTTATTATACAGGGCTGCATGGAGGCTATTATACGGTTACTGTGACTGATTCGCATGGCTGCTTTGTTGTAAGCAATACATTTACTATAACTGAACCGCCTCTTGTGGAAATCATTAACAGTTCATTTACTAACGTTACATGTAACGGGCTGCATAATGGAACTGTTTCCGTAACTGCAACCGGGGGAACAACCCAGCTACAGTATAGTATAACGCCGGGTATATTTCAAACGGGTAATACTTTTACAAATCTGAATATAGGAAATTACACGCTTGTAGTTACAGACGCCAACAGTTGTAAAGACAGTACGCAATTTACACTCACTGAACCAACAGCCCTGTCTGCAACCGTTACAGGAACTAATGTCCATTGCTTTGGCGAAGCAGACGGAAGCGCAACTTTATCTGTGAACGGAGGGGTAATGCCTTATAGTTTATTCTGGAGCAACGGAGATACAACACTTACGGTTAATAATTTGCAATACGGTATTTATTTTGTTTCTGTTACCGATGCCAATAACTGCGGTATCTCTGATACTATATTAATTACCCAACCACAAATTCTTCATATCTCTTCTTCACCGGACACAAGTATTTGCAAGGGTGAACAGGCCATCATTACAGCGCATACTACCGGCGGCACATCTCCTTATATTTATTTATGGAACGGTTCATATGGAATGTCAATTATCACTCCGAATCCAACTGTCAATACTTTATATAATGTATATGCCATTGATGTGAACGGGTGTATCAGTGATACTGCCCATACAACAGTAGGAATTATTCCCGATGTGATTATTAATGCTTTTACAGCAGATGATTCAATTTGTTCCGGAACAAACACTCCGATTTATTTTAATATTGCGGGAGGACTGGGAGGCCCTTATTCGCTTTACGAAAATTCAAACATGGTAAGCGATATTCCTTTTATTGTTAGTCCGACTCAGACACACACCTATACATTTTTTGCATACGACCGCTGCCCGACTCCCGGAAGAGATACATTAACCATATATACGCTGCCTTTGCCTAATGTTATGATTACAGCAGATAACTACAAGGGATGCCAGCCTTTTACTGTAAATTTCATAGCTACTACAATTCCCCAGTGTCAAACCTTTATTTGGAATTTTGGCGAAGGAGGCGCTTTTTCATTCAGTGAGCACCCGCAATATACGTATCAGCAAAGCGGAATTTATGATGTTGGCGTTGCGGTGACCACTTATGACGGTTGCACAAGCAATATTTCATTGCCCCAGTTAATCACCGTGTATCCGAAACCGGATTCCCGTTTTACTGCAGAACCCGAAGTTGCCAGCATACTGAAACCTGAAATCTATTTTACCAATTTATCAACGGCATATTGTATGCCTTTCTGGTCTTTCGGAGATGGAGATTCTTCAATGATGGGCAACCCGGTACATTTATATGATGCCATTGGTACCTATAATGTGAGCCTGCTTGTACAAACTATGTACGGATGTAAAGATACCAGTATTGCAACCATTGTTATTAAAGATGAAGTGGCTTTTTATGTACCCACGGCATTTACCCCCGATAATGACGGTATCAATGATATATTCTTGGTAAAAGGCCATGGAATTGATAATACTACTTTCCTGATGCAGATATATGACCGCTGGGGCGAGATTATTTTTGAATCGAAGGATATTAATACAGGTTGGGATGGACGCATTAAAGGCCCCGGAGCAAAAGTGAAATCAGGTACTTATACATGGATCGTATCATTCAATGATTATACCGGGAAGAAACATCTGAAATCCGGCCCTGTTACAGTAATAAGGTAATACCCAACGTGGACAAACCACAACCGTTCGACTGAGCGTTCGACTGAACTCACGCTGAAGTTTCACGCAGAAGCCAAAAAGGTCAAAAGTTTTTGGTCAGAGCGGCTGGTTTAGTCATTAGCCTGCCGGCAGGCAGGTGGTCAATAGGAAAAAAATAATTCGATATTTTAATGACTGATGACTAATGACAACTTACCAAACCAACTGCTTTACCCTTCAACCTTTGACAAAATATTTATCAAAAAGCGCTACAATATTTTTTATAATATAAGCAGATTACGATTATATGCGGAATCCGACAATAGTTACATCGTCTGTTTGTTCGTTGTCCCTTTTCCAATCTTCAAAGGTTTTGTTGAGTATTTCTTTTTGCTCTGCCATTGACAAATGACTATTGACTAATAACAGTTCTTTGAGGTTCTTCGACAGGAATTTTTTGACTTTTGGCCCTCCAAACTGGTCTTCATAGCCATCCGATGCAAGATATAGAATATCGCCTTTATTCACTTTGATTACCTGATTTGTAAACGGTTTCATATTTTCGTAAATGGCTACGGGCATCTTGTCTCCTTTGATTTCTAACAGTTTGCAGCCTTGCCTGCCGGCAGGCAGGTTGGCAGCAGCAGTCGGCAGTTTGGATATTTCACTGCCTCCTGCTTCCTGCTGACTGCTTACTATATAAAGCGGATTATTCGCCCCGGCATATTGCAAAATGTTTGAACTTGTATCCAAAGCAATAAAAGAAATATCCATCCCGTCTTTTACACTGAGCAATGTCGAAGTGTTCTGTTCGCCCGAAGTTCCTTTTTGCTGTAATGAATTAATAATAAAATTCCGCAATTCGTCTAACACCTGGCCTGCCGTTTGTATCTTTTCCTGGGCAATGATTTCCTGCAGGAACGACATACCAAGCATACTCATGAAAGCGCCGGGTACGCCATGACCGGTACAATCGGCAACTGCAATAAACAACCATTTTTCATGTTTGCCAAACCAGTAAAAATCTCCACTGACTATATCTTTAGGTTTGAAAAGAATGAACCAATTTAGGATTTGGGATTTTAATTCGTCATTCGTTGATCGTAATTCGTAATTCAAAATATTATTAATGTATTCCTCTCCCGGCAGCACTGCTTTTTGAATCCTTTCAGCGTATTTTATACTGGCTGTCTGTTCCCTGTGGATTTCTTCAATCACATCCCTTTGCTTAATAACCATATCACGCTGCGCTTCTATTTCATCACGCTGAGCGGCTATTTCAGCATTTTGCTGGTTCAGTTCTTCGTTCTTTTCTTCAATTTCGTGCTTCTGTTCTGCAAGCAGTATATTCGCTTTTCTCTTATCCCTGTAACTCTTGAAAATTACAACTGCAAGAACTAACATCAACACAAAACCGCCGATAAAAGCATATTTCTGTTGCCGCTGGCTTTTTACTTCAGATAGTTGCAGTTTCTGGTCTTTTTCCAACAGTTCAATTTCTTTTTGTTTCTTTTCATTCTGGTATTTTGCCTCCATCTGGGCAAGGGCTTTGGTTTTTTCTTCTTTGAACATGCTGTCGTTGGTGGTAATAAATACTTCTGCATACCTTAGGGCATTTGCAATATTGCCAATCCCTTTATAGGCTTTTTGAAGATTCCCCGCTGATGAATGAATCAAAGGCAACGAATTAATTTCTTTGGCCAATTGATGTGCCTTCAATCCAAAAACCACGGCTTCATTATAATGATTTTTCTTTTCATTCCCGGTTTTTGCAACTGATTCAGCAAATTTAATGTGTAAAAAAGATGTATTTCCCCATACCATGGCAATCCCGTTTTTATCGCCAAGTTCTTCAAAAATTTTCAGCGATTTAGTAAAAAAAACAAGGGCATTATTGTAACTGCTTCCGATAGAGTCCCGGCTTTGTTGAAATTTTACCAACTTTAAATATATCTCGCCGAGATTTGTATAACATAAGGCTTCTCCTTTTCTATCGTTAATCTCTTCTGCAATTTTCAATGATTTTTTATTGCACTCAATAGCCTGATTGTAATTTTCCTTTTCCTTGTAAATATTACCAATATTATTCAGGCAGGCGGCTATCCCGGTTTTATTGTTAATCTCTTCGTAAGCTTTCAACGATTTGGAAAAAAATTCAATCGCTTTATCAAAACTACCCTGGTCAAAATGAACTATACCGATGTTATTGTAACATTCGGCCATCCCGTTTTTATCGTTCAGGTGTTCGCGTATTTTCAGAGAATTGAGAAAATTTTCAATGGCTTTTTCATAATCCCCCTGATCCGTGTAAACAGCGCTGATATTGTTATAGCTTTTGGCCATGCCTTTTTCATCGCACAGTTCCTTTTTTATTTTTAAAGAATACTGAAAATACTCTATGGCTTTATCATAATTACCTAAGCAATAGTGAACATTTCCCAGATTATTGCAACTGGTAGAAATTCCTTTTTTAAATTGAATTTTTTCTGCAAGCTGTAATCCTTCCTCTCCGAATTTCAACGCTTTTTTAGTATCGCTGGCCCTGTAAATATCGCAGAGTGTCGAAAGGATTTTCACTTTCGAAGTATCGTGTTTTACAGTTTTTAAAGCATTGAGAAACTTTTCGGCTTCATCGTGCTGCTGGGCTTTTACTGTGAAAATACCTGAAAAGAAAAGTAATAATAAAAAAGCAAATTTATTTTTAAGTTTCATAAAAATCCTTTTCTCAGTCATACCTAAGTACGTAGTCTGTCATCTGTCATCTGTCAAATGTATAATTTAAAACTTACTTCTTACTTTCAACTTTCTACTTTATCAACACCATCTTTTTTACATACACTGTAGCGCCTGCCGAAATCTTCAGGTAGTATGTACCGCTTGTATAATTCCGGGTATCAAATGTATATTTATGTTCGCCTGCGCCGGTCTCAACATCTATAGATTTCTGCAATATCTTTCCCTGTGCATCCGTCAGTTCGAATGTCATACTGCAGGGTTTGCCTGCTTTGCAGTTTATATTGATCTTTTCTGAAAACGGATTCGGATAGATATGTATAGAATTAATTTCAGCATTGCTGAAAGGAATATTCACAGAAACCGTATCCGCATAAATTCCAAGGTCAGAGCCTGTAGTATCAACAATAAAATTCAGATTGAAAAACACGGGGTTTGCCGATGAAATAAACAAATTTTCATAAGTAGTGATCAATGGGAAACCGGGAATTTCCACATGAACTGAATACGTATTGTTTTCAGCAAGCCCGGTGAATGCATAATTGCCAGCAGTGTCTGTTGTGGTATTGGCAACGGGTTCGTCATCCGGTTCCAATTCAATATATATTTCTCCGCCGTTAACAGGATTGCCCATTTCAAGCGGGCTTTTAACAGCAGTAATCCCTTTGCCGCCTGTATATTCTGCATAAACAACAGTTCCCAGTACAGAGCCATTGTTTAGTCCCATTATGGGTATGATTTCATACATTTGAATATTGACAGGATAGGTATTATCGCAGGCTACAAATATTGTATCGGCCATATTCCACAAATAGGAACTGTCATAATATGTGGGTACGACATACGTTAATCCTGTTGAATCAATAATATTAATCCGTATAATATAATCGCCCGCTTCAACATTTAAAAAACTGAATGTACTGCTGTTATCAACCGGCACAGAACCTACAAGTTCATAATTCAACGAACTGATTATTTTATATAATTCTGCCATACTGGAATTCACAGGCATTATCCCTCCTGAATAATGAACGGTTCCCTGTATGGCGGATGGCTGCATTTGATTAATAATTGTAATGGTTAATGAATCTATGCATCCATTTGAATCTGTCACCGTAACTGTGTAAACGCCCGGTAGCAGGCTGTCTGCAGTAGAAGTTGTGCTATTTACTCCTGCAGGCCATTGATACGTAAAATTCCAAACGCCGCCAATAACAGAAATCGTAGCACTTCCGTTCGGTTGATTGCAGAATGATGTATCAACGTTTACCAGTAAAATACTTAACTGATTATACCCATTAACAGTATCAGAAGCAATGACGGTGCAGTTATTTATATCTGTAATAGTTAAATTATAAGTCCCGGGGCATAAACTGTCTGCCGTTGCATTGGTATCTGAGTTTGACCATAAATATGTATACGGCATCGTACCGCCGGAAACTGTTGTTTCGATAGACCCATTGCATAAACCAAAGCAGGTTTCATCCATTGAATTGAGTTGTACATAGAGTTGCGATGGTTGAAGAATTGGCGTTGACGCAGCGATAATGCAGAAATTTGCATCAGTAACAATCACCGAATAATTTCCTGCCGGAAGACTGTCAATATCCTCTGTATTCATTCCGTTTGTCCACTGATATGTATAAGGCATTGTTCCCCCTGTAACCGTTAAATCTATCCAACCTGTTGAATCGCCCCAGCAATCTGCGCTGTGAAAAGAAAAAGCTGCTACTAAGCTATCGGGTTGTGAAATAACGAAGGGCTCAATATTGCTGCATCCATTGACATCTGTAATAGTAACCGTATAATTGCCTGCTGTATTAGGCGGTGCAGAACAGTTGCAATTTGAAAAAATATAAGTGTAGCCGGGTGTCCCTCCTGTAACATTTAAAAAAACCAAACCGTCTGTTCCGTTATAACAACTCACAGTTTGTGTGGTGATTGTTGCAAAAAGGGAATCTGTTTGAGTTATAATAATTGAATCTGTTGCTATACACCCAATCCCGTCAGTAACCTGTATATAATACAGGCCAGCCGCTATCCCGTTAATATCTTCAGTAGTTTGTCCACCCGACCAACTGAATGAATATGGTAAAATTCCGTTGCTAACCGTTAGATCGACAGCCCCTGTATTTGCACCATGGCATAAAACATTCGTTGCAGTAAATGATAATTGCATAGTACTGACAGATAAATGCGCTGTTGCTGTTGTGTCGCCTCCATAAGCATTCGTAACAACACAATAATAATTTCCCGTATCAGCAAGAGTAGCGCTGTTTACAAATAACGTGTCATTGTTACTCCCAGCAATCAGTGAGTTGTTGTGATACCACTGGTAAGAGACAGGTTCAGTTCCGGTAACACCAACAGATAAAAACGTATTACTTCCGGTGCATGTGGAATGGCTGTTTGGCTCAATAGCAATAACAGGTATTCCGCAATCATTGCTGAAATACATTGTTGAATCAATGTTTCCATTAGCAACAGTCCAGTTGGCATTTGCCCAAACCGTATCGTCTACCTGTATGCAGGTAAGATTTGGATTGTTGGAAGCGTCAAACCCAATGAAATTGGTATTATTTCCATTCTTCACATTCAGGCTTGTCAGCTGATTGTTTCCGCATTCAAGATAGGTAAGCGTCGTGTTTGCCGAAACGTCCAGGTTTGTTAACAGGTTATTATTACAATTCAATTCTACGAGAGCAGTATGGGCAGAAACATCTAAATTCGTCAACTGATTAGCCCAACAACTAAAAAGATTAAGCAATGTATTTGCAGAAATATCCAGGCTGGTAAGTTGATTGAAACTGCAATCCAGGTGATTTAAAGCCGTATTTGAAGAGAGGTTTAATTCTGTCAGTTGATTATCGTTACAATATAAACTGGTAAGCGATGTAAATGCTTCGATGCCCGTTAAATCTGATGGCTCTTATCTAAATATTGGTTGATTTTTATATATACTGTAATTTTGCTACCATATCAGGGTCAAGTTCACATGTAAAATGCCGCTTGACTGGACATCTATATGTCCTCTTTGAAAAATTCTCAATAAACCTTTTGTA
>JACREX010000205.1 GCA_016212695.1 Bacteroidia bacterium
AATTATATGCCGAAGGCACAGGAGCGCACGACCTGCTCCAGCAAACAAAATACTATGTGAAAAGCGCTTATGGCCCTCAAAGCCCTGAATACAAGCTTATCTCAAAACTCGAAATAAGAGTCCCTAAAAAGAAAAAATAAGCCGCATGTCACCTTGAGCGAAGTCGAAAGGTCAAACAGGCACACTCAACTTACAAATAGACATCCTTAAAGTTCAAATGAGCATACGTAAGGTTCAAATAACCATACGTAAAGTTCAGTACAGCCATCCGCAAAGTTCAAACTGTCATACGTAAAGTTCAAATGAGCATACGCAAAGTTAAGTACAGCCATCCGTAACATTCAAATTGCCATACGCAAAGTTCAAATAACCATCCGCAACAATCAATTAACCTGTCACCCTGAGCGAAGACGAATGGTCAAAATCAAAATAATATTCAATAAGTGTCTTATAAACAGTCGTATATAAAAGAAAAGACATTAAACTATCAAAATTTAATCACACAGGCTCACATTGCCAACCCTACAAAGACAAGTACATTTTGTTTTTTGAATGACAGAATATAATTGATTTTTAAGGTATAAAAAACAAAAAGAACTTGCTTTTTTGCCTTTACCCTTCGCCAAAGCGGAATTTTATTTAATTATTTCCCCTCTCAAAAAAAAAATTAAAACGCAATCGCACATCCAACCCGATAAAATACAGTTGACAGAAAAAATGATTATATTTGAGATTAATAAAATGATTGATGAAAAACCAGCCAGCTTATAACATCGCATAAGAAAAATGCCACACGGATTAAAAAAGCTAATGCTACGCATATACGCTGATGATAGAGGTGTGTGGCACTTTTCCTATGCGAGTACCGTTATGCTCCAGTCGCTGAAAAAATCCGAGAACTAAAAAATATCGGATTGATAAAAAATAATGAATGAAAATTTTGGTGTAAAAAGAATTAATAAAACCCCGCCTAAAAAGACAATATGAATGATAGCTGACACGCAAAGCAAGAGAATAGCAAGCTCACACAGGCAAACACACAATCAACGCTTGCTATTCACATGCTTTTGCCACCGCTATTAATTATGACAAAATGAATTTTGAAAATAAGAATAGAAAAGTGTACATTTGTAAAATAAAACTAAGAAAGGAGGTAAATTTATTAACACTTAAAACCTTGATTTAACAAGGAAAATAAAAAATAAAAAGCGTTAAGTTATTATTCTGGAAACTGAAAACTGGTAATTTTCGATGTCTAACAAGATTAATAAGTATGACGCTCACGCTACGGCGTGGGCTAAACTTATTTGTTAGACAGGTATACCAGTACCTAAGTTTCAGGTAGGCGACAGTCCACGCTTTTTCTACTCAAAATATTAATCGCCAAAGAGGACTGCGAGGCAAATAATTCATAAATAGTATGAAAAAATTGTTTACTTTCATCAGTTTTGTTGCCCTTTCGCAAATGTTTGTATATGCCCAATCCGGATGGACGGCACTAACCAGCGGAACCACTTATGATTTAAGGTCAGTTTATTTCACCGATGCCAATACGGGTTATGCTGTTGGTGGTACTTATTTACCTTCCGACTCGGGTATAATACTTAAAACAACTAATGCCGGTACTGATTGGACAGTTCTAACAAGCGGTACTACTCATTGGTTAATTTCAATTTATTTCATAGATACCAATACGGGTTACGCTGTAGGAGAAGAAGGAACTATACTTAAAACAACTAATGTCGGTACTGATTGGACAACGCAAACAAGCGGTTCTATTTATAATTTATTTTCAGTTTATTTTACCGATACCAATAATGGTTACGTTGTTGGTGGTACTGACGGTAATGAAACAATTCTAAAAACAACCAATGGTGGTATTATTTGGACCGTACAATCAGGCGGGTCAACTAATGATTTAAGGTCAGTTTATTTCACCGATGCCAATACGGGTTATGCTGTGGGCAATTATGGAACAATTCTTAAAACAGGCAATGCAGGTATTGATTGGATAGCACAAACAAGCGGAACAACTAATTTCTTAAATTCAGTTTATTTTACTGATGCCAATACGGGTTATGCAGTTGGCAGTCATTGGCCACCAAATACAGCAACAATTCTAAAAACGAGTAATGCCGGTATTAGTTGGACTACACAAACAAGCGGCACAACTAATAAGTTAGAGTCAGTTTATTTCGCTGATGCAAACACAGGTTACACTGTTGGTTATAGTGGAACAATTCTTAAGACAACAAATGGCGGTACCAATTGGACAGCACAATCAAGCGGAACAACTAATTATTTATATTCAGTTTATTTCACCGATGTCAATACGGGTTATGTTGTTGGTGTTGGTGGAACAATTCTTAAAACAACCACAGGAGGAGAACAGTCAATTATAAATTCTAATACTGCAAAGAATAATAACTTGAAAATTTATCCCAACCCAAGCGATGGTAAATTTACAATTGAATTTTCTAACCCGTATAAAAAGCCTGTTTCAATAAGCATTACCGACATAACAGGCAATACTGTATTTGGAACTACAAGCACACAAGAAAAATATGAAT
>JACREX010000208.1 GCA_016212695.1 Bacteroidia bacterium
AATCTTAGTTCATTAAAAAGTTTCATGTTTTTTTGTATCTTTGTGTTTCAAGTAGGAAAGATACGAAAGTATTCTTGTTCTTAGCATTTGGAAACCCTTGAGTTATCAACATAATATTGTTTAAAGACAGACTCTAATTAACAGATAATGACATAACACAAATATATTTTCTTCATTAAATAATCAGGAATCCAGTTCCATTACATACAATGCCATGAGGTCGTCGGAAGTCGTTTTGCGGTAAAGAAAATACACCCTGTTATTGCAGACTTTGATTTTATTAATAAATTTGAATTTCGGGATTTTTACCTGGCGGCCGGGCTTGCCTGTCTGAAGGCTTATTTCACATAACGAAGAGATACCGTCTTTAACATAAAGCGTATAGGCTCTTTTACAAACTTCGTCAATAAACATAGCCTCTTCCCAGTGCAGTGATTTATGAAAATCAATCCGGACATCTTTTTCAAGGGTTCCTGTCTCGCTGTAAAATTCAAGTTTGGAATCTACGAAATTAAAAATCACCAACTGGCCGTCAACTTTATACATCGGCGCATAAACGGGATCGAAAAAACACATCTCCTCAAAACGGATATCCGCTTCTGTAGGAGGATTAGTTCCCATGGCAAAAAACCGGTCTCTCGACACCAGCATCCGCATCCCTGCATCGTCTGCAATCACTCTCATTTTTTCGTAAGAAGTGTCGGAGATATTTGCCTTGTAGTAAGTCAACACCTGGTTCCTGAATGAATAATTTTTCAGATAATAATAATTTTCAATATTTGCGATACAGGGTTCAAGTCCTTTAAAAAATTCTTCTTTTGGCGCAGGATAAATCAGATGGAACCGTGTCGAATCGTAAAAAACCTGGTACGCTTCTCTATCGGTTACCAGATGCAGGTTGCCCATGCAATCTTTATAAAATTTCCCGTCGCTTCCGATTGGGGTAGAACACAAGGTGTCGCCGTCTTTATTCATCAGCACAAGCCATGGATTTTTGTCTTTTAAATAGTTGTAGTTGTAAACAAGCATTAGAATATTTTTCCCCATGAACTCATAATCGTTCACTGCCAGTAATTTTTTCGCCACTAAGTTTATAACTTTATCTGCAGACACTGTTACCGGGGGCAGTTCCGTGTTTTTTACAGTCATGTAAACTTTAATCTCCTTACGGATTTCCCTGAAAGTGATTGTTTGAATTTCATACGCAAGATGAGAGAAATTTATTTCTACAGGAAACTGATTGAAAAATATTTTAAACTTTCCGTTTTTATCCGAATAAACGCCGGCATTCGGTTTGCCGGTTTTGACGGCAACCTTTTCGATGGGCTTATCGGTTCCGCTTTCAAGGATTGTGCCTGAAAGGATGTAACTATCATTCTGTGCAAAAGAATTCAGTATTAAGAATAAAACAAAAATCAATATTGCAACAATGTGTTTCAATGCTTATCAATTATTTTTCTACCTGTTTTAATTTTTGTCCTGCTCTTTCTGCATAAAAACCTTCTTCGGAAATAATTTCTTTTAATAATTTTTTTGCGGATTCAATATCTTCTTTTTGCTGCAGGGATAATGCCTTATACCACTTTGCTTCCTGGTAAAAAGTAGTGATATCCGAATCTATGGCTTTGTCGAAAAATTCAATGGCTTTATCGTGCTTTTGAAGATTGTATAAACAGAGTCCGCCATAGAAAAGCGCATTCAGATCGTCTGAATACCGGCTGAGAATTATATTAAAATCTTTCAGCGCTGATTTATAATCGCTGCCGACAAATTTTTGCAGGGCATCGCCAAGAAATTTAATATACGGGATATCCCCGGTTTCATTTTCTTTTGAACCGGAAGAACTGCTTTCCCTGTTTTCAAATTTTGCATCCACACCTGAATTACCCGACAGTTTTATGCGGGTTCTGTGCATCTTTGTATAATCTGCGACCTTCAGATCAAGTATGTATGTGATGGGAAAATTTGAGCGTACAATTTTACTGTTCCCGATTATATTATCACGGTTTAAAGATTTGTTTTCATCCGATACATTATAAACCGGTTTCGAAGAAATTGAATTCACTGTGGTATTTTCAGATTTATTTTCAACTACTGTTTCCGGCTGATTTTTCAACGCCACCCGATAGGTGATCTGTTTTTCTTTTTCAATTACGCGGGCTTCTTTTATTTCGTTATCAGAGAGGATTTTTACAGGAATGGTTTCTTTTTTGTGAACGGAGATTGTCTTATTAATCAATTCATGGTTTTGCGATAACGGATTTTCCCGGAACACCAAAAAATATAATAACACAAATGCTGCTGACAGAACAACCACAGAAAATACAGCCACAAAAATACCTGACGAAAATATAGTTTTCGAACCTGATACTTTTGTCCTGAAATCCTTCTTCATTGGATCAATGTCATTAATTGCCGATGGGAATTTTTTATATCCTTCCACAGCATCCGCAAGAAAGGGATCGTCGGTTAATTTTTTCTCAAAAGCATCTGTTTCTTCCGGAGATAACTGTCGGTTGATGTACTTTTTGATAAGGCCGGTATTTGGTAATTCCTGTTTCATAACGTTAATTTTCGTTTTTTTCAAGTATTATTTTCAGGTTTCTTTTTCCGTTCTGGATATAGCTTTTCACCTGTTCAAACGAATAGCCGGTATTTCCGGATATTTCATGATACGACATTCCTTTCAGGTAAAATAATTCGATGCACACCCGCTGTTCGTCTTTGAGCCCTGTTAATGCTGATTCCAGCAGGCACAACTGTTCTTCCCTAATGATAAAATCATCATCATTGGCAATTTCCGGAAATTCAGCATTGTATTTTTTTTCTCTTTCCATGGTTTTTTGGTTTTTCCGCAAGATCATCAGGCAGCGGTTTTTGGTTACCGAATAAAGCCATGTCTTGAAATTATTTATTTCATATACCTTAAGTTCTTCGATCAGGTTTTCAAAGATCAGCAGCACGGTATCTTTGCTTTCCGGGGTGTTCTGCAGGTATTTCAGACAAACGCCGTACACTAAGGGAGAATACCGTTCAAATATCTCCCCGATATATTTTTTATCCCCGCTTTCCTTATACCAGCTTATAAGTTGCTGATCGGAATAATTTCCCAGTCGTTTTTTATAAAGAAACTGCATAGTTCAAAAATACATAAAAACTTCAATCTTCAAAGACCCGCAGATATGGCATTTTTATTTATTGATTTTATCCATCCTTGCTTCCCATTCCTTAATGGTTTCGAAATAACTTTTGGTTTCGATCACTACAACACCACCCGTAAAATCTCCGTATTTGGCAGGCACGCCTCCTGAATAGACATTAAAGCTGCCGATGGCACAACCGGGTATAGCATTCTGCAAACTTTCCACCCGGATCCCGTCAATATAAAAAGCCGAGGCATCAGACCGCGAACCCCTGAAAAATATCTCATCTCCATTGGCGCTCACTTTAAAATCTGTGGTAATATTTCTTAAAATACCGGAGATATCCCTTGTATCGGCCATTCTTTCGATCTCTGCGGCACGGATTGTTTTAATCGTGCCTCCTTCGGGGTCAATGATATTATCGCGGAATTCTTCTTTGGTGGCTTCTTTGAGCATAATACCTTTCTCATCAAGGACTATATTCACAAAAGTGATTTTGTCCGAATAGACATAAGCTCCCGAAACCGTTTTCGGACTTCTTCCGATAAAGGTAACGGTAACATCATAGCTTCCGGCAGGCAGCGGCTTGATGGTGTATGAACCGCGCTCATCGGTTGCTGTTCCTCTTTTATTATCGCCTATTTTTACAAACACATTGGCCCCGGGCAACGGATCTTTACCCCCTTCATCATACACGATTCCTTTAATCGTTCCGTTCTGCGCAGATACTACGGTATATAAACCGAGTATTACAACTGCTAAAAATATTAATTTTTTCATGACATTACATTTAATTTGTTAACACTTTTCCTTTTAGGTGCCGGGAAGTTTCCATTTCCATAAAAAAACACAAAATAAATTTGTTTCCTTATAGGGAAATAATTATCTTTGAAAAAAATTATAAAAAATGGATCATAAATTCAATGTGGAATTTCTTGAAGATGCCATGAGATTTTGGACAAAACATAAGCAGAAGGAAAAATTAGTAATTTGCACACATGGAATTGTAAAGAAAACAAACAAGACACCACAGAAAGAAATTGATAAAGCAGAACAATGTAGAATTGAATATTTAAAAATAAACAGATATGAAAACTAATAATAAAAATAAAAACATACAGACATGTACTCTTGACGAATTAACGGATAAGTATATTGGGAAAAAGGGTACTGCAGAGAGAGAAAAATTTGAATATGAGTTAAGAGTAGACATTATCGGAGAAATGATAAAACAAGCCCGTCATGAAAAGAACATGACACAGGAACAACTTGGTGAATTAATTGGCGTTCAGAAAGCTCAAATATCGAAAATAGAGAATAATACAAAAGATGTAAGATTTTCTACGATATTAAGAGTGTTTGAAGCATTAAAAGCACGAGTTAATTTATCAATTAAATTTGAAAACCACAAATTGTACAAAATGGCTTGATCGCAACAGTTTCTATCATCATGCAAGCCCTACAAGCCTATTAATTTCAATATCTCTTCATCAGAAGAGACATCTTTGAATTTAGAGTTTAGTGTAGCAGGCTCAGGAAGAGAAATGAATTTTGATAAGACAGGCAGATAATTTTTTTCTGCAAAGTCCGCCTTTTTAGTAGTGTTGCCTTCTGCATTGTATTGTGCATGGAGCTTGTCTAAGAGTTTCTGCCCTTTTTTATTTATGTATTTAAACGCTTTATCGGCTGCATATTTTGTTGCAAATTCTTTTCTTTTGCTTTCTATGTCTGTATTGTATTTTGAAATTTTTGCCATGTTTTGAATGGCAGTGTTTAGTTTCCCCAAAATATCCTTTCCTAAATTATATTTCCGGCTGCTGTAATATTGTTTTTCGTAAGTTTTTGCCAAGCCTGATATTTCTTTTAATTCTGCTTTCTGGACTGCTTTTTCTAAGCTGATTGAAGTTGTAAACGCACTTAGCTTTTCAGTAATTTCTTTTGATTGTACAGGTATTGAATCGTAGTAAAAAATAAAGCCTTCGATATCATCATCTGTCTTGGCTTTTTTAAGTTCCGCATTAATTGCTTCAGTATATTTTTCTGAAATTGAGATTAAGCGTTGCGTTGTTAGCGCTAATTTTGGCCCATCATGACATTTTGTTAAATATGCGTTCCCTTTTTTATATAATATTTTCTTTTCAGGGTTGGGTTTATATCTTGATATTGTTCCGCCATAAGAATCCGTTACATTGGCTCTAATTTTAAATTCACCAACTGATTTTAAAAATCTGTCAATTACAGCAGCATCAGATAATACCTTATTATGGGCATAAATATTCTGGCTTGTTATTTTACCGGTTTCATCGTATTTGGTATAAAGACCATCACGGAGACCTTCAGAAGTTATTAGTGTTTCTTCATCTATTTTCCCGCCCGGGTAATATGTTTTGCAATAACCGGCATTTAGATTAAAATCTTTTTTTAACACACCGTTATCGTACCATTCTTTCTCGACTTTTGTGGTTTTATTTTTCTGGGATTTCATTTGCCCGTTCGGATAATATTCTGTTTCAGTCTCAGCAGTTTTCTCAACAAGCAATTGCCCGGGTTCCGACCATTCTTTGTAGGTTTTGTCTTTCAGGTTTTCTTCCGTATGAATTTTACCGGATTCATAATATTGCTTTTTAAATTCAGGCGACTGATGCAAGATAAGTATCCCCTTATTATTATATTCCTTAGTTTCATTGGCGCTATCGCATTTCAATATCGCACCATCTTCATACCATTCTTTAAAAAACCCGGTTTTGATATTTTTTATACTCTTAAGTTTACCGTCCGCAAAAAATTCCTTTGTAATATTCCACTCAATTGAAGACAACACCTTACCATCTTCTGAATACTCTGTTTTACCATCAGATTTCAATTTCCCAGTTTCATAAAATTCTTTTTTACCATCAAATTTTATTTTTCCATTTTCGTAATATTCAATATTGCCGGATTTTTTTATCTGACCATTTGGATAATAGGGTGGATCCTTTTTAATTCCATTTTCGTAATATTCCGTCTTTAGAATTTTCCCGTTGTTATCAAAAGTCTTCATTAGGCATTTCAAAGCGCCGCTATTAGATATTTTATCATAATAGCCGGATGTGTTTTTTTCAAAATCAAATGATGCATCCAACTCATTTTCTTTCGTAGTGGATGTTTTTTCCTCCTCAACCCTGCCTTCGCAATTATATAATTTGAAACTAAAATTCCAGGTTTTATCTTTATTCTGTTGAACATTAAGTTCATGTTTTAGTTTTTTATTGTTATTACAGCATTGATAGTCCTTTTGCAGGCCATTTAATAAACCATCTTTAAAATTCAAGACAGTGTACGGTTCAGGAATTTTACTGCACTTTGTGCTGTAATAAGTATATTCGCCATCTAACACGCCGTTTTTATAATGACAAATAAATATTAGCGTTCCGCCTTTCCAAAAACGCTCAAACTTACCGTGCTTCAGGTAAGGTGGTTTATCAATCACAGTATATTCATCATACGCCGTATAATCGCCAATATAACCATCAACCCCTTCAACCCACTCCCGTTTTAGCACTAATTTTTGTGAGAAGGATATAAATGTTATAATCGAAAGCAGCAGTGTTATATAAACTTTTTTCATATACTACTTTTTATTGCCTTTACAATCAAATGAAATACCCTGTTTTTCTGAATACTGATTTTTAAAAACGATATCTTTGTCAGAAAACACAGAACATATTTTATATTTGGGTTCAAGCTTGACTTTTGCCTGTGAATCAATCAAGCCATATAATCCTGTTGAATTGGACAAGACTTTTGCCATGCCGCAAGCATTAAACTCAATTTCTTTGTAATCGCTCTTGCTCGGGTCAAGAATAATCTTACAATTTTTATCCATTATACCCTTCACATCTCCTTTAACATTCCGGTCATTAAAAATTATAAAGCCGTTATTGATTTTATAGTCAAGAATTAATTTTGTTTGAAGGGGTAAAACATATTTTCCGGTAATATCCATAACGCCAACACTATCGCTTTTTGTAATGATTAATAAATTACTTGCGACATCGCTTATAGCGTTAAATTCCGGTTTCAAAATCAATTTGCCTGTCTTATCCATCAAACCAGAGGGGAAAGATGTACTACCCAAATAAATTACACCACCTGATATTTCAACATTTCCCCCATTTATCCCTGCTATCTTTATCAAACCCTTCCCTAAGTTTTTCGCTTGAACGCAAGATATGTCGGAAATGAACACGCCCTTTGGATTAATAACACGAAACTGTTTATTACTGTTTGGCACTGCAAGTTCATCCGTAGAAACAATTGCCAAACCGTCCTTAAATTCTTCGCCATAGGTGAACGTTGGCTGAATGAGTACTTTTTTTGTTGCCTTATCTTTGTACCCGACCTTCCCGTTTTCCCTGAACAGTATCAGGTTTTGAGATACGGCCACGCTTATGTTATAGACAAAAAGAAATAATAAAAAATAGATTTTCGTTTTTATATTATCCAATTAAGTTATTAAATTGTATTCAAAAAGTTTTTTAATTCTTCTATATTAAAAATCATATCTTGTTTCTGCCTGTTAACTGTTCTGTTAAAATCATCTTCGCGAAAAGATAAAAATCGAATAACTCTATTACCATTTTCATCATCTAAAATTTGATAACATGCGGGTGCGAATGTTTGTTTAGCCCAGTTTATTGATCTATTCGTGCGAGGGAAATCATTTAAATCTATTAGTGCCATAATTCAATCATTTTTAAGTTTGTTATTGCAATTATAAATAAATTTTCCCACTTATAGCACAAGTGCTATAAATATTTTTTTCATTCTTGGCAAATTGCTGCCATGAAAAAACGTGGCACAGGCAGAAAAAAACGCAGGCTTATTTTCGACCGCAAGGGCATTGAAGCATTTGCCATTCGCCTGAAAGAGGTTCGTAAAAAAACCGGCATATCACAGAGCCAGCTTGCTTTTGAAGCAGGTATCTCTCTGAGCCAGGTGGCACGTATAGAAACTGCACGAATCAATCCTACCCTTAGCACAGTATTTGCCGTGGCCCGCGCACTCAATGTTTCCATTTCAGAACTTTTCCTTTTTAATTTGCCCACCGAGTAATCTGGTTTTGATTTCGCAGGTTGTCGAGAATTTTGTTATTTCCAAATTAATCGCTATCTTTGTATTTAGAAAACGAAATTTGAAATCTAAACCATGAAAATTAAAATTGGTCATCAGTCATCAGTCACCTGTGGTGAGCATTGCCGAACCATCAATCGTAAATGGCTTTCCCTTATACCCTATTTTTTCCTCCTCTCATTCTCTGCTGCCGCTCAAAATGAATTATCAAAAGAAACTCCAGATAATAACAACTATTCTTTTGCTCCAAATACGAATGTACAGCTTATTGTTCCGCTTCATTTCAAGCCCTATGAATCCATTAATGGTTTTATGCACCCGGGCTCATCGGCAACCCTGCAGGTAAAAGAAATTGACAAATCGTTTAAAAGCGTAGTAAAGAACATTAGCGATGAAACATTTACAAGCCAGAATTGCAGGCTTATTACAAAAGCAGAAGTTAAAACCGCTAATGAAAAAGACGCTGTTATTTACATAGTATCATTTACAACAGGCGGCATTCCATATGAACGGATGATGCTGATTACAGGCGATGATAAAAAGGCCGTATGGATCAATGCAAATTACCCCGAGGAAATAAAAATTCTATTGGTGGATGTAATCCGGAAAAGCCTGTTATCTGTTAAATATTAGAAAGAATGTTTTTACAAAAACTTATAGCGAGAAAAAAAAGTACGTGCACAACGCATCGTTCCTGCTCTTATTTAACCTGTTTAATTATTTCACTGTTCCTGCTTTTTAATTTCAATCATCGCAGTTATTCGCAGACCTTTACTGTGACCCACGATATCCCCTATGCAACGACAAACCAATATATGTGGGGGCCAAACGGCAGCAACTGGAGCCTTGATACAGCTTTTTCGCTTTTCCAACAGACATGGAACGAGTCGTGGGGTTTTGACGAAATAGCCAATATTTTCGGAACCCAGTGGGGCGTTGCTTTTAATGCTTCCACATGGGGACTTCTCGGATCTACGTTCACGATACAGGGCTTTTCCAGCGGTTCTGTTGACGTCAATTACCCGGTGCGGATCTATATGAATTTCCCGGCAAACAATTCGTTTAACCCGGGACAGATGGTTACGATCAGTTCTTCTTATGACGTGCTTCCCGGCTGGGCGCTGGATACGCATTTTCCGCCGGTGGGATCCATCACGCTTGATATTGATTTCGGAATGGGCGCCAATATGGACCTGATAGCCTGCTTAGGCTCCTGCGATACGTTTCATATCATTCCACCCATTAATATTCCTGTTGATTCCATAACCATCTTTCATGTAAGCGGCGACCCGCAGGACACCATGATTTATCCCTGCTGGGATTCCATAATCGGTTTCCACTTCTGCCACGATACCATGCTGCCGATCCATTTCCCGGACTGGTGGAATATCGGATTAACCGGCGAGATCACGGTTCCTTTTGTTATCACCACCGACACCCTGATTGACAAATGCCTGTATGCAAGCGGCGACAGTTCGTATTTGCATTTCAACCTGGATATCCTGCAATTTCTTTCGGCTATGGCCGGATTTATTCCAGATCCGACAGGAAGCAACATTCAGCAGTATATCGGGTATCTGAATGATACTATTACTTTGGATGTGGGATTTACAATTAATATCATTTATTCTTTGCTCACTGCCGAGATGAATATGAACAGCGCCCTGCACCAGGATTTTACATTTTGCGCGGAACTTTTTACAACCTATACATTCCCTACAAGCCTGCAATATTCCGTTACCGACCCGGCAAATAATGATGAACTTATTTCCAGCGGGACCAATGATACGATGACGGTGAAGGTGGGAAATGATCTCAACCTGCATTATCCGTGCAGCGGGTATCCGACCATGAGTATCGGAACCTCGCATTTTATGCATAATGACTTTACCAACCACACATGGGACAGTATTTCATTTGATCTTGTAATAACCGCACTGACTGTTCATATAAATATTCCTACATTCAAAGCGTTGCCATCGGTTGAAATTCCGGAATTCTGCATACAAACCGACGATGGTAAAATCTGCTCGCCGTCTTATTCACATCCTCCGGTATTTTCAACTCCCCAGGCAGGAGGCAACGGAGATCAGGATTCAACAGATTACATGGACATCATGGATATTGACTGGCAGATCGGGCCCTTGTTCCAGTGGAATATTCCTTTAGGATCAATCCCTTTTACCTGGTTCAATGAAACTTGGGAGCTTCAGGGTTTTAATACGGCGCCTTTATTTCCGAATACCCTGATTGTACCGAATCCTGAATTATATGCCTCCCTGCAGGTAGATAATGTGATGTGTTTCGGAGAGAATACCGGCGTCTTTACGGTTCATGCAAATTACGGAACGCCGCCATACACTTTTCAATGGTCAACCGGTGCGGTTCATACGCAGATTTCGGCTAACGACAGCGTAATTGGCGGAGCGGGCACATACAGTGTTACCATCACCGATTTCAACGGGTGCTCCACACAGGTTACAGGATCTATCATTAATGCTTATCTGCCGCTTGCTGTTTCCCTGACCGGATATGACCTGTTGTGTTATGGAGACAATACCGGGTATATCACATCTAATGTAACAGGGGGCGCTCAAGTTTACAATTATCACTGGTCGCCCACATTGCCAAATGTTGCTAATCCTATAAACCTATCCATAGGTACCTATTACCTTACCTTAACGGATGCTGTGGGATGTACGGAGACAGCCATGGTAACCATTAACCAGCCGCCCTATATGGATGTTTTAATTACAGGAACACAGATTGTACATTGCAACGGTTCCTGCAACGGCGAAGCCATTGTTAATGCTTCCGGAGGCACGCAACCTTACATTTGCGGCTGGTCAACCGGCGATACCACATTCCATCTTACAGATTTATGTGTTGGCCAATATCAGGTTACTGTAGCCGATTTGCACGGTTGCGATACAGCGCTCACGGCAACGGTCACAGACCCGTCGAGCATGACGCTCACGGTGAAACCGGGAAATGTTAGCTGTCATAGTTTCTGCGACGGGAACATTGAAGTGGTGATGAACCAGGGAATCCCACCCTATACTTTTTATTGGAACGACGGGCAAACCACTAATCCTGCCGACAGTTTATGTCCCGGATTATATACCGTTACCGTAATGAGCGGCGACAGTTGTCTCAGAATGACCGAATACGAGGTAACCCAACCGGATACTTTGATTGGCAGCCTTACACAACCTGCCCCGGTGATTTGTAAAGGAGATAGCGTTTTAATCTCAGCAGGCGCAACCGGAGGCACCACTCCGTATACCTATGCGTGGAGCAATACTGTTTCTGACCAAAACAGTATCTGGGTTACCGCAGGAACATACTCCTTAACAATAGCCGATCATAACCGGTGTGTGGATTATAAAAATATTACAGTTACAGAGCCTGCACTGATTGTATTTAATCCGAGTGTAACAGTTACAAATTGCATACAGTCGTGCAATGGAGTTGCTGGCGTTCAGCCTGAGGGCGGCGTGCCTCCGTATTATTATCACTGGAGTACGGGAGCTACCACTTCTTTTATTTCTCACTTGTGCGCAGAGCAATATTATGTTACACTTACCGATTCTTTAGGTTGTATAAAAAATCAATCTTACACGGTAGGGATATATCCGTATCCGCCCACATTGGATGCAACGGTAGACGATAATTCCATTTTCAGTGGGCGCTCAACCATTCTTCATGCCACCGAAATACAATCGTATTCATACATATGGACGCCGGCATATGCATTAGACGATCATCATTCGGAAAATCCGGTGGCAAGCCCGCGGCAGACCACCACATATACGGTTCAGATTACCGATTCCGTTGGGTGTACGAACTTAGATACCATTACCATTTTTGTAAATGAAGTATTATGCGCAGAACCCTATATTTTTATTCCGAATGCTTTTTCACCGAATGGTGACGGTAAAAACGATGTTCTGAAAGCGGAAAGCGATATAACCGATGATATTTATTTTGCAGTGTACGACCGGTGGGGAAAGGCGGTTTTCGAGACCACAAATATTCACGACGGATGGGATGGCGCCTACAAAGGCGAAGCATTAGCCCCTGCGGTTTTTGTATATTATTTTAAAGCGAAATGCATCAACAACAAAACTTTTGAAAAGAAAGGAAATGTGACACTGATAAGATAAACTGGAAATGACCGGAAACAAAATAACATTTTTATTATTCCTCGTGATGGCAACCGTTACATGCTATGCGCAGGATATTCATTTCTCGCAGTTCAATGCCTCGCCGTTGAACCTGAATCCTGCATTAACAGGAGGCTTTGATGGCGACCTGCGCGCCATCGGAAATCACAAACGGCAATGGATGTCGTTCACAAATGCATATCAGACCTTCTCCGCTTCGGTTGATGCAAGGCTGAACCCGTTAAAGTTCGGACGCAGTTTTATAGCTGTCGGCCTGCTTTTTAATACCGACAAAGCCGGCGATGCTGCCTTTGGCACAAACCAGATTAAATTATCGGGGTCTTATAATATAATGCTCACACAAGACAGCGCTTTGAGCGGATCCATCGGGATCAACGGAGGATTCAACCAGCACAGCATTAATTACAATGCGCTCACTTTCGGCAGCCAGTTCGACGGAAACCAGTTTGATCCGCAGCTATTTCACGGAGAAACATTCAATAATGATAATATCAATTATCTCGACGTTTCTGCAGGCTTAGGGTTATCCTATATTTTCACACCCAAGTTTTCTGCAAACACGGGGATATCATTTAATCATATCAACAAGCCCAAGCAGTCGTTCTGGGATGTGAATTCCGTTCAGCTCGATCAGAAATTTACGATTCACGGAGGTGTGGAATGGAAATTTACCAGAGACCTCACGTTGTTTCCGAGCGCCGTATATCAGCGGCAGGGCAGGCTCCAGGAATTAGACCTGGGCGCATTGCTTAAAATGAATATTGATAATGTTTCGTTTCATGCCATATATTTCGGCGGCTGGATGCGGGCCCAGGATGCCGGTATTGTCGAGTTCCGGTTTGATTACAGAAGTTTCAACTTCGGAATCAGTTATGACATCAATTATTCCAAACTGAATGTTGCCAGCCAGGGTAAGGGCGGCATTGAATTATCAATCATTTATATATTCAAGAAATACAGAGAAGTAAAATTACCCTACTATAAGAAGTGCCCGGTGTATATGTAGTGTGTAATAGAAAACCGTTAACAGACGATATTAAGGAAAGATGATGAAGGTTAAAAAGTTTTTCGTATTTATTCTTGCTCTTACAGTTTTCAATACCAGTTTCTCACAGGATTTCCGTCAATACATAAAAGAAGGAGACAAGCAGTTTGACGAAGCGAATTATTACTGCGCAGCCTGGTTTTATAAAAAGGCCATGCAATTAGATGGTTCATTGTATGATGTCATCTATAAATATGCAGAAGCAAGCCGGATGAATACCGATTACAATGAAGCTGAAAAATACTATCTGAGAATTCTTGAGGATAACAAAGCGCGTTTTCCGCTGGCGCTTTTCTGGCTTGGGGATGTGCAGAAAAGCCAGGGGCAATATCAGAAAGCGCAGAAAAATTTCAGCGAGTACCTTAAGCTGCACGAAAACGAAGGGGATTATTTCGCTAAAAAATCAAAGCGCGAAATATTATCCTGCGAAACAGCATTGGTTTTAAAATTCGACCCCACGGATGTAAACATAATACATATTGATACATCTGTAAATACGGTGAATGGAGAATATGCCCCCAATGTGATCACTGACTCCGTGATGTTTTATTCCTCGCTGATCAGTACTAAAAATACAAAAGACACCAATATGCTTTGCGCAAAAATTTTTATGGCAAAGAATATCCGTGACACTATTTATGCAAAAGGTGTTATGCTCGACACGCTCATCAATTCTGCAGGGTATAATGTGATCAATCCTTTTTTCCATACTGCAACACAAACCTTATATTATTCCAAATCGCCAGTAAAAGTTACTGAAGGCAAGAGCCAGATATATCGCTGTACCTTTAAAAATAATCACTGTACCTCTCCTGAAAGATTACCGGATAAAATCAATAAACCGGATTATTCCAATTTACAACCCTCGATTGCAAAAACAAAAAAAGGCGATATTTTTATGTTTGTATCTGACTGCAGCGGAGGCAGCGGCATGATGGATATCTGGTATGCGCCGTTGGATAACGACGGTAATTTCGGTGATGTAAGAAACCTTGGCATCCGGATGGATATTGATACTTCCTTAGCGCATCTCTATGATACAAAATCAAAAATCAATTCGCCTGACGATGATATCTCTCCCTTTTATGACGAATATGATTCGACGTTATATTTCAGTTCCCAATGGCACAACGGACTTGGAGGTTTTGATATTTTTAAAGTAAAGGGCGACTTCAATAAATGGGGAGAGCCTCAAAATATGGGGTATCCTGTTAATTCGAGCTGGAATGATATTTATTATACATTAGACACCAAAGGGAAATATGCTTTTTTTGCATCCAACAGAAAAGGTTCCATGTTCAAGAAAAAAGAAACCTGCTGCAATGATATCTGGACCTATAAAGTAAATAAAATCCGAAAGATTGACTCCCTTTTAACAGCCCAGCAGGTCAAAGAAAAAGTAGAACGCCAGGTAAAAGTATTTGAAAAAGAGATCAAACAATTAGTTCCTCTTACATTATATTTTGACAACGATTATCCGAACCCCAAAACTAAGGATACGGTTACTACTTCTGTTTATGATTTTTTATTTGACCAGTATATGGGAAGGGAAGCCGAATTCAGAACCAAATATTCCAAAGGATTATCAAAAACCCAGGCGATAAAGGCAGTTGACGAAACCGACGACTTCTTTTTAAACGAGGTTCAGAAAGGATATGACGGCTTAGTGGGATTTACTCAACTTATGGAAGAGCTCCTCTCGAAGAACCAGGTAATTGTTGTTACGATGAAAGGGTATTGCAGTCCGCTGAATACGTTTGATTATAATAAAAACCTTGCAAAACGGAGGATCTCCAGCCTGATGAATTATTTTATGGAATATAAAGGCGGTCTGTTTAAAAAATATGTAGATAACAAACAACTCATACTGGAACAGGTTCCGATTGGAAAACTGTCGAACTCAAATGTGAGTGAAGACCTCAAAGACCAGCGTAATTCCGTTTACAGCCCCGCCGCATCGCTCGAAAGAAAGATACAGATTATAGCGGTACAACTTACCCGGTAACAATCCAATGATATGTCAAATTTATGATGTCAAATGTCAGATGTTTCCTTGTCGCTTTATCTTGTTGTATGCTTGTAAATTTGACATTTTAATTTTAAACCAATTGCGTTAATTAAGGATTTGATGAGCAAAAAGTCCGGGAATAAAAGAAACAGCAAAATAAAAAGTCCTTATCTGATAAAAAAGACTACTGAACCCGGTACAGGTAATTTTTTCAGCAATCATAAATATCAATTCTTTTTATTAATAATACTTTTAATAACAACTGTCCTATATTTTAAAACGCTTCATTACGGATTTATCGAGTGGGACGACGACAAGCAGATCACCGACAACTTCCTTATAAAAAAACTGAATTCAAATACCTTTGAAAAACTCTATGAATTTGACAAACACACTTCGTTCACGCTCCTTACCTATTCCATAGATTATCATTTCAATAAACTTTCGCCTTTTATTTACCATCTTGAGAATATTATCCTGCATTTGCTGAATATTATTCTTGTATTTTTCCTGATAAGAAGAGTATTTAATAATTCCAATATTGCTATCATTTCATGCCTGCTCTTTGCCATACATCCCATGCGGGTGGAATCAGTAGCCTGGGTTTCGGAACGAAAAGATCTTTTATTTACATTCTTCTCTTTGTCCGCTTTAATGGTTTATTTGAACTATATAAACCGGAACCTGAAATTTATATTTCTGATATTATTTATTATAGCTTCCTGGCTGGCATCAGTATCAAAGATTCAGGCTGCTGCAATCCCTGTTATTATGTTCCTTTTTGATTACTACTATTCAAGAAAAATAAGCCTTTTAATGGTCTATGAAAAGTTTGTACTCTTATATTTCTTCTTTGTCTTTCATATTAACTTTTTAAAAGATCCCCTTTCAACAGCAACATCCTTTGGTATATTAGCGCTTTTATTTATGATTTTTTATTTTGAAAAACACAGGGACAACCTTTCATTAAGACAGAAAATAATTTTTATAGTTTTAGGTATCCTTCTCTTTATTTCTTCTTTCCAGAAGATACTGCTCACCCCCTTTATTTTGTGGTTTATTTATGAGTCAACTCCTGCAATACTGCCGCAACAATATGCGCTGTATCGTGAAAAAATTGCAGGTAAATTCAGGAATATTACGGTATCAAAATACAAATTTATTATACTCGCTACCAGTCTTCTTTTATTTATATTTTTTACTTTTCTGCTTCAGCAGAAATTCGGTTTCTGGTCTGCAGATAACCAGTCGTCTCAACATTTTTATTTTTTCGACCGGGTATTTATGGCAAGTTATGCGCTTTGTTTTTACCTGCTGAATTTCATTGCTCCGTTTTACCTGAATGCACTGCATCCGTATCCATTAAAAATAAACGGTTTTTTACCGGGTGAATATTACATTTCAATAGCGTTGGTTATCGGGCTGATCGTTTTTTTCATCTGGCAATACAAAAAACACCCGCTGTTAAAAAAGCAATTTCTTTTCTGCATCCTGTTTTTCTTCCTTAATATTTCTCTTGTATTGCATATTATCCCAATCGAAGGAAGATTAGTTGCTGCTGACCGTTATTCTTATTTTGCCTACATCGGGCTTTTTGCATTAAGCGGTTTACTCTTTGAAGATATCAGGCAAAATCTTATAAAATTTAAAAAAATACTTTTCGGCATTTTTATGGTTTACATAGTATGCTTTACTTTCTATACATGGAAAAGAACAGATGCATGGAAAGATACCATCAGCCTGTTTACAGACGTATTAAATAAGAATCCGGATATTTCTTTTGCCCATAACAACCTTGGTGCGGCGATGCTGAAAATCAAAGATAAAAAAGCAGCATTTTATCATTTAAATAAAGCAATAAAATTAGATTCCACCTTTTTGCTGGGTTATTATAACAGGGCCATGGCATTTTTTCAGTTCAATGAATTAGACAGTGCGCTTCACGACCTGAACCGGTTAATTTCCATTAAAAAAGACAGCAACAGTTTGTCTATTGAATATAACGACAGGGCCATGATAAAATTAAATTTAAGAGATTTTGACGGGGCAAATATGGATTTTGAAAAAGCCATCAGCCTGAACCCGAATTCTGCAAAAGCCTACAATAACAGGGGTTGGTATAAATACAACCGGGATGATCTCCCAGGCGCCATGGCAGATTGCAACAAAGCGCTGGATATTAATCCTGACCTAGACGATGCCTATTCCAACCGGGGCTGGTACAAATTACTCTTAAAGGACAAAGACGGTTCTTTCAGCGATTTCACGAAAGCGGCAGAGTTGAATCCGTATAACGAAAGAGCCCTTTGCAACAGGGGTATCATTAAACTTCAGAGCAACGATCCGGAAGGCGCCATATCGGATTTCACAAAAGCGGCAGAACTCAATCCCTACTTTGACTTTGCTTATATAAATCGGGGATACGCCAACTTTATGAAAGGAAATTATAAAAATTCCATACGAGATTATTCTGAAGCGATCAAACTGAATCCGAAAAAATCCGAATCGTATCAGAACAGGGGATGGGCGTATCTGTGTTTAAAAAATTTCAGGGAAGCGCTCTGCGATTATGATAAAGCCGTCAGCATGGATTCAACGGATGTTACAGCCCTTTGCAACAGGGGATGGGTAAAATTCCAATTGAATGATATCAGCGATGCGGTAGAGGATATCAATAAAGCCCTTCTCATGAATCCCAAACACGAAAAATCATACTTATACAGCGCAATTATCAGCTATCGGCAAAAAAACAAAAAAGATGCCGGGCAGGATTTTAAAATGGTAGCAGAACTCAATCCTTCCAATGCAGAGGCTTTATATTATCTTGGATTAATAAAGTTTGATAAAAAAGACCTGCAGGGAGCGTGTGAAACATGGAAAAAATCTTTTTCCCTCGGATATAAGGAAGCCGGTGAATTGATAAAGAAGAATTGTAAAAATTGATTTTTTTTTAGTTTTACATTTTCCAAATTTAAACGATATGGTTTGGTGCTCTGTAAAAAAATTATCACATACCATGGGAGTCTGAATTCCCATGTTATTTACGGCCATATCCTGAGTGAAGATTTTAAAAGATCAGAATTAAAATGGAAACCATACAAAAAATTCCTTTTTTCGGAATTGACAGATTTTATAAAAAATACAGCGCTGAAGTTTCAGAAATAATTTCAACCGTGTATCAAACCGGGCAGATGATGGACGGCCCTTCTGTTGCCGGGTTTGAAAAAAACATAGCCGCATACTGCAACAGAAAACATGCCATAACAGTAAACAACTGCACGGATGCTTTGTATTTTTCCCTTAAACTTGCCGGTATAAAAGAAGGCGACGAAATTTTAATCACCGGGTATTCATTCATCGCTTCCGTTACGCCTATATTAATGCTTAATGCAATCCCTGTTTTTGTAGATATTGAACCGGATTATTTTAGTATGGACATGAACGACCTTGAAAAAAAGATCACAAAAAAAACCAAAGCCATCTTAGCGGTTCATCTTTACGGACAAGCCATGCCGCTTGACATACTTGAAACGCTCTCTGCAAAATATAACCTGATATTGATTGAAGACGGAGCCCAGGCTTTGGGTTGCTCTTATAAAAATAAAAAAGTCGGCAGTACAGGTTTGCTTAGTTGCACAAGTTTTGACCCGACCAAAATTATCGGGGCATTTGGCACAGGCGGAGTACTGTTTACGGATGATTATGAAATTTACAAAGAAGCTAAAAAGCTGAGATATCACGGCAAAAACGATAAAGGGCAATATGAAATGCTTGGCTATAACAGCAGGATCAATTCAGCACAGGCGGCATTATTAGATTTTCAGTTAATGAAGATTGAAGATATAATCTTACAACGGCGTAATGTAGCTGAATTATACAATCGCTACCTGAAAGAAATCCCTCGTTTAGAAACTCCGAAAATAAATCCGGACGGCATTGCCACCTTCCATAAATATGTGATAAAAACCGAAAAACGGGATGAGTTGAAAAAATATTTAGGAACGCAGGGAATACATACCATGATACATTATGATAAAGCAATGTTCGAAAATGTCCTGTTTGAAAAATTTGATTACAAAGCCGAAAATATTCACCGGATACACCGGATTAAAAACAAAGTGTTATCTCTTCCGGTTTATCCCGGGTTGACAGAAAATGAGGCAGGGTATATCTGCCAAAAAATAAAAGAATTTTATTCATACTGATGACCGACGATTAACGACCGATTACCGATTACCGATTACCGATTACTGGTTACTGGTTAACAAAAATAAAATGTATAAATTCAGGCCATTCAGAGTATAAAAATATAATTTTAAAAATTGAAACTTTAATAATAAATTGTTTGTTATGCTGATTATCGGAACAGGCGGATTGGGAAAAGAAATCCTCGGTATATTGATCGAAGACGGGTTCAGCGATGAAATTTGTTTTTTCGACGAAAATCCAAATGCCCCGGATCTCTTATATTATAAATTCAAAGTCTTTAAAACTCCCGAAGATTTAAAACAATATTTCGCTAAGGGCGATAAGCGGTTTATCACGGGTATCGGGAATCCCCGCATCAGGGAAAAACTGACAAGCAGGATACAGGATGCGGGAGGCGAATTATATTCTGTGATTTCAAAAAAAAGTTCGATATTTTTTTTAAATGAAAAATATAATGGAATAATTATCCAGCCGGGCGTAGGGATTTCTCACAATGTTAAAATAGGCACAGGCGCTGCGATACATATTAACTCAACGATAGGGCACAGCACAACCCTTGGCAAATACGTAAATGTCGGACCCAATGCAACTATTATCGGACCTGTTGAAATCGGAGACTATTCATACATCAGCGCGCAAGCGGTGATTCTGTCTCATTTGAAAATCGGAAAAAATGTTGTGGTAACTACAGGAAAAATCATTGACCGGGATCTCAACGATTTTGAAACATGCTGATGCGGGAACAACAAAAATAATTCTTTGTATTGATAATATTCAAATCAAGGTATTATTGTTATTTTTGGAAAATCTTATAACAGATTGCTTTCCGATGTGTGGTATAACAGGTATTTACTGTTTTAATGAAAGGGGCAAACCCTTTATCAAGAAAATATATCAGGCCGTGAATTCTCTTTATCAGAGAGGACGTGACAGTCGCGGCATTTATACTCATCATAATGTTGCCCTTGGCCATTCCCGGTTGTCTATAATTGATATTTCTGATGCAGCATCACAACCGTTTACTGATGATTCGGGCAGATATACTGTTGTTCTCAATGGTGAATTTTATAATTACATGGAGTTCCGCCCCGGCCTGGAAAAAAAAGGCTACAAATTCCGTTCTGAAAGCGATACGGAAGTTTTGCTTAATTTGTTTATTGACGAAGGTGCGACATTTATCAATAAAGTTAACGGTGATTTTGCCTTGGCTATTTACGATACTGTTGAAGAAAGCCTGTTTCTTTTCCGCGACAGGATGGGTGTAAATCCCTTACTTTACTATGTTGATAAGGACAAACTTATTTTTGGTTCTGAAATGAAGGCCCTGCTGGCTTTCGGGATTCCAAAAGAAATTGAACATGCTTCTGTTTACGCGTATTTTCAATTGAATTACATTCCTGCGCCCTATACGATTTTTAAAAATGTAAATAAAATTATTCCGGGTGAATATCTTTATGTAAAAGGGAACTCTGTCGAGAGGAAAAAATATTACTCAATCCCGTATTTAAAAGACAATTTATCTTCGATCAGTTATAAAGATGCCCAGGAAAAACTTATCGGATTATTGGATCAGGCGGTTCAGCGGCGTCTTGTTTCTGACGTTCCTTTAGGAGCATTCTTAAGCGGGGGCGTTGATTCAAGTATTATCACGGCTCTTGCATCAAGGCATGTTAACCGGATAAGTACATTCTCCATTGGCTATAAAGACGAGCCGTACTTTGATGAAACGAATTATGCCCGCCTGGTTGCTAAAAAATATAATACAAACCACACGGTTTTTTCGCTTTCAAATGATGACCTGTACTCGGTATTGCATAAAGTTCTTGATTATACTGACGAGCCGTTTGCCGATTCATCGGCGCTTGCCGTTTATATTTTAAGTATGCATACCCGCGAAAAAGTAACTGTTGCGCTTTCTGGCGATGGCGCCGATGAACTTTTTGCAGGATATAACAAACATAAGGCTCATCTTAAAGTCCATAATGCAGGAATTTTAGAAGAATTAATAAAAACAGGCCATCATGCCCTGAAGGTATTGCCGCAATCAAGAAACAGCAGTCTTGGCAATAAATTCCGGCAAATGAACCGTTTTGCCGAAGGGATGAAGATGACCGAGAAAGACCGGTACTGGAGATGGTGCTCGTTTGCAAACGAAAAACAAGTTCGGAATTTATTACCGGTAGAAAAATCCGAACAGGAGTACGCCGACAGGAAAGCCCGTATTTTACAGAAGATTGATAATAACACACCATCCATCTATAATATCCTTTATACGGATATGCATCTTGTTCTGCAGGGCGATATGCTTGCAAAAGTGGATCTGATGTCTATGGCAAATAATCTTGAGGTAAGGGTTCCGTTTCTTGATCATACGGTTGTGGATTTTATTTTTTCGCTGCCCGATTCTTATAAGATTGAACCGGCAATTGGGAAAAAACTCCTGCAGGATACATTCCGCGAAATGCTGCCTGCTGAGCTTTATAACCGGCCTAAACATGGATTTGAAGTACCCTTGTTAAAGTGGTTCCGCTATGAATTAAAATCAATGATCACGGATGATTTATTAAGCGACCGGTTTATTGCGGAACAAAACTTTTTTAATCCGAGTGAAATAAAAAAATTTAAAAATAAGCTTTTTTCAGCCAGTCCAGGCGATATTCAGGCGCGAATATGGGGATTGATAGTTTTTCAATACTGGTGGAAAAAGTATTTTGCATAAACTGAAAATGCAGACTCCAGTTTTATATATTTCATATGACGGAATGACCGACCCTCTCGGCCAGTCGCAGGTTATCCCTTACATCAAGGGGCTTTCAGAAAAAGGCTTCCGTTTCACTCTTTTAAGCGCAGAAAAAAAAGAAAATTTTCATAAAGCAAAAGATGCTGTTTTGAAGGAACTTTCGGAATACAATATCGGATGGGAATATATTATTTATACAAAAAAACCTCCTGTTTTATCAACACTTTATGATATACAAAAATTAAAGACAAAAGCGCTGAGTTTATACCGTCAGAGTAATTTCAGAATCGTTCACTGCCGGAGTTATATTGCCGCTTTAGTTGGGCTGTATCTGAAAAAAAAAATCAGCGTGAAATTTATTTTTGATATGCGGGGTTTTTATGCCGATGAACGTGTGGACGGAAAAATCTGGAACCTGAAAAATCCCTTGTACAATCTGATTTACCGGTATTTTAAAAGAAAAGAAATAGAATTTTTCACAATGGCAGATTACTCGGTTTGTCTTACAAATTCCGGAAAAGAAATCATTCAAAACTGGGATGTATTTCGTAACCATAAACCATCTGTTGAAGTTATCCCCTGCTGTACCGACCTGAATCATTTTTCAAAAAATAATATTGATCCAGTATTAAAAAATAAATTTAAAGCTGAATTATCCCTGTCAGATACTGATTTTGTTTTATCCTATCTGGGTTCTATAGGCACATGGTATATGCCCGAAGAAATGCTTCTCTTTTTTAAAAGGTTATTATTAAAGAAGCCTGAATCGAAATTTCTTTTCATCACCAAAGACAATCCGGAGGTAATTTTATCTATTGCTGAAAAACTGCAGATCAATAAAAATAAAATTCTTGTTTGCAGCGCCGGGAGAAATGAGATGCCAACCTTATTAAGCCTGAGCAACATTTCAATTTTTTTTATAAAACCGGTTTTCTCAAAAAAAGCATCTTCGCCGACAAAACTCGGAGAGATCATGGGAATGGGTATCCCGGTGATATGCAATTCGGGCGTGGGAGATGTGGATCATGTAATTAAACATGGCGAATCCGGTATCTTAGTGAATAAATTTGAAACAAATGATTTTGATAAAGCGATTGACACGATGGATGCCCTGTTAAAAATTCCTTCACAGAATTTTGTGGATATTGCAGAAAAATATTTTTCATTGCAAAAAGGAATTGAGAGTTATTATAAGATTTATCAGGCACAATAAAGCTATACTGCAAACGGTTACAAATTTAACTTTTATTGAACAGACATTGTCAAATTGTTATACTTGCCTACCGGCAGGCAGGTTGCTAAATTGTTATAAATCAATCATTAATAGTCTATGTGATAATTAAAATAACCATTTAACAATGTCAACAATTTAACCATTTAAAGTATAACTGAAACCGTTAATAAAAAATTTGTGAAAAAAATATTATATATTGTACCTCACAGGATGGGCCGATCTCCGGGACAAAGGTTCCGTTGTGAGCAATATATTGAGTTTCTGGAGCAGCAGGGTTTTCAGGTTAGCTATTCGAATCTGATTGCCGAAGAAGAAGACGAAGTATTTTATAGCAACGGGAAATTCTTTCAAAAACTTTTGCTTTTTATAAAAGCTTTCAGGCGAAGACTGCGTGATGTAAAGAGGGCTTCGGAATACGACATCATTTTTATTTACAGGGAAGCCCTGATGATAGGCACCACGTATTTTGAGAGACGTTTTGTTAAATCCGGCGCAAAGATTATTTTCGATTTTGACGATTCCATATGGCTTAACGATGTTTCCCAGGGAAATTATAAACTGAAATGGATGAAAAGGCCTGCCAAAACTTCTGATATAATAAGACTTTCCGATATGGTTTTTGCAGGCAATACCTATCTGGCTGATTACGCACAACAATATAATAAAAACGTGAAAATCGTACCTACCACAATTAATACAAACTATCATACCCTGAGAAAACCAAAATTTAATCACAGTGCAATATGCATTGGATGGACCGGAACATCCACTACATTGAAACATTTTGAAGTGGCTATACCTGTTTTAAGAAAACTAAAGCAAAAGTATGAGGGCAGGATTTATTTTAAAGTCATTGTTAATTTTCCATATGAAGTGAAAGAATTAGATTTACTTGCTACAGAATGGAGAAAAGAAACTGAAATTGAAGATTTGTCCGAATTTGATATTGGGATTATGCCGTTGCCTGACGATAACTGGTCTAAAGGGAAATGCGGTTTTAAGGGATTGCAATACATGGCCATGGAAATCTCTACGGTAATGTCGCCGGTGGGAATTAATTCAGAAATAATAAACGACGGGGAAAACGGATTCCTTGCCAACTCTGATGAAGAATGGGCAGTGAAACTTTCAAAATTGATTGAGTCTCCTGAATTGCGTGAAAGGCTCGGTAAAGCGGGGCGACAAACGGTTATTGAACGGTATTCGGTAGAATCACAAAAAAACGACTATCTGAAATATTTCAATGAATTGCTCGGTATCTCTTAAAAGAACATTTATTTTTAACCTCAATATAAAAGTTCTTTTAAAAAATCAAAAAATAAAATAATTTTGTAAAATTATAGTTATTAGAAAAGTAAAACTCATATTGACTTGAATAAAGCATTTTTAAAATACATATCCTATCTGCTTTTCATTAGTCTTGCCATTTTATTTGCCTGCACTACTGAGAAAAACACTTTTGTTACCCGTACATATCATAATGTTACCGCTAAATACAATGTGTATTTTAATGGCAACGAAAGCTTTAAAAAAGGAACGCAAAAGCTTTATGACAGTTATAAAGACAACTATTCGAGGATACTGCCTGTCTTTACATATTCTGATGAAGCCGCTGCAAAATCTGTTACTCAGGAAATGGATAAAACCATTAAAAAAGCCTCGAAGCTTATAAAATACCATTCCATAAAAGTAAAACCCAAGCAGCCTTCCGGCAGAATCTCAAAGCGCAAAAAAGAATTCCTTGCAAAAACTGAATATTGCAAATGGGTAGACGATGCATACCTGTTGATGGGGAAAGCGCATTTCTACAAGCATGATTATTTCCAGGCAAGAATAAATTTCGAATACATAATTGTCCAATACAAAAATGAAGAAATCCGGTATTATGCAACATTATGGCTTGTCAGGACCATGCTTGAAACCAACCAGTTTAATAAGGCAAAAGAAACGCTCGACCTGTTAGATGCGGATAAAAAGCTGCCCCGGAAGATCAAAGGAGAAATGGCGTCTATTTATGCGGATTACTACCTGAAACAAAAAAACTATGAAGAAGCAACCACCGAACTCCGTAAGGCAATTGACAAAACCGGAAAAAAACGCTTACGAACACGCTATAAATTCATTCTTGCGCAGATTTACCAGAAATTGGGCGAATACAAAAATGCCAGCAACCTCTATGCGCAGGTCATAAAAATGAACCCGCCTTATGATATGGCCTTCAATGCAAAAATTAACAGGGCAACCTGTTTTGATGTTGAATCGGGCGATTCAAGAGAAATTAAAAAACAGCTTGAAAAAATGCTTAAAGACGGTAAGAACAAGGATTACCAAGACCAGATTTATTACGCAATCGCCAATATTTATTTTAAAGAAAATTCTATTGATGAAGCGTTGAAAAATTATAAATTGTCTGTATTAAAAAGTATAAGCAACAATGACCAGAAGTCTGTTTCATACTTAGCTATTGCCGATATTTACTTTTCAAAGCTCGATTACAGGCCGTCTCAGGCATACTACGACAGTTGTGTCGCGTTCCTTGACAGAAAATATCCGGATTATGATAAAATATTTCTTAAAACCGCCAATTTGAATGAACTCATTGAAAACCTCAATATTGTTGACCGGGAAGACAGCCTGCAAAAAGTCGCCAAAATGCCAGAAAAAGAGAGGTTCAGGTTCATTGATAATTTGATTGAAAAAGTTAAAGAGGAGGAAGCGAAGAAAAAAGAGGAAGAACGTCAGCGACAGTTAAACATGATGTTTGATGCAAAAAATCAAGGAAATACCCAGCAATCTTCAAGTGGTAAATGGTACTTCTACAATCCTTCGACATTAAGTTCAGGATTCGCTGAATTTGCACGCAAATGGGGGAACCGAAAGATTGAAGATAACTGGAGACGAAAGAACAAAACTGTAGTTTTATCAGATGATTTGGATAATAATTCGGGAAATTCAACGGATTCTACAAAAACAAAACCCCTGAGCAATAAAACAAGGGAATATTACCTTAGAAATTTACCGATTACAGACTCCCTGATGACACGGTCTCATCAGAAAATTAAAGATGCCCTGTATAAACTAGGCAGAACCTACAAAGATAAACTTCAGGATTATCCGAAATCGATCGGGTCGTATGAAAATTTAAATAAACGTTATCCTAAAAATGAGTACCTGCTGACAGCCTGCTATGAGTTGTTTTTATTGAATAAACTAATTAAGAACCAATCGCAGACCGATGCATATAAAAATCAGATTTTATCAAATTTTCCCGATAGCAAATATGCCAAAATCCTTCAGAATCCGAACTATCTCGACGAGTTGATGACCAATTCCAAATTAGCTGAAGAAATATATGTAAAAACATTTGACCTGTTCAAAAAAGGTAATTATCCGGAGGTGATCAAAAATTGCGAAACAGTGGAAAATTCATATCCTGAGAACCGGCTGGTTCCCCAGTTTGCATATATGAAAGCTGTTTCATATGGTAAGTCCACCAGTAATGATAACCTGAAAAATGAATTAAACGCGCTGATAAAAAAATACCCGAACAGTGAAATTGTAGTGCCTGCACAAGACATCCTCACTTACCTTCAGAAAGGCAGTTTAAGCGATATCAAGCAGAAAATTGCAAATGATAAATTTTATACCGACACCATCAATACGGTCTCGGAAGTTTCACTGTATTCATATGCAGAGAATGCCCCGCATTATTATGTTCTTATTCTCCCGAATACAAAAGCAATTGATGCGAACCGCATCTCGTTTGATGTTTCGAATTTTAATATTGATAATTACGGAATGGCCAATTATAATGTAAGCGCTATCATGCTGAATAAAGAGTTTCATATTATTTCCGTCAAGAGTTTTGCGAATAAAATACAGGGAATGAGTTATTACAATTCAATCAAAAATAATCCGGAAATATTCAAGGATATTGCTCCGAACGACTACCGGCAGTTTATCATTTCTGCAGACAACTTTGCAGCCCTGTTCAAAGACCAGGATGTCGGGAAATATGTTTTATTTTTTACGAAGAAATATCTTGAGTAGGAATCGTACCTTGTTTCCAAAATTAATTTACCATGAAGAATATTTCTATATTGTGGACCGACGACGAGATTGATCTGCTGAAACCCCATATCATGTTTCTTGAAGCAAAAGGATTCCATGTAGCCACTGCCAGCAACGGGGATGATGCTGTGGATCAAGTGAAAAAGAATAATTTTGATATCATTTTTCTGGATGAGAACATGCCCGGGTTAAGCGGTCTTCAGACCTTGGCAAAAATAAAAGATATCAGCCCTGAAGTACCGGTGGTGATGATAACAAAAAGTGAAGAAGAAGATATTATGGAAGAGGCTATCGGTTCCAAAATATCAGACTACCTTATAAAACCTGTTAACCCGAATCAAATACTTCTCTCCATAAAAAAAAATATTGATACCAAGCGGCTCATCACTAAAAAAACCACTTCAGATTATCAGGCCGAATTCGCAAAACTTGCCATGTTGATCAATGAGGCAAGAACCTATACCGATTGGATTGCCGTGTACAGAAAACTTGTTTACTGGGAACTGGAACTGGAGGCTTCGAACGACAATACCATGGATGAAGTATTGCGTATGCAAAAAGCTGAAGCCAACAATGCTTTTGCAAAATTTGTAAAAAAGAATTACCTCAACTGGTTTGATAAAAATGTTCTAGATAAACCGCTTTTATCGCCGGGCTTATTCAAATCGAAAATATTCCCTATTCTCGACAAGCAGCAGAAAGTATTTATGATTTTAATTGATAATCTCAGGTATGACCAGTGGAAAACCATACAACTCTTAGTCTCCGAGTATTATAATATTGACGACGACGGGATTTATTTCAGTATTCTGCCAACCGCAACCCAGTATGCCCGCAATGCCATATTTTCCGGATTGATGCCCTCTGAAATCGGAAGGCTTCACCCGGATTTCTGGATAGATGAAGAAGACGAAGAAGGGAAAAATATCCATGAAGAAGAATTGCTGGGAAAACAGTTGAACCGTTCAGGAAAAAATTTCAAAATACATTTCGAAAAAATTTTTGATAACAAAGCAGGCGAAAAATTGGTTGAAAACTTAGGAAACATCCTGGATAATCTGTTAAATGTAGTTGTATTTAATTTTGTTGACATGCTCTCCCATGCCCGCACGGAGTCGAAGATGATCCGCGAACTGGCCAATGACGAATCGGCCTACCGCTCTCTTTCTTTGTCGTGGTTCAAACATTCTCCGCTTCTTAATTTAATTAAGGAATTATCCCTGAAAAACATTAAGATTATTCTCACTACCGATCACGGAGCTATTCGGGTTGGCAATCCCATCAAGGTTATCGGGGACAAAAACATAAGCACCAATCTGCGGTACAAGCAGGGGAAAAGTTTAAATTATAATCCCAAAGAGGTATTTGAGGTTACCCAGCCGCAGAGAGCCTATTTACCCTCTGCGAATATGAGCACTTCTTATATTTTTGCAACTAATGATGATTTTTTTGCTTATCCGAATAACTACAACCATTATGTGAAATACTATAAAGACACGTTTCAGCACGGCGGTATTTCATTGGAAGAAATGCTGATCCCATTAATAACACTCAGCCCGAAATCCTGATGCAGTTAGAAATCAAATCCCTCGAACAAATTGATAAGGCGGCAAAAAAATTTCTTCACTTTTTTACTGCAAACATTCGTCATCCGTCAGTAAAAATCTTTGCTTTTTATGGAGAGATGGGCGCGGGAAAAACTACTTTCATTAAAGCCCTGTGCAAGGCTGCAGGTGTAGTGGATATTGTAAACAGTCCAAGCTTTTCGATCATCAATGAATATAAAAATAAAACAGGAGGACAGGTCTATCACCTCGACTTCTTTCGTATTAAAAGTATTGAAGAGGCTTTTGATGTAGGCTATGAAGATTATTTTTACAGCGATAATTATTGTTTTATAGAATGGCCTGAAAAAATTGAACCGCTGCTGCCTGAAAATACTGTAAAAATCAGCATTATCGTAAATACTGACAATACCCGGTTGCTAAGGTTAGTGTGAAAAATGGTAATCTTTTACTATTCCTTCACTAATTCATGAGAAAAATTCATTAATATTTTTTATTTTTGTGAAAAAAAATAAATCATGCAAACATTGATAGTAAAAGTTGACACTGCCGCCAATGCCGGATTGTTAGCTTCTTTTCTGAAAACCATACCATATATAGCATCGGTAAAAGAAGACCTGCCTGCCAGCCTGCCCCGACTTGTCGGGGGTAGGCAAGGAAAAAAACAAAAGCCCCTGACTGCCGAAGACTGGTGTAAACCATCGGCACGGCCTGCAACCGACGAGGAGATTGAACAAATGATTGCCGAATGCGAGGCAAGCCCTTTTGTGACTACAGAAGAACTCAGAAAAAATGTAACAAAACGGTTTAAGAAATGCAAAATGTAGAGTTTGGGGTTAAATGGTCTGAAAAAGCAGAGAACAGTATCATAAGCATTATGAACTATATCTCTGACAGAGGCTCTCCCGAAAATGCCATTACATTTTTTAATAAACTGGAGGCCTTTGGCAACAGCCTTGCCATTCTCCCGAGCAAATTCCTTGTGTGCCGCCAAAGCAGGCTTGCCCGGTATAATTACCGCTGCGCCGTATTTCACGAAAATTATATTTTCGTTTACCGAATTACAAAAACCGCTGTTATTATTATAAATGTGGTTCATGCAAGCTTGTTAAATTAACTGCTTCAATTTTTCCCGCACCCTTTTTATAAGCGACTAAAAAATCAATATACAAAATAATAAATTTAAAAATATTCCTGATAAGATTATTTCCTCAATATTAGGAATCAGGGTACAAGAGAAAAAAATAAAAAATTTGCTAATTCAATTATTAGTTATACTTTTGTAACCAGTTGTAGCTGGCGATAGATTTGGTAATAGGGGACAATGTCCCCTATTTTATTGGATACAAATGATAAATAAAGATTTTATAAAAAATTTAGTTGAACAGAAAATTTCCGGAACCGGTATTTTTATTGTTGATATCACGGTTGGGAAAGGATATAAAATTTTTATCAGGGTTGATAAAAAAAACGGGATCACACTGGAAGAATGTGAAAATATAAGCAGGTTTGTAGAGCAGAATCTCGACAGGGATAAACAGGATTTTGAACTTGAAGTATCCTCCCCCGGCATTGGAGAACCCTTTAAAGTTATACTACAATTTTATAAAAATATTGGAAAAACCGTATCTGTTATTACAAAAGATTCCGGCAAGAAGACCGGGACCCTGATTGCTGTTAATGATACCGAAATTGAAATCGAAGCGGAAGAAAAACAACCCTTCGGCTTCCCCATCAACCATTTCGACCCTTCGACAGGCTCAAGGCTCAATGGCCTCTGGGCAACGAATCAGGGCAGGAAAACAGAGTATTCAAAAAAGAAAAAACTTGTTAAAAATAATTATAAATTCCCTATAAACAGTATCACAGTTAAAGAGGTTGTTTCATTTAAGTAGAAAAGTTAATAGCTTAAAAAAATGGAAAATTTAAACTTGATAGAAACTTTTTTGGAATTCAAGGAACTGAAGAATATCGACAGGCCCACCATGATGAGCATTTTGGAAGATGTTTTCAGAAGCACAATCGTTAAAACCTTTGGTTCGGACGAGAATTTTGATATAATTATCAATATTGACAAAGGCGATTTTGAAATATGGAGAAACCGGGAGGTTGTTAAAGACAAAGATATTGAAGACCCGAACAGGCAGATCGGTTTAAAAGAAGCACGGAAAATTGACCCGGACTGCGATATCGGCGAAGAAGTTACAGACGAATTAAAATTTTCAAGTTTCGGAAGAAGATCAATCCTCGCTTTGCGCCAGAATCTCACAGCAAAAATCATGGAACTGGAAAAGGATAATATTTACAACAAATATAAAGACCGCATCGGAGAAATCGTCTCTGGCGAAGTATACCAGATATGGAAACGTGAAATTCTTATATTGGACGACGAAGGCAATGAATTGATCATCCCGAAAACAGAACAGATACCCACAGATTTTTTTAAGAAAGGCGATACATTGAGGGCGGTTGTCATTAAAGTGGATATGAGAAATAATACCCCGCTTATCATTCTTTCAAGAACATCTCCCGCTTTTCTTGAACGATTATTTGAACTGGAAGTTCCTGAAATTTTCGACGGCTTGATCACCATCAAAAAAATAGTACGCGTTCCCGGCGAAAGAGCCAAAGTTGCCGTTGAATCATATGACGACCGTATTGATCCCGTAGGCGCCTGTGTAGGCGTAAAAGGATCCCGGATACATGGTATTGTTAGGGAATTGCGAAATGAGAATATTGACGTAATTAATTTCACTCCGAATATTCAACTTTACATTCAAAGGGCTTTAAGTCCCGCAAAAATAAATTCTATTAAACTAGACGACAGCAACCAGCGGTGCGAAGTTTTCCTTAATCCCGACCAGGTATCGCTGGCTATCGGAAAAGGCGGTTTAAATATAAAACTTGCCGGACAGCTTACAGGATATGAAATTGATGTTTACAGGGAGATTGACGATGACGATGAAGATGTGGATCTCGACGAATTTGCAGATGAAATCGAAAGTTGGATTTTAGACGAACTGAAGGCCATTGGTTGTGATACTGCGAAAAGCGTTCTGGATTTATCAGTCGAAGACTTAGTAAAACGAACCGATCTGGAAGAAGAAACAATAAAAGATGTAGTTAAAATATTAAAATCTGAATTTGAATAAAATAAAGATAACATCACATTATATGCTCGAAGGTAAAAATATTAAACTGATTAAAGTCGCAAAAGAGTTTAATGTTGGGATTCCCACCATCGTTGACTTTCTCAAGAAAAAAGGTATTGAGATAGACTCGAACCCAAACACTAAAATCACAGATGAGGCTTTTTCTCTGCTTGTAAAAGAGTATAGTACCGATAGCAATATTAAAAAGGAGTCGAAAGAACTCAGCCTTCGCAATAAAGAAAAAAGAGAAAGCCTTGCCCTTGACATGGAAAGCTATAAAAAAGAACCCTCTCAGGATGTTGAAGATACAATTCAGATTAAAGATTTTAGCGGAAAATCAAATGAAATCCATGTAAAAGTTATTGGTAAAACAGAACTGGAATCCGAAGCGAAAAAGAAAGCTGCAACCGAAAAAGAAACAAAAGAAAAACAAGCAAAAGATAAAAAAACTGAAGAAAAACAGGTGGAAAAAAAGAAAACAGAAAAGAAAACCGCTGCCGAAAAGAAAAAAGAAGAAAAAACCGCTCAGAAAATCATTGAAGAAATACCTACCGAAAAAATTGAACTTGAAGAACCTAAAGTTTTAGGTAAAATTGATCTGGATTCAATCAACCAGAAAACCCGTCCTGCAAAGAAAACCCGGAAAGAGAAAGACCAAGAGAGAAAAGAAAAAGAAAAGGAGAAAGAAAAAGCGAGAAGGCTTGCAAAAGAATTAAAAAAGAAAAAGCGGAGCAAAGAAGAAGCCGAAGATTTAAAAGCCGAGATCGATTCTGAAGTTGAACAGGAAGCCGATGCTATTCAATCTGCAAATCTGGACGATATCGGAATAAAAGAGGACAATGTTTTTCATACGGTAGTTGAGAAATTGTCGGGACCAACTGTTTTAGGCCGGATGGACCTGCCGGTAAAAGAAGATAAAAAGCCACCCGTTATTCCACTGCCGGGTGATGAGAAAAATAAAGAATTTAGGAAAAAGAAAAAACGTAAAAGAATAAAAAAGGATAAAGAAGAATTTGTTTCTCTCGATCCGAAATTTGAAGAAAAGGTTCATGAAGGAGGAGTAAAAAAGAAAAAATTCTTTGAAAGAAGAGATAAAAAAAGAATTTATAAAATTGAAGTGGATGAAGAGGAAGTGGATAAGCAGATGAAAGAAACTCTTTCAATAATGTCATCAAAAACAAAATCAAAAACCTCAAAATACAGAAAAGAAAAAAGAGAAGAAGCCAGCCAGAAACTGCAGGAAGAAATTGAAAGGCAGGAAGCGGAAAAAAATATTCTGAAGGTTACTGAATTCGTTACGGTGAATGAACTTGCTTCTATGATGAATGTGCCGGCTACCCAGATTATCGCTACCTGTATGAACTTAGGTTTGTTTGTTTCCATAAATCAGCGCCTCGACGCCGAAACCATGGCTCTTGTTGCCGAAGAATTCGGTTTTAAAATAGAATTTGTAAGTATAGAAGCATTAAAAGATATTGTTGAGGAAGAAGATAAACCCGAGGACCTTGTTTTCCGTCCACCCATTGTTACGGTGATGGGACATGTTGACCATGGAAAAACAAAACTGCTCGATTTTATCAGGAATACCAATGTGGTTGCCGGTGAAGCCGGAGGAATTACCCAGCACATCGGCGCATACCACGTTACCCTTGAGGGTGGGAAAAAGATTACCTTCTTAGACACTCCGGGCCACGAAGCATTTACTGCTATGCGCGCCCGCGGTGCGCAGGTTACAGACATCGCAATTATTGTAATTGCAGCCGACGATAATGTGATGCCCCAGACAATAGAAGCAATCAACCATGCACAGGCGGCGGGCGTTCCCATTGTTTTTGCAATCAATAAAATTGATAAACCCACGGCAAATCCTGAAAAGATAAAAGAAGAATTAGCGAAAATGAATCTTTTAGTCGAAGACTGGGGCGGTAAATACCAGTGCCAGGAAATAGCCGCAAAACCGGGGCTTAATGTGAATCTTCTTTTGGAAAAAATATTGCTCGAAGCCGAGATGCTCGACCTGAAAGCAAACCCGGCTAAACGGGCCGTAGGTACGGTTATCGAATCGTCATTAGACAAAGGCCGCGGCTATGTTGCAACGGTTCTTGTAAAAGCGGGCACGTTGAAGATCGGCGATATTCTTCTTGCAGGAAGTTATTCCGGCCATATAAAAGCCATGTATAATGAAAGAGGACAAAAAATTACAGAAGCGGGCCCTTCTGTTCCGGCCATGATCCTTGGCCTGAACGGAGCTCCCCAGGCAGGCGATCCGTTTAATGTTATGGAAAGTGAACGCGAGGCGCGCGAAATCGCCAACAAACGCGAACAACTGCAACGCGAGCAGGGCCTTAGAACTCAAAAGCACATTACGCTTGATGAAATCGGGCGCCGCCTGGCTATAGGCAATTTCAAAGAAATAAATCTTATCGTGAAAGGCGACGTTGACGGCTCCATCGAAGCTTTATCCGATTCGCTGATAAAATTATCCAATGAAGAAATCCAGGTAAGCGTTATTCATAAAGCAGTCGGACAGATTTCTGAATCGGATGTAATGCTGGCTTCTGCATCCAATGCAGTGATTGTGGGATTCCAGGTAAGGCCGTCGGTGGCTGCCCGAAAACTTGCAGAACGCGAACAAATTGAAATCCGCCTTTACTCCATTATCTATGATGCCATCGAAGAATTAAAAGCCGCTATGGAAGGCATGCTTTCACCCGAATTGAAAGAAGACGTTATAGGTACGGCAGAGATAAAAGAGGTATTCAAGATAACAAAGGTTGGTTCAATAGCCGGCTGCTTAGTTCTCGACGGAAAAATCAACCGCCATGTAAAAGTCCGCGTGATCCGCGAGGGTATTGTGATTTACACAGGAGAACTTGGGTCGCTAAAGCGTTTCAAGGATGATGCAAAAGAAGTGAGCGCAGGCCTTGAATGCGGTTTGAATATTGATAAATACAATGATATCAAAGCAGGCGACCTGGTGGAAGCCTTTACTATATCGGAAGTAAAGAAAAAGCTGAATTAATCCATTTCTTTTAATATAAATATCACAACGTTTTTAATTCCGTCATTAAAATCGGAACAGCCCACAGATGAGTTGTTACCGAATTGGGGAATTAACGTGAAATTATCCAAATTGAACTCCATGGTCATCTTTTTACTGGTTCCTTCAACTTCAGGGGCAAGGCCTTTGTCGTTCACAGTAGTGAACTTAATATGATCTAAGTTTTTCTTTACATCGCTGTCTCCCTTTTTAACAGAAAGAGCCATACAATGGGTTTTTAAAATTTCTTTTTTCTTATCTTTTTTCACTTTATAAATAATGAGACCATATGTCTCAATTGTAGTGGTCATCATCTCTTTTTTCCCGGGACAGGTAGTTTCGTATTCATATTCCTTGCCATCATAGCTAAGCCTTCCGGAATATTTGTTCGTGTTCTGGCTCAGAGCCGTCATTGTTAAGCCTGTCAGCATAAAACATACTGAAAAGAAAAGCATAAATTTTTTCATATACATTAGTTTTAGATTTGTGATTTTTTGATTTATAATTAAAAATTTAGAATTTACGATTTCATACCTCATACCTCATATTTCATATTTCATGTAAAAATATAAAAATTTTAAAAACTGAAAACAAATTTTATACCTTTGTAACCTATAATAGTGAAAATTTATGCCCGGCATTTCAAAAAAACCAATTATTATAATCCTGACAGGTATTATTTTAATTTTATTGCTTGCCCTCTTTCTTCTCTGGCATCATTATAATAAAACAGCAACTCCACCAGCCATAAAAGTCCCTGTAAAAAAATATGTTCATAAAATAAAACCGGATAATCTTTATTCATCAAATAAATATTACAAATGGGTTAATGGGGCGCTTTGCTACCGCGAAGTATTCACATTCGACGGGAAAGGCCGCGTGAAAGAAAAAAAACGTATCAAGCCCGACGGGACCACGATCAGGAGATATACGTTCACGTATGATAAAACGGGAAATACAACGGAATGGAATATTTATAACTCCGACGATATCCTGAATTATAAGGTGATTTACCAATACGACAAAAACGGGAATGAAACCGGAAAAAAAATATTTGTTGCCGACGGAACCTTGATTGCCAACAATGATTTGGTTTACACGAATAAAGAAAACATAACCCTTGATACCAGTAACCAGGTAATTGTTTCCCTCGATTATAAATCAAGTTTTATTTACGACAACCGGGGCAATAAATTGGAAGAAGATATTTTTTACGAAAACGGAAGTTTGTTTCTTCTGAATACTTTTTCGTATGATGATAAAAGCAGGAAAACCGAAGAAAACAATTTTAACTCAAAACATAATTTAATCACGAAATATACCTGCACTTACGATGAAAAGGGCCATAAAACGGAAGAGAGCAGTTTCAATCCCACAGGTCTTTACAGGAGATATAAATATACCTATGACGACAAAGGCAATGTTACGTCTTTATCGAACCTTGCTCCCAATGGAAATCTGCTGAGAAAATACGACTATGAGTACGACGGCAAAAATCATAGAATCAGCGAAACCTGCACAAGAGCGGATGGTACTCTCGACGAAAAAATATTGTACACGTATGATGCTAACGGAAATAAAACAGAAGAAAAAATCTTGCTGGGAAATGGTAATCAAAGCGGCAGGAATACATACCTGTATGATAAAAAGGGAAAAAAGAAAGAAGAACGAAACTATAACGAAAACAATGTACTGGTTGCCATTACTACCTATAAATACGATGCTAAAGGGAATGAGACCGAAGTGGCAACTTTTAACTCTTCTATGGCGCTGACACAAAAATTTCTTTACGCGTATGATTATGATAAAAAAGGAAATGTCATACGTAAGAATACTTTCTCTTCCGATAAAGGAGGCGGTAAGTAAAGAAGGTTTTTAGAAGCCGGTAATCCCGAAGGGGACGTTGTCCCACATGGGACTCACGGTCGGTAATCGGGGTATTATTTCAAAATAGAAATTTTTGAAGTAATCATCCGGTTGCCCATCGTTACATTTATAAAATATATACCATTGATAAGGTTTGTAAAATCAAGCCGGTACTGGTTCTGTTCCATTTTTGTTATATAAAAGCCAACCGGTTTACCCATCATATCATACACTTTAACATCCACCTTTCCGGATAATTCTTCCCCCAGGTCAATAACTGCAAAATCACCTGCCGGATTCGGGAAGATGATGATATTATCATTGGTTTTTACTTCATTCACACCTGTGAGGCAGGGTATAATCATCAAATCAAGAGAAGAAGTTTTGTTGTAAACAGCCTGGCAGGTTTTCCATGTACCGCTGTTGTATACATACATGGTGTTGTTGCCATACATACCCCTGTCGAGCGCCATATTGAAAACAACCGTATCCGGCGAAGTAACGTGGGAAAGGTCGTAACCGACAAAGAAAGTCCCGTCAATAGGCACCGGAACGGTAAAATTTATCTGGTTGTAACAATTTGGGACCAGCGTGGTATTTGAAAGATTTACATTAACGGAACCAAGCGCTGTGCCGGCGGGTGTTGTTGTGCCGCCCCATATCTTAAAGGTAACATAGGATGTGGTATTCAGATGTAATATTCTTTTTCTGACAGAAATAATGATCCGGTTAACTTCATTGAAAGAATAACTCGAAAATTTTTCGGCATAAATCTTTCCATACTTGTTCGAGCCCGGAAGATATCCCATACCCGACGATGAAGGAACCTGGTAGAAAGTAATAAGTTCGCTTTGCAGGACATTGGTTAGCGTGTCGCAGTAACTTGGAATTTGAGCGGTTGTTACAAGAATATATTCGGTTTTTGTCAACGTACCCGAACCGTTCGGATTGGTAGCCGTAAGAGTTACATTTTTAAATCCCGTAGTATTGTAAGTTACTCCCATAGGGTTCTGAATATCTGAAGTGGCAGGTGTTCCGTCGGGAAAATACCACTGCCATTGCAAGGGGTTATTGGTTGACTCATCTGTAAAAGTTATTTCCTGTCCGACAACCGCCAACCTCGGTCCTGCGGAGAAATCAGCAGTGGGAGCTACAGTTCCCGCATCGGTAAGTACATGAATATATCCCTGCTTTCTTAAAGAATCGCTGCCAAGGGTATTGGTCGCAGTTAATGTAACATCATATGTGCCTGCAGTATTATATTTGATATAAACCGGATCCTGCAGGGTTGATGTGGACGGCGTGCCTCCCTTGAATTTCCAGAACCATGACAGGGGCTCTCCGTGTGTCATATCAAAAAAATTGATACTGTCGCCAACCAGGATGGTTGTGAAATCTGCCGTGAATTTTGCATCAGGAAATAATATGCTGGGTTCAATAACCGTAATATATCCGGGTTTCATAAGACTGTCGTTACCCGATGTATCGGTTACTTTCAACGCTACGTTATACACTCCGGCGGTATTATATTTTATCTGTGGATTTTGCTGTGTGGATGTATCAGGAGCGCCGCCTGCAAAATACCAATGCCAGCTTGTTATAGGCCCGGATGTAGAAGTAGACAGGTCGGTAAAATGAACCGTGTCGCCCACTACCACTGTGGTCGTATCACAGGTAAAAGCAGCCGTCGGAGTATCAGCCTTTGCTTTGAGTAAAGCGCTTGGAGCATATTTAAAATCAGCAATATTCAGAGAAACATTTTTTGCAAAAAGTAAATTGCAGAAGAGCAGCAATACAAATAAACAGGTTGCAGGTTGCATGTTGCAGATCAGATTTTGTTTTTTTTGAACTTTAGTCATACCATAGCTTATGTTTTTGATGCCTGAGGTCGTATGATTGATTTTAGATTTGTGATTTCAAGACAAATATACTGTTTTTTGTGAAGAAAAAGAAATTATATTTATTTTTTCACTCTCTGTAACTCAAGACCTGTTCCGCTTTGCGGGACGCTTCGATGAACCATTTCATGTATAAACTACAGACAACATATCGCTAATAATGTTTCTGGGTATTTGGAATTGAGGCTCATTTCTTAAAGCAACACTCCGGAAGATTTTTAAATTGCTCCGGTGTGAGTATTTTCTTTAATGCATCCAGCTTTTCTTTTTGGATCTTATCTAATTTTTCCATATCGCCGCCGGTAGATTCCTTCAAATCAAAATATTTTAAAATAACTTCATGAACCCTGGGTACCTGGTCGTCTTTGAGTTTCAATTTTTCAGTAAGCATTTTCAGCGCCATTTCTGCTCTTTCTTTTGGAGGCATGTTTTCCATATCATGGCAACATTTCATTTTTTCTTTGTGAATATATGCCATGTTCTCTTTTTCATCATCAAAATCATCTACAATACATATTTTTTTTTCAAACACGCCATCCATCGGTTCATGCCGCATAATAAGATTGTCGCGCATACATTCTCTTTCATATTTATGATGCATGATGCATTGAAATAACGCCGCCTGTAAGGCAAAAAGAATCATGACAAAACCAAAAACAATAACAAAATAAGATACAAAACCGAAGAATTTTCCAAGATTCTCAGACCTGGTCTTGGCAAGCAGGAACATTCCCAGTATCACCACTAACAATGCAAAGCAAATAACAACTGCTAATATCATAACGTTAAAATTTAATATTTCGACTACTCTATTAAAGGCTTTTCGTCTTCCGCCTGATTTTTTACAAATTATTCCATGATAATCAACGTAAAGTTATTTATGAATAATCCAGTTTAAATTGTACCTAAATTTCTAAAATGAAAATACTGAAATATCAAATAATTTCCGAAAAGTCAATAACATAAACTCAAAATTAATTTTCATCTACCAGATGACAAAAAAAATGATTTATCAATATCCTACATATCGCATGGTTATTGAA